>NZ_JACMOO010000046.1 GCF_014377975.1 Ferruginibacter sp.
CATAAACACAAATGCTATCATCGCTACGTTTATCCGATGGCCCGTTATTACAAAAGGTAATTTAATGCTGTACAAAAAGCCAACAATGGCAAAAAATATGGCCGGTACACAAATCCAGTTAATAGTTTTATTGGTAGTATCCTGGCGGCTTTCTCCATATTCATTCAGCCATTGTTGTATGGTTGGCATAGTATTATTGTTTAATAATCCAAGTTAGTTATTCTTCAGTAAATAGTAAAAGTTAGTGTGGAAGCAGCTAAAGCGAAAATTGTACTATGTTTAAATAAATAATCATAATTCCAATGCAACTTTCTGTTGTAAAAAATTGTTATAAATTTGGTTTTTCATAGGATATTGGATTTAAAACGGGGAGAGATTTTTATCTCACCCCTATTTTTTGCCCTTCCTGAATGAAATATTACTTTAATAATTTGTTTCCGGTGCGTATAAAAAGTATTTTAATAAAAAAGGGCCGCAAAATATGCAGCCCTTTTTTATTGAAAAATGTATCATTATACAATCAACATAGCATCGCCATAACTAAAGAAACGGTATTTATCTTTAATTGCTTTTTTATAAGCTTCCATCACCACGTCATAACCGGCAAAAGCGCAGGTCATAATCAGCAGGCTTGTTTTTGGTAAATGAAAGTTTGTAACTAAAGCATCTGCAATGGAAAAATTGTATGGAGGATGAATAAACATATTCGTCCAGCCTTCGGAAGGTTTCAATAATTTTTGAGCGGTAAAAGAAGATTCCATTGCCCGCATTGTGGTGGTACCAACAGAGCAAATTCTTCTGCCATCTGCTTTTGCTTTGTTAACGATGCTGCAAGCCGTTTCATCAATACCATAATATTCAGCATCCATTTTATGTTTGCTAAGGTCTTCCACTTCTATCGGGCGAAAAGTACCCAAGCCGGTGTGCAGGGTTACTTCTGCAAAACGAAGCCCTTTAATTTCGAGTCTTTTTATGAGCTCTTTACTAAAATGCAAGCCTGCAGTAGGTGCAGCAACAGCGCCTTCATGTTTTGCATACACTGTCTGGTAACGTTCTTTATCTTCCTCATCAGGCTTGCGCTTAATATATTTCGGTAAAGGAGTTTCGCCCATAAAATCAAGTATGGTTCTAAACTCTTCTTCAGTACCATCCCATAAAAAGCGGATGGTACGGCCACGACTGGTAGTATTATCAATTACCTCCGCAACCAGTTCATCATTTTCTCCAAAATATAATTTATTACCCACTCGTATTTTGCGTGCAGGGTCAACAATTACATCCCATAACCGGTTGGGTTTATTTAGTTCTCTTAATAAAAATACTTCAATCTTGGCACCTGTTTTTTCCTTGCGTCCATACATACGTGCAGGAAATACTTTGGTGTTGTTTACAACCATCACATCCTTGTCATCAAAGTACTCAATAATATCACGGAAGTTTCTGTTTTCAATTTCCCCGGTTTTGCGGTGTATTACCATCATCCGGCTGTCTTCTCTTCTTTTGGTAGGATTTTGAGCAATAAGGTTTAGTGGAAGGTCGAATCGGAACTGACTTAATTTCATATTTTATCAATAAATTTTAAAATGATAATCAGCCCTTGTACTGTTGGTATTACAGAGATATGTAGCCGTTTAAAGGCACTTATCATGTTACGGCATGATTTTAAGATGGCAAAGCTAAGTAATTTTAAGCAATTTTATTTAAGTTTTATTACTTGCAAAAACCAGAAAAATTCATCATTTTAATTCGTTAAATAATACTTATTATTTTGTAAAATGTGTTAATGTGCTGACCTTTATGTGAGCGGTAAAGTTTAATAAAAGAAGTATGTTTTACAAGAGTGGAAAGGTAATGACAATATTAGTGGCAGTGCTTGTCGGTATGCAAGGTTACTGTCAAAAAAATACGACCAATAAATACCCGAGTTTGTTTTGGGAAATTACCGGCAACGGTTTAAAAAAGCCTTCCTATCTTTTTGGCACTATGCATGTAAGTAACAAGATGGTGTTTCATTTGAGCGACTCTTTTTATTTTGCCATGAAAAATGTGGATGCAGTAGCGCTTGAATTAAACCCGGATGTTTGGCAGGGGCAAATGGTTAGCCTCGACAGATTAAAGCAGAACTACGCCAATTTTGTAAAATCGCCTGGTAATGATTTTCTCACAGAAAATTCTTTTCGCATTACGAACTATGACGATGAATTAAAAGTTGCACTGGCCACCGAACCTACCATCGTCAATAATTTACTGTACCGGAGTTATAAAGCAAAAGAAGATTTTGAAGAAGATACATTTTTAGATATGTATATTTTTCAAACCGGAAAAAAATTGGGTAAACGTTCGGCAGGTGTGGAAGATTTTTACGAAACCGAAAAAATTGTATTGCAGGCCTATTCAGATATGGCAACAGAAAAAAATAAAAAGCCGGTTGATACAGACGGTGAGTCGATTGGGGATATTACCAAAAAAATGCAGGATGCATATCGGAGGGGAGACCTGGATTTGATGGATTCATTGGATATCATGACGGAAAGATCAATTGCTTTCAGAGAGAATTTTCTATACCGGCGCAACGAAGTACAGGCAAATTCGATTGATACCATTCTAAAAAAAAGCAGCCTTTTTGTAGGAGTAGGTGCGGCTCATTTACCGGGCGACAGAGGGGTTATAGAGCTGCTGCGTAAAATGGGCTACCGGTTACGGCCTATAAAAATGACTGACCGGGATGCAGAAAAAAAAGACGAAACCGATAAATTAAAAGTGCCGGTTATATTTTCTGAAAGAAAGGCTGAGGACGGTTTTTTTAGTGTGGATATGCCAGGGCCTTTATTTAAAATGACCGACGAATACCAGGGCTTCGACAGGAGGCAATATGCTGATATGAGCAATGGTAGTTATTATTTGGTTACCAGGATAAAAACCCACGCAGCATTTCTCGGGCAAAGTGAAGACCAGGTGATGAAAAAAGTGGATAGTATGTTGTATGAAAATATTCCCGGAAAAATTGTGAAGAAGCTGCGTATTGAAAAAAGTGGCTACCGGGGATTTGACCTTACCAACAAAACAAGAACCGGCGACCTGCAACGCTATAATATTTTTGTTACTCCATTTGAAATACTGATTTTTAAAATGAGCGGTAAAGAAAATTATGCGGAAGGAGAAGAAGCCAATCATTTTTTTTCTTCTATCCGGTTAAAAAAATTAGCGGATAGTATCCTTATTTATTCTCCAAAACAAGGTGGATTTTCCGTTAAATTATTACACCAGCCAAAAGAAAGTGTTGACTTCAGTAACAGCGATGATATCGATCGCTGGGAGTATGAAGCTACCGATAAAGCATCGGGCGATGGGTACCTTATCGTAAAAAAAATGGTGTATAATTTTAAATTTTTAGATGAGGATACTTTTATGCTTAAACTGGTAGAAGCGTCATTTCGTTCGCCTGATTTTTTTGCAAAACAACTCCAGCGAACAGTAAGTTCTTTTAATGGTTATCCCTGCCTTGATGTAAAAGAAAAAATGAAGGATGGTAGTTTTGTAACAGCCCGCTACATCATAAAAGGACCGCAGTATTTCGTTATTGCTGCCCGCAGTAAAAATATTAAAAAAGATTTTAGCGATTATTTTAATTCATTTCATTTTACACCTTATCATTATTCCAACAGTAAAATATATACGGATTCTTTTATGCACTTTACCGTAACAACTCCTGTTGCGCCTGATTTTGATGAGGGCTACCGTGCAAAGCTGGAACAGGTATCAAGGGAAGTAGCCGGCAGTAAAAAATATTCAACCTACAACAGTTATTGGCCAAAAAGCCGTAATGCAGTATTTAAAAGCGATTCAACCGGCGAAATGATTGGTGTAAGTATTCAGCCCTATCCTATTTATTTTTATGTAAAAGACTCTGCCGGATTCTGGACGGATGAACTAAAAAAGTACACGGAAAAAAATGACCTTTTAGTATACAGAAAAGATTCTTTTGTGCTAAACAATGGTGTGAGAGGACTTTCCTTTACACTAAGAGATACAGCTTCTTCCAGAACCATCAACCGGCTTAGCCTGCTAAAAAACAATTATCTTTTTAACCTGGTTACCATGGGTGATACATTAAACCAGCAAAGTAATTTTATCCATAGTTTTTTTGAAGGATTTGCTCCGGAACAAAATGCCGGTAGAAATATTTTTACAAATAACCTGGATAGTTTTTTTACAGATCTTTTTAGTAAAGACAGTGCCATACACGCAAAGGCTGTGCAATATCTCCCCAATATTTATTATGGCGAAAAAGGCATACCTAAAATAATGAATGCCTTACAAAAACTTTCTTCTACGGACAAGGATTATTTTACCATCAAAACAAAATTGATTGCAGAACTGGGCTACATTAAAGATTCTGCAAACCCTGTGGTAGTGAACTATCTGAAAAAAATTTATGAGCAAACTGCCGATACCAGTATTTTTCAAAATGAAGTAATACAAGCTTTGGCAAGGCATAAATCTACCAAAGCCATCCAGGTTTTTAAAGAAATAATGTTGCAGGATCCCCCGGTATTTGAAAAGGAATATGGCTATAAAGGTTTGTTTGAAACGTTGGAAGATTCGTTAAAACTGGCCGCTTTATTGTACCCTGAATTATTGCAGTTAACCTCATTGGAAGATTACAAAGAACCTGTAACATCCCTACTGGTTAAGCTTGTTGATAGTGGCTATATAAAAGCAGCGCAGTACGGAAGTTTCTTTAATAAATTTTATTTTGATGCAAAAATAGTATTGAAAAAACAACAGGGTAAAGAAGAAAAAAAACTGGCTGATAATAAAATTAAAGAGGATTGGGATGAGGAGAATGAAGCAATACCGGCCAAAAATTATCCGGGTAATTTTAACAATGCGGCTTTGGAGAATTACGCTATTTTATTAATTCCTTTTTATGACAGCAATACCAATGTGCTCAAATTTTTTAATAAATTACTTAGATCCAGAGAAGATAATATTTCTATGAATGCCGCCGTATTATTATTGCGTAATAACAAGCCCGTGGCCGATAGTATTTTAATGGCACTGGCCGCAAAAGACCGCACAAGAGGTTTTTTGTATGCAAAACTTGAGAAAATAAACCAGACAGATAAATTTCCACTTCAATACAAAAATCAGTTGGCTATGGCACGCAGTTATCTGGTGGCTAATAAAAATTATACTTCCATTGACAGTATTGTTTTTGTTTCCAAACAAGCTGCTAAATACAATACAAAAAGGGGCATTGTTTATTTTTTTAAATACCGTGTAAAAAAAGGCGACGACTGGAAGATGGGCATTAGTGGCTTGCAACCGGAGAATGTAAAACAGGTTAGCAGTAATGATAAGTTATGCTTTATGACCGATAAAAAAATTAAAGAAGATACACCCATGCAGGAACAATTTCAGGAGCAGCTAAAAAAAGTACTATTTAATTTTCATAAAAGTGCCCGTATTTTTTTTGAAGCAGATGCACATGGTTACCGGTTTAAAAGTAGAATGGAGGATGAAGATTAATGTATGGATCATAATTTAAAAAGCAATCGATTTTCCGGGAATTGCGTCAATCAGTTTTTTTGTGTATTCATTTTCAGGAGAAAAATACACTTGATCAGCAGTTCCTTCTTCCACAATTTTTCCTTTGTTCATAACCAGTACCCTATCGCAAATGTACCGCACCACCGAAAGATCATGAGATATAAAAATGGATGTAAAACCATATTCCTTTTTTAAATCGTTCAATAAATTTAATACCTGTGCCTGTACACTCACATCCAGCGCACTCACACTTTCATCAAAAATTAAAAACGAAGGGTTTAGTGCCAACGCCCTGGCAATACAAATACGTTGCCTTTGCCCGCCGCTAAACTGGTGTGGATAACGGTTAAATTGTGCGGCAGTTAAATTCACTTTTTCTAAAAGTTCCACTACTTTTTCTTTGCGTTGGTTTTTGTTATTTAAAATACCGTGTACTTTCATTGGCTCCATAATGGCATCGCCAATCATCAATCGTGGGTTAAGCGATCCATAAGGATCCTGAAAAACTATTTGTAATTCTTTTCTAATGGCTTGCAATTCTTTAGCAGGTAATGCTACCAGGTTTTTTCCATTTAAAATTATGCTTCCCGATGTGATGGGCTTTAATTGTAAAATTGCCCTTCCTAGAGTTGTTTTTCCACACCCGCTTTCTCCCACCAGGCCTACCGTTTCACCTTTATTAACTGTAAAGCTTACATTGTCTACTGCTCTAAATGGTGCAGGTATTTTTCCAAATAAATATGAACGCCTTCCGGGATAATAAACTTTGAGGTGTTCAACTTTTAATATTGGTTCAGTTAATTCTTCTTCAGGATGGGTGTTATAACCAGGCGGTAAAATCGTTTTATTTATAACTGTTTCATCACGCAAAATACCTGCGTAAACCGCAGGCTGGTTGTTTTTATTATTCCCTAAAAAATCATTTACAACAGGCAATTTCTCTCCCCGTTTGTGCAGGCCTGGCCTGCATGCCAGCAGGGCTTTTGTATAGGCTTGCTGCGGGTGCTGTAATAACTTTTTTGTTTTGCCTTGCTCAATAATTTCACCCTTGTACATAACCAATATAGTATCCGCAATATCTGCCACCAGGGCAAGATCGTGGGTGATGAAAATTACACCCATGCCCATTTGTTGCTGCAGTTGTTTTATTAATTTCAATATGGTTTTTTGTACGGTTACATCCAGTGCAGTGGTGGGTTCATCTGCGATTAGTAACGTTGGGTTACAACTAATGGCCATGGCAATCATAACCCGTTGTTTTTGTCCGCCACTGAGCTGGTGCGGATACCGGTTAATTAATGTGGCAGGATCTGGAAGCTCTACTTTTTGAAACAGTTCGATGGTTTTTTGTCTGGCTGCTTTTAAAGAAATATGCTGCTGCAGCCGGATGGCTTCCATTACCTGTTGCCCGCAGGTAAATACAGGGTTCAGGGATGTCATTGGTTCCTGAAAAATCATCGCTATGTCTTTCCCCCGGATAGCATTGATTTGTTTGGCAGATGTTTTTAGAAGATCCACGGTGGGGTTCTTTTTATCTGAAAATAATAGTTGGCCTTTCATTAATACCTGCCCGGAAAGCAATTGCAATATTGATAAAGCGGTAACAGTTTTGCCTGAACCTGATTCACCAACAATGGCGAGTATTTCGCCAGGGTTAACGGCAAAGGAAATATTTTTTACAGCATTGCTTTCAACGCCCGCTGCAATAAAATCAATGGATAAATTATGTACCTGTAAAAGCGGCTGAATCATACCTGTTAAAATTAATGATTAAATATTTAAGGGGCTGATGGCTAATCCCGGATTTTTAAATGATGGACATTTTTTGCTTTCATCATAATTATACAGAAAAAATGATTTTCCCTAAATTTGCAATCCGGTTTGATTGCCGCTAACCTAATAACAGAAAATGTAAAGCCATGGGAAGAATATTTGAAGTAAGAAAAAGTTCCATGTTTGCCCGCTGGGATAAAATGGCAAAGAACTTTACCCGCATAGGAAAAGAAATAGCCATTGCGGTTAAGTCTTCTGGTCCTGACCCCGACAATAACCCGGCGCTTAGAAGGTGCTACCTCAATGCAAGAGCTTGTGGTATGCCAAAAGATCGTGTGGAGGCAGCTATTAAAAGGGCGATGGGTAAAGACACCAGCAATTATGAAGAGCTAACCTACGAAGGCTATGCGCCGCATGGCGTTGCATTATTGATAGAAACTGCCACCGACAACCCCACCCGTACAGTGGCAAATGTGCGGATGCATTTTACCAAAAGCGGGGGCAGCCTGGGAACCAGTGGCAGCGTAGCATTTACGTTTAACCGTTTGGGTGAGTTTAAAGTAAAAAATAATGGTTTAAATGTTGAAGACCTTGAACTGGAACTGATTGATTATGGGTTAGAGGAAATAGGAGAAGACAGTGAAGGAAATATTATTATAAGGGCTACGTTTACAGAGTTTGGCCACATGGCAAAAGCGCTGGAAGAAAAGAAGATTGAGGTGATTACGGCTGAACTGACCAGGATACCAATGAATACAACAGAACTGAATGAAGAGGCAGCACAGGATGTGTTTAAATTAATTGATAAACTGGAGCAGGATGAGGATGTGCAAAAAGTGTATCATAATTTAAAATAAAATACTGGATCAACGTTTAGCTCCGGCTTTATTATTTTATAATGCCTCTGAAATTTACTTTGGTATTAACGAAGTTTTTATACCGGGTGAAATATTTGCAGACAAGGATTTTATGAGGTAAGAAAGTATCGCATTCGAAATGGCCTTTTGTTGCTTAAATATTTATTTCAGCCTTCATGTAAAATACGCAATGCCCGCTCATAGTAACCCTGTCGGCGCTAATTTGTTCACACCATAATTCGCCTCCCCGTTTGGATAACTGCAGAGCATGTAATTTATTTTTTGCAAGTTTTTCACTCCAGAAGGGGATCAATTGCGAATGAGCAGAACCTGTAACGGGGTCTTCATCAATACCGGCACCGGGTGCAAAAAATCTTGAAACAAAATCAACCTTATTACCGGGTGCAGTAATGATCATTTTATCAAAATGTTTTTTCATTAAAGTAAAATCAGGCGCACATTTTTTTACGGCTTCTTCTGTTTCCAGCTCTATCAAAATATCCCTGTATTTATATACGCCGGTAATAACTGCATTGCCCAAAATTTCACTCAGCGCATCATCGTACACATCCAGTCGTTCTGGTTTCCAACCCGGAAAATCCATTACTAGCAGGTCGTCTTTTTTTGTAATAGAAAGAATGCCGCTTTTAGAATTAAACCGTAATACTTCTTTATCAAAATCCAGTATTGAAAAAAGTACAAAAGCAGTTGCAAGCGTAGCGTGGCCACACAAATTTATTTCCAGCGTGGGCGTAAACCAACGGATGTTGTAATCTGCATCCGGCGAAGAAGACGGAACGAAAAATACGGTTTCTGATAAATTATTTTCGAGCGCAATGCTTTGCATCAAAGTATCATCCAGCCAATGTTGCAGGGGAATTACAGCGGCGGGGTTTCCTGAAAAAAGCTGATGAGCAAAGGCGTCAATCTGATAAAGAGATAATTTCATAAATTTTCTGTAAAAAATCAGTTTATTATTAAAAGCGGATTACACAATTAGTTTCATTAGCTCCTTAGCAGTTACAACAGGTAGTAACGGAGAAAAAAATTTATTGAAATCTTTTTTATCAGAGATTACAAAATAATCTATTTTTTTTCGAGTGCTAATTGATAAAATACAGCATCCTCTATGTCATTACCCGAAAGGCTTAAACTCCTGTTATAAAGATCATTCGTGCAGGAAATTATCCGGGTAAAGCTGAGTAAATGGGATAATATTTCTCTTAAAGAATTAGCGGAATATTGTTTTCTTAAAATATAAGCAGCAGTATTTAAAACAGATTCGGTCAAATAACTTTCAAGCTCATCATTTTCAATGGCAGAAATTACTGACACTGCCCATTGATGTTTCAAACGTGTAGGATCAAAAAAATCAATAATAATATTAATGTCTAAAAATACTTTAACAGTCATATTTCTTTTTTAGGTAGTCGTCTTTTGCTTTTTCAATATCCGGGATACTTATTTTTAGAGTGCCGGCATATTTTTCCACAAAACTTTTTTTACCTTTTTTTCTTTCCCTGTCTGCTATTACATTCGTTAATAATTCTTCTACCAATTTAGAGTCAGATGTTTTTTTTAAGCCGCATATCGTTTGCTTTTGGCAACTATTTTTTCATCAATGGTTAAATTCAATTTTACTGTCATGATAAATTATTTAACCAAATATAAGTATAAAATAAAAAAAGGCGTATACTTAAAATCATACCTTTTAAAAATTATAAAGCGGGGAAGAATACAAAGATTTTATTGAATATTATTCAGCCATCATTTCTTTCACCACCCTTATCACATCTTCTACATTGGGCTTGCTGAAATAATCTCCATCGCTGGAATAGGATGGTCGGTGGGCTTTCCCTGTGATGGTTCTTGGCGAAACATCCAGGTATTTATAACCGCCTTGCTCCTCCATCACTTTGTTAAACATAAAAGCGGTTGCGCCACCTGGTACATCTTCATCAATAAAAACAATGCGGTTGGTTTTTTGCAAGGATTTTACAATAGCATTGCTGATATCAAACGGCAGCAATGTTTGTACATCCATTACTTCGCAACTGATGCCCGATTTACTGAGTGATGTTGAAGCTTCCAGCACAATACGAAGGGTAGAACCATAGGTTACAATTGTTACGTCGGTTCCTTCCTGTACTATTTCCGGAATACCCAACGGCACAGTAAAAGCCAATAAGTTATCAGGTAATTTTTCTTTAAGGCGATATCCGTTCAGGCATTCAATCACTAAGGCGGGATCGTTGCTTTGTAATAATATATTGTACATACCTGCAGCCTGTACCATGTTACGGGGTACACAAATGTACATGCCGCGTAGCGAGTTTATAATCATACCCATTGGAGAGCCACTGTGCCAGATGCCTTCCAGGCGATGACCCCTTGTACGCACAATCATTGGACAACTTTGCCGGCCTGCGGTACGAAAATGAGTGGTTGCCAAATCATCGCTTAATGTTTGCAAACCGTACAATAAATAATCAATGTATTGTATTTCTGCAATTGGCCGCAAACCTCTTAAAGCTAAACCAATACCCTGGCCCATGATAGAGAGTTCTCTTATTCCGGTATCAAAAATACGCTGATCGCCGTACTTTGCCTGAAGACCGCTAAAGCCCTGGTTTACATCTCCAATAAATCCTACATCTTCACCAAAGGCAGTTACTTTATCATTGCTGGCAAACAAAAGATCAAAGTACCTGTTGAGTACTTCGTAGCCATTTACAATTGCTGCATTTTCACCGTAATAAGGTTTAATCACCGTAACATTCAATGCAGATTTAATCCCTTCATTATATAGATGGGAGTTGTACAATTTTGCATTTGCAGCCCTTAAGTGCTGATAGTAATCACTAAGTTCTTTTGCATCTGCTATATTGCCCGAAATGTCAAGTGCGGTAGCTAATGCTTTTAAAACTTCTCTGCGCAATGGCTCTTTATTATTGCTTAATTTAACTGCAATATTTTTAACAGCAGTGGCATTTTCTCCATCCAGTTTTTCTGCAAGCTTGCTTAATAAAGGAGTACAATTTACTACCTGCTGTTTTATAGGGACAATGTATTTATCCCAGGCTTTTTGTTTACTTTCTTTAATAAACAACTTCGCATTTATTTCAATATCATTCAGCTCATCCTCTTCTGCCAGTGCATTTGCCAGGATCCATGCCCTCATTTGTTTAATGCAATCCCATTCTCTTTCCCAGGCAAGCCTTTCCGGAGTTTTATATCGTTCATGGCTTCCTGAAGTTGAATGGCCCTGCGGCTGTGTAATCTCCTCTACATGAAAAATAGCGGGAATATGCGTATCTCTAATTTTTTGAATGGCTGGCTCAAATACTTCGCACATACCTGCATAATCCCATCCTTTTAATTTATAAATATCCAACCCGTTGGTACCTTCTGTTTTTTGCATTCCTCTTAATGCAGTGGAAATAGAACCTTTGGTGGTTTGCAATTGTTTAGGCACAGAAATTCCATAACCATCATCCCAGATAAAAATTGCGAGCGGAACCTGTTGAACTCCGGCTGCATTTACTACCTCCCAAAAATGTCCTTCACTGGTTGATGCATCTCCAATGGTGCAAAAGCATACCTCATTTCCATTGTCGCTTAAATTACTGTGTTGGTTAAAAGTGGCTACGTTTCTAAATAATTTTGAGGCAAGTGCCAAACCTAAAGCCCTTGGCATCTGACCGGCAGTTGGCGCCACATCGCTGCTGGTGTTTTTGATATTGGCAAGATCAAGCCAGTTGCCGTTTTCATCTACATTTTTTGTAGCAAAATGCGCATTCATCTGCCGGCCTGCGCTAAAGGGATCATTATTAATATCCGGATCTGAAAACAATTGTGCAAAATATTGTTCAACAGTAGCCATTCCCGCAGCAAACATAAAAGTCTGGTCGCGGTAATACCCTGCCCGGAAATCGCCCGGCTTAAAAAATTTGGCCATTGCCACCTGCGCCACTTCTTTACCATCACCAAAAATGCCAAATTTTGCTTTGCCGGTTAATACTTCCTTCCTGCCCATCAGGCTGGTTTGCCTGCTTTCGCAGCTAATACGATAATCTTTAAGCACTTCATTGCGGAAATGATCAAAACTTAATTTTTCCTGCAATGCAGTATCATTGGTATTTACTGTATCCATTTAACAAATGTAAAAAAATAGTTGTGATGATTGTTAAAAAAAAGATAACCCGGTAACAATTTGTAATGGTTTTAATCGTTTTTGTATCTTTGGAATGATATTTGAAAATTTACTGATCAAATGAAAAATGGATTCATCTTTACTGTTATTTGTTTTGCTGCACATTGTGTAAATGCCCAATCAACTGAGCTCGCAAAAAATACTGCAAAACAAACAACTCTAGTAAGTAATACAGTTGCTGTACCAGTAGAGGTATTGGGTTTAAGAGAAATTGCGTTTGATTTTGGTAAAATACCACAGGGCAGGCCGGTAATACATATATTTGAAGTAGTTAATAATGGCAAGGATTCTTTAAAAATAAGTAACGTTCAGGCGAGCTGTGGTTGTACAACACCTGATTGGGATAGAAATAAAATTCAGGCACCTCACGGAAAAACTGGTATTACTGTTGGCTATAACGCATTAAGTGAAGGACCTTTTACAAAAATTATTACGATCACCTATAACGGTAGCGAAACAAAACAAATAACTATTACTGGTGAGGTTTGGAAAACACCTGCAACTTCTGCACCTGAAAATAAAGAGTTAGGAAGCCTGAAAGATTTATAATTCAAACACAATTTAAAAAAATATCATGAAAAGATTCTTATTATCAGCCGCAGTGCTCGCAATTACTTCAACAGTATTATCTCAGCCACAGGCCAAAAAGGTGGCAGATGTTGCAAAGTTTACCAACGAAACCATTGATTTTGGTAAAATAAAACAAAGTATTCCTGCTAAAGGAACCTTTACAGTTACTAATATTAGTAATGCACCGTTAATTATTGAACAGGCTAATCCAACCTGCGGTTGTACTATTTCAGACTATACAAAGGAACCTATAGCACCAGGTAAAACCGGTGTTATCAATGCTACTTACAATGCTGCTAATGCCGGGCATTTTGAGAAACACTTAACTGTGAAATTTGCAGGCGTAGATGAAATGAAAAGCATCACTTTTACCGGCGATGTTTTAACTGCGGTAGAGTTTGATAAGTTAAAAGCTGCAGCTGCCGTTGTAGATGCAAAGCCTGTTGCTGCTCCTGCAGCCACTGTAAAAACAGTAAAGAAAGAAAAAGTTAAAAGCACTATAAAGTAGCATTCCTCAATAATAGTATTCTAAAAGTCTTCATAAAAATGAAGACTTTTTTTATTGAGCTCATTGAAATAATTGTTTTGTTTGGAATATAATTTTGAAAGTTCATGAAAAAATTTCGATGGCAGATAAATATTATTTTAAAGCAAAAAGGGATTTATATTTTGTTGGTAAAGTACACACCTGCTAAAATTATCAGCATACAAAATGCTTGTTGCAACCCAAAGCTTTCTCCATAAAAAACACCCCAGAAAATAGCTACAAAAGGAATTGCATAAGTAACCATACTGGCAAATAATACACTGGCTCTTTTAACCAGTATATAAAAAAGTACGGTAGCTATGGCAGTGCCTGCAATACCTAAAATTACTGAAGCACCCGTTGAAGTCAATATTTTTATATTGGTTAAAGGCATACTGAAATAACCTGTAAATATTAGTACGAACAAAGCTGGTATTGCATTAAAAGTAAGTGCAATGGCGGTAATATGTAAAGAGGGAATGTGTAATAATTTTTTTGAAACCATATTAACATTGAAGCCATATAAAACCGTTGCCAGTATAACGGGGAAAATAGATAAAAAATTTTGGTTAACCAGTAAATGTGGTTTGCTAAATAATAATAAAATGCTACCGGTAAAGGCAATTACAATACCAATAACTTTATTAGAAGAAGTATGAACATTAAAGAAAACAACACCTGTAATAATGACAAAAACGGGCGTTAATGAATTAAGGGTGCCCGCCAGCGAACTATCTATTTTTTCTTCTGCAATGCAAAATAAAAAACCAGGAATAAGGCTGCCAATGCTTCCTGATAAAAAAACAAGCAGTAGCTTTTTTGGCGGTATATCACTGATATATTTTAAAGTAACAGGCAATAAAATTAAACCAGATGATACAACCCTTACAGCGGCAACCTGATAAGGAGAAAGTTGTTGAAGCCCTATTTTCATTAATATGAAACTGCTGCCCCAAATTAAGGAAAGGACTATAAATAGTAGCCAGTTGATAACAAATTTATTCATTTTCAGGCTGCAAAGTAATTGTAAAAAATCAAAGGATGGGTATTATGAAAAGCTATAAATGTTTTCAATAATTTGTTTTCAATAATTTATTGGAAACATACTAATAAAAATTTATTTTCGTGACTGTCGGTTTTTATTTATTTACTTATTCAATTTATTATCATGGGGTTTATCAAAGAGTTTAAAGATTTTGCTATGAAAGGCAATGTGGTAGATCTCGCAGTAGCTGTAATTATCGGTGCTGCATTTGGTGCAATTGTTTCGTCGCTTGTAGATGATATAATTACGCCATTATTGTTAACCCCGGCACTTAAAGCTGCAGGTGCTGCTGATATAGAACATCTTAGCTGGGGCGCAGTTAAATACGGAAAGTTTTTATCATCAGTTATAAAATTCATCGTTATAGCGCTGGTACTTTTCTCTGTAATAAAAATAGCCAATGCAATAAATAAAAAAGAAAAAGTTACAGAACCTTCTTCTACCGACAAACTTCTTATGGAAATAAGGGATGAACTTAAAAAATAATGTAATCTTTACATATAAAAAATACACCTCTACAGGTGTATTTTTTGTACCGGGCAACTTTTTATCACAAAGAGTTGTCATGGCAGCATGAAATTTAATTTCCCACTTAAAAATATAGTATGAAAAAAGCTGCTTATTTATCGGCATTATCTTTAATAGGTTTTACAGTAACACAGGCACAATCCTCCACAAATGCAGGTGTTTCATCAAATGCAGATGGTGCAATAAAAAGTACTGCAAAAAATAAGGCGGATACTTCTGTAAAAGAAGGTTGGACAAGAGAAGGAACGATCAATATTAGCTTAACAGAATTAGGCCAAAATAATTCCTGGACGGCAGTTAAAGGTGGTGGAAATACCTCTTTTTTTGGTGTAAAAGGTATTATATCTTATAATTTCAACAAAAAAACAGGAACAACTAACTGGTTAAATTCTTTTAACGGAAGATATGCAGGGTCAAGTTCATCCATTTATGATCCAGCTGCACCCAATGGTCATACATCATCCCCTTTTACAAAAAGTGATGATTATTTAAACTTTAGTTCTATTTATGGAAAAGAGTTTAGTAAAAACTGGAGCTACGCTGCTTTTTTTAGTTTAGAGAGTCAATTTGAACGTTTTATGACACCAGGTTATATAAAATTAGGCCCTGCTTTTTTATATAAACCAAGTGATCACTTTAATTTTTTATTCTCTCCCGTAATGGCTAATGTAACTACAAAATTAACTGCCAGTTCTAAGCCATATTTATTGTTTGGGGTAGATTCTGGAAAAATCGCTGCTTTTGGTTTAGGCGCTTATGCCCGCGCCAGTGTAACTACCAATTTATCAAAAGGAATTCTTTACACAAGTACGGCTGATGTATATTCAAATTATTTAAAAAATCCAGCTAATATGATTTTAAACTGGAATAATTTATTTGCATTTACTATAAATAAATATATTGCAGCTACGCTAAGTCTTAATTTCCGTTACAACGATTTAGAAGTTGCACGTATGCAAACCCAACATGGTATTGGTTTAGGGTTTAATTATACATTTAAATAAGTTTATAACAGTACACTGAACATTCTCAGTAATCAGGCAAATGATGATGTTTAAAACCTGTTACGCCAACACCTGCTGCAGGTTTACAGATGTTATCCACTTTAGGGATGGGTTTTACGCTTAATTTGTAATTCTCTCTTAACTTATTTATACATTTGTCCTCCGGCTAAAATACCGGGGGACTTTTTTATAATATAATTTTTTTACTTTGACCAATACTACATACCAGATAAAACTTGATCAGTTTGAAGGACCATTTGACCTGCTGCTTTTTTTTATTGAAAGAGATGAACTGGATATTTATAATATTCCAATTACAAAAATCACCAACGATTTTTTAGATTTTATTCACCAAACAGAAAAGCTGAATATTGAACTGAGCAGCGAGTTTATTTTATTTATTAGCACCCTGATGCGCATTAAGGCAAAAATGCTGATTCCACGCAAAGAGATTGATGAGCAGGGAAATGAGATAGATCCGAGGCAGGAGCTGATAAACAAAATTCTGGAATACAAAAGATTTAAAGATGCTTCCACCAAAATGGCGGAAATGGAAGAAGTAAGAATGCTGATGTTGAAACGGGGAAACCTGCACAGAGAATTATCGCAGATTGGTGAAGAAGCAGGTGAAGGCACAGAAATACAAGCAGTTACTTTATTTAAGCTGATGAAAGCTTTTGAAAAAGTAGTACAAAGATTGCACGACAAAAATAACCGGCCTGTACACACGGTTGTTCAATATAACTATACTATGGAAGAAAGCAGGGATTATATGTTAACTACCTGCCGAACAGCAAAGAATGCCTCCTTCGAAAAAATATTTGAAGTATGTCAGGATCGAATTCATGCGCTGTTTCTGTTTTTGAGTTTACTGGAATTATCTCAGCAAAAATTTTTAATTATTGTAACCGGAGAAGGAAGAAATAACTTTCTTGTAGAGTACAATGAAAACAGGGAAGAAGACAATAGCACGCCACTGGATTATAATGAAATGACCAGTTTTAATTAATTGCAATCCCTTTAAAACAGGAATTTTTTTGCTGTTTTGTCAGTGATAAGTACTGGTATTAAATTTGATGTTTGGGCATTGAATAATCAAAAAATAAAAAGGATGCAAAAAATATTGTACAAAGCAGCCGATAGAGGCAAGGGAGATTATGGATGGTTAAAGCCAAATTATTATTTTAGTTTTGGCCAGTATCACAACCCTGAAAATATACATTTTGGCGCTTTAAGAGTATTAAACGATGATTATATTGCAGGTGGTGGCGCTTTTCCAACGCATCCGCATGATAATATGGAAATTGTGACGATTCCATTTACCGGTGCATTAAAACATAAAGACAGTACGGGTGGTGAAGGAATTATTAAAGCAGGGGATGTACAAATTATGAGTGCCGGTACAGGGGTTCAGCACTCTGAAGCAAATGCCTCGGCAACCGATTCCGTTACACTTTTTCAGATTTGGATTTTTCCTAAAAAGAATAATATAGAACCCAGGTACGATCAACGGGCCTTTGATACAAGCGAGAGAATTAATAAATGGCAGTATGTTGTTAGTCCTGACGAAAATGACAATGCCTTATGGATAAATCAGGATGCCCGATTTGCATTAACTACTCTGCAGACAGATAAAACAATTTCCTACACCAACAAATTTACCGGCAATGGTGTTTTTTTGGTTGTAATTAATGGGTCTGTAAAAGTTGAAGAAACAGCTTTAAATAAAAGAGATGCATTGGGTATTGCTGGTATTGATAACTTCACCATTACAGCAACTGAAGATTCAGAATTACTTGCAATAGAAATTCCGATGAATTAATATTATGGTCTTTTAATCTTTTTAAACCTGTTAGCTCACATTGCCCGTTTATATCCAAGCCTTTCGACAGTCCGGTAAAATTTACAGCATCATCCGCCCTTAGTTTGAACATACAGAAATCAAGCGTAATCAATCTTGTATTATCGTTATTTTTTGTTTGCCACATTCTTATGGATGCGATGCCTTTTATTTTTTTCCGTATCCTCCATAAGCAAATGCGTCTTTAGCCTCACTGCCATCGGGCCGCTCTAACTGTTCCGCCAGTCCTGCTATTATTCTTGAATAATATAGGGTTTGGGTAAAATTAATAGTTCTCATAATGATACGGGTGCCTTGGCTGATAATGATAGAGAATTTACTGGCCAACTCAAATCTTTGTATTCTTTTCCTTTTGAATTATATTTCACATCCGGCTCATGCAGGCTGTAAGTTTTATCACTATCCCCCCGCTTTTGTAAAAACACTCCCTGATAAAATTTAAGGGTAGCCAAATATGCTGCAATCCTCACTAATGCAGGCTTTCGGCCAGGCTTTCTCACCAGTCTTCCTGCTATAATTTGTATGCTTTTATTTATTTCTTGCCGCCTTTGCACCCTATTTGGTTTGCCAAAAGCGTTGTGTTTTTTTATATTTTTTAACCCTTTGGGTGTGAACCTAGCGAAGATCTCTTAATTTCTTATCAGCAATTATCCAATATTTTATAATAATATTTCAATACAGTTTATAGTCTGTTGGATAGGTATTAGTAGTTAAAAAATTATTGTAAACACAGTAAAACTCTCAAAGGCCTCCATAAAACCACACACTACTGAAAACAGTTCAACAACACAAATTTTATCAGTCATTTCCATTCAACAATATTAATGATAAATAATTTCCGTCATAATTTTACATAATGAAAGTATACCAGTTTAAATACCAGGAAATTTTGCTGAATGAAACGGTGCTGAATGAAGAACTGCTGTTGGATGGATACAGAGATCAGTTACTAAATTTGCTTACCCGGCACAACATCAGCAACAAAAAAATATTTGAAGTCATCAGCCTTAACACGTACAGAATTACTTCTAATCCGCTTACGGTATCTTCTTTATTAAAAAATAATGTGCTGCCGGCTTTTGTGTTTCTCAGCTGTAGCAATTGATTCCTTTGCAAAAAGAGTCAGCTAGTGATTACTTCAGCAATAAAGCACCATGCTATAGCCAATAATTTCTTTTGGATAATTCCGGCAAGGCTTCTATTTACTGTCTGTTATCTTCTTAATACAAACAGTGAATACCAGCAACACACTCAAAAACTCCATCAGTTTTTCATCAATATTAAAATATAACAGTAGCCGACAAATTACATTTTGCTATGTTTTTATTATTTTCCGGTACCACATGAACCTCCTCCTTCCTTTTCCATTTATCAGCATTGTAAAAGGTCTGGTACAATAAAAAGCCACCACAAAATATCAATACGCCGCCAGTAATGCGGTTAACGATGTGCAGGTTATGTTCCGTAAGCCTTGGTTTTATTTTACTTGCCAGCATTACTTTTAAAACATCAGAAAAAATATTTATACCCAGACATGTTGAAAATATAAGAATGCGGTAATTAACCGAATAGGTTTTTGCAAAAACAGTGGCTGCGGTAAGCCATTCAAAAAACAATATCGGGTTGAGGGTATTGATTAAAAATCCGGTGGCAAATAACTTTGCCATCTCGCTATTCCTGATCCGTTGTTGAACACTTGTTTCCAATGGTTTTATCGCAGGGTGTTTAAAAAAAACATAGTAACAGCCCAGCCCAAGCAAAAGTAAACCGCCGCCATAGCCAATCTGCCTGATATACAGATCCGCAAAATGTGCCGTAAAAACACTGAACACATTGCTTATCAAAACAAATAAAATATCGCTCAACCAGATACCCGCTACAAAGCCAAAACCGCCACGGATGCCGTTATTAAGGCTTTGCTTTATTACGGTAAACAAAATTGGCCCTACAGATATTGCCAGGTACAGCCCCATAGTAATACCGGTTATTAATGCCTTCCACATGCTGTTATATTTTGATTCAAAATGAACACAATTTGGGTTTTAATTATTTTACCTGATTTAAAGGCAAAGGAACTGCCGGAAAATTATAACCGGCTAAGCAAAGATAAAGCCACGGATAATTTAAACAGAAAGTGAACTTTACCAATTAACTATCCGCCCGCAAGTTCCATTTTTAAGCTGCCGCTTTTATTTAGTAAACAATTGTAAGGAATCAGTGTTATTTTTTTTCCATTCATCAATCAATTTTTTCACCTATTTGCCATTACGTATTTTTGCAATCTTATGAGATTAATTGTCCTAATCGCCCTGTTAATACTATTGAATAATAATTCGGCAGCTCAGATAGTCAATGTCGAAAATTTCCAAAAAGAATACCAGGTTCACATTGCACATTCCCCGGCGCCTGTAACAATTGATGGTATTTTAGATGACAGCACCTGGGCCACTGCCGAAAAGAAAACTGATTTCTTTATGAAATTTCCGACAGATGAGGGCAAGCCTGCCAGCAAAACTGTTGTACAATTAAGCTACGACGACAAGTTTTTATATGTAGCCTTCACCTGTTACGATTCCGGCAAAAGCATTATTCAAAGTTTAAAAAGAGATATCGGGCATTTGGACAATGATGGCGTGGGCATTATTCTGGATCCTCAAAACAGTCATACCAATGGATTCTTTTTTGCACTAAATGCAATGAATGCGCAATCTGAAGACCAGATAAGTTTGGGTCAGCAGGATGGGCTAACATGGAGCTGGAACAATAAATGGTTTTCTGCCACAAAAAAATACAACGACCGCTGGGTTGCCGAAATAGCTATTCCTTTTAAAAGTCTTCGTTACCCACCAGGAAATAATGTATGGGGCATTAATTTTATAAGGGTAGATATGAAGCACAACCAATATTCAGGATGGACACATGTACCTACAAATTTCAGGATTTACAATATGGGTTATACCGGATCTTTATTGTGGGATAAAGCCCTGCCCACCCCAGGAAAAAACGTGGTAATGATACCTTATGTTACCAGCAATATTCAGGGAGATAAAGAGAACCACCTTTCTGGAAAAGCGTTTGTTAGTGCCGGTTTGGACAGTAAAATTGCTTTATCATCCTCGTTAAATTTAGATCTTACACTGAACCCCGATTTTTCGCAGGTGGAGGTAGACCGGCAGGTAACAAACCTTACCCGCTTCGATATTTTTCTTCCCGAAAAACGATCCTTCTTTTTAGAAAATTCAGATATTTTCGGGGAGTATGGAATCCCCGGGCTGATGACTCCATTTTATTCAAGAAGGATAGGGTTGGATAAAGATAATAACCCCGTGCCCATTTTAGGCGGTGCAAGGTTATCCGGTAATTTAAATGCAACGACAAGGATAGGGATTATGAATATGCAAACAGGCGCTAAAGGAAGTTATTCACCGGAAAATTATACTGCCATATCCATCAACAAAAATGTGCTGGCAAGATCGGTGTGGAAAGTATATTTTTTGAACCGGGAAAATTTTCAAACTTCGACTCAAAAAAAATCAGATCCAATTGATGCCTGGGGAAGAAATGCAGGCACCAGTTTTGATTATATCAGCCGCGATGGAAAATGGAATGGCTGGTATTCATTTCATCATTCGTTTAAGCCAGGTATTACAGACGAAAATAATTTTCAGGAAACAGGCTTCTCATTTAATACAAAAAAATTTGCCAGTACCTTTGAACTTGCATCGCTAGGCACCAACTACTATACAGATATGGGTTATGTGCAACGAATTAATAATTATGATGCCGCAAGAGACACTACCATCCGGGTAGGCTTTAAACATCTTTTTACTTCCTGGTCTTATTTCATGTATCCAAAAAATACTGCCATAGCCCGTCATTCCTTGAAATTCGAAACTTATTCTGTTGTAAATCCCAATAATTCATTCAACGAAAGCGACCTTAACCTTTCGTATACTTCGGAATTAAACAATACTTCTTTTATTAAAGTGGCATTATTACACAACGAGCTTGATTTACTGTTTCCTATTTCATTTACCGGTGCCACACCACTGCCGGTAAATCGTTATAAATATTCACAGGCCGCCGTAACTTATAATTCGGATACCAGAAAATTATTCAGCTACACCATTACTTATTCAGGAGGGCAGTTTTATAATGGAAATATTAGTTCTTTACTGGGGGATATTACGCTCAGAAGCAGGCCCCACTTTAATCTTGTTTTGCAGGCAGAGTATGATAAACTGAGCTTTCCTGGCCGGTATGGGAGCAGTGAATTATTCCTGCTTTCACCAAAAGCTGAGTACAATTTCAACACCAAAGTATCCTGGACAACTTTTTTACAATACAATACGCAGGCAAATAATTTTAACATCAACAGCCGCTTTCAATACCGCTTTAAACCCATGAGTGATCTTTACTTAGTGTACACCGATAATTATTACACCACACCTTTTATGCAAAATAAAAACAGGGCAATTGTTTTAAAAGTGAATTATTGGTTGAATTTATAAATTGAAAAATAATATTTGCCAGCGTATGCAGCAATTTTAAAAACAGCGTGGATGTGTTACTGATAGAAAAGTGTTTTTGCTGCGATAAAGTTTGTTTGGCAATAAAGTATTTTGCAGGAGTATTTACGCTCAGGTTCCGGCGATGAAAATTAGACTAATATCACAATTATTAAGCATGAAATAAGTATTTAGATATTGTGAAAAATCTTTCAGTTAACTGCTATATCAAGTTGCTTTTTTGCGGTAGCAAACAGGCGATACGCCCATAACTTTATGAAACAATCTGGAAAAATAATAGTGATCCTCAATACCCAGTTCAATGGAAATTTCTTTTATTCTCAGTTTGGTAAATAACAAAAACTGACAAGCCTTCTGAATTTTTAAATGGTTAAAGTATTCTATCGGGGGTTAGCCCGTTTTCTTTAAAAAGAAAAGAAAAATGTGAGGGAGAAATATTTACATGTGTGGCCAGTTGCTGTAGTTTTAAACGGGTAACAATATTTTTAGTCATGAAATCGATGGCTGTATCTACCGTATCTTTTTCATTGATGGCTACTGCTGGCTTAAACTTTTCGTTAAAAATAAAAGTGGTTAAAAAATACCAGAAACTCATGTTGGCTTACACTTGGTTAGCTCGTCTGAAGTCTCTTTCCAGTTGCCCATAAATCTCAGAAGTTGCACCGGCTCATTTAAGGGGGTGCATGGTGGCATTAAATCAGCTAACTGTTGTTACAGGAATTTTAGTTACCAATTTGGTCAATTATTCTTTTGCAAACTATGGAGAGGATGCCTGGCGCTGGATGTTTGGTCTGGGCGTAGTTCCTTCCGCATTGTTTTTTTTAGGCGCTTTAGGATTGCCGGAAAGTCCACGCTGGTTAGTAAAAGTTGGTAAAAAGGAAGCCGCATTAAAAATATTAAAGCGGTTTGGCGGAGTAGTTTTTGCCAACCAGTCACTCTCGCAAATTGAAAGCACTTTAAGCAATAGTGTTCAAAAAACAACTTACAGCGAACTTTTTAAAAAAGGAATATTTCCTGCAATATTAATTGGTATTGGGCTGGCAGTTTTTCAACAACTGTCGGGCATTAACACGGTGTTTAATTATGCCCCTAAAATTTTCCAAAGCATCGGGGCTTGCAGGATGACCAGTTATTGCAAACCGTATTTATTGGCGGCGTAAATTTAATTTTTACTATTGCTGCAATGTTACTGGTAGATAAACTTGGTAGAAAACCACTGATGCTTTTTGGGTTTGGAGGACTTGCTGTACTTTATTTGGTTATTGTGCAATTACTGGCATCTTCATCTGCTACAGTTACGTATTATTTGCTGGCTGCAATCGGGGTGTATGCCATGTCACTTGCACCGGTTACCTGGGTTTTAATTTCAGAAATATTTCCTAATAAGGTTAGGGGAAAGGTAACTTCCGTTGCGGTGATGAGTTTGTGGGCGGCATATTTTTTACTTGTATTTTCATTCCCCGTTTTATTTGAAAAATTTAAAGATGCTACCTTTTATTTCTATGCCGCTATTTGTTTGGCAGGATTTATATTTGTGCTCTTTAAGCTAAAAGAAACAAAAGGGCAAACGTTGGAAGAATTGGAGAATACAATGAATTTTCATTAATCAATAAAGCAATCAAAATGAACACCAATAAACCTATTATTACTGCTACACTTTCTAAAAATAAAATCGACGAAAAAGAAGTATTTTCTTTTTTGGTAAGCAATGGGCACCTGGACATAACTTTTACAAATTACGGTTGTACCATTATCAGCATCTTTGCGCCAGATAAAAATGGCAATAAAAAAAATGTGGTAAGTGGATTTGAGACTCCGGAAGCATACCTTAATCCGCATCCCTTTTTTGGCAGCGTGGTAGGCAGGTTTGCCAACAGAATTGAATTTGGAAAATTTGAATTAAATGGCATCCAATACCAGCTTCCTGTAAACAAGGAGCCCAACCATTTGCATGGTGGTATCAATGGGTTTAATAAAAAAGTGTGGGCAGTTAAAGAACTTATCAGCAATGAAGAAGCTGCAGGTGTAGTATTTACTTATACCAGTGCTGATAAGGAAGAAGGTTACCCTGGCACAATGGAAGTAGTGGTTACTTACCTGCTCAATCGCAACAATGAATTAATTTTAAAATACGAGGCCACCTGCGACCAGCCAACCATTGTTAATTTAACCAATCATTCTTATTTTAATCTATCTGGTTTTAGTGATGCGGATATCTATCAACACCAGTTAAAAGTTAATGCGGGTTATTACACTAAAAAGAACGAAAACAATGTTCCTTCGGGAGAAATAAGTACAGTCGAAAATACCCCGCTGGATTTTAGGGAATCAAAAAAAGTAGGGGTAAATATTAATGAGCTGATCAACGACAATGGTTACGATCACAATTTTGTATTGGATAATAAAACAGGTGCCATTGCATTGGCTGCAACTGTTTACGAACCTGTTTCAGGCAGGTTTTTACAAGTGCTGACTGATCAGCCCGGCATACAGGTGTATACCGCTAATTGGTGGGATGATTCCATTACCGGGTCTCATGGTATCCCCTATTCAAAACACGCAGCCATTGCATTAGAAACGCAAAACTTTCCGGATGCCCCCAATCGCCCTAACTTCCCCAGCGCTGTACTTTCGCCTGGCGAAACGTATGCTACTACAACCATCTATCGGTTTTCAGTTTTGTAAATAGTAAATTCCAGAAGAATAAAAGCCATTGAAATATTAAAATATAACTGGCCACCTTAGCTCGGGAAACTTTGCTGTACATTCCTTCTTTTTATAAAAATGGTTAGTGCAATAAAGTTTGATTCTATTCATTTGTCATTCCTGTAAAATGATATTAAGAGAGGTACGTTAGAGTAAGGCTTGCAATTTTTACAATCTTTTTTATTTAACAATTTTACTTTTAAAATATCGTAAAATAATCCATTAAAAAAAAGATTTGCTCCATTTTTTACTTGTAGCAATACCTTTTTCTTTGCCGCAATGTTAATTAAATGTTATGCTATCTGCATGATAATTGACTATTAACTTTATGTTTGCAAAGTATTAAAAATTTAAACAATTGCTATGAAGAAAAATCGAAAATGGTTATTACTTCTTTTATTTAGCCTGGTTGTTGGTAACCTCACTTTAGTGGCACAGGTTAAACGTACCCTAACCGGCGAAGTTAAAGACAATAAAGGAACCAGTTCCTTTTGTAACCGTTAATGTAAAGGGAACCA
>NZ_JACMOO010000279.1 GCF_014377975.1 Ferruginibacter sp.
ATTATTGTAGATGATTGTTCTGCAGATGCCACCGTAACAATTGCAAAACAATTTGAAAAAATGGATGAAAGAGTAAAGTTGTATGTGAATGACAAAAATTTAGGGGATTACCCCAACAGGAATAAGGCAGCCAGCTATGCACAAGGTAAATATTTGAAATACCTGGATTCAGATGATATGTTATACCCTGACGGGCTAAGATATTGTGTAGAATGTATGGAAGCAAATAGCAGGGCCGATTGGGCAATTTTCTATCCCAGGGAAATATTTGCGGAAGTTTTACTTACATCCCGTGAAGCCATACAATGGCATTTTTTTAGCGACCCTTTTTTAAAAGCCGGGCCGGGAGGAACAATTATTAATAAAGATTTTTTCTTTAACCTGGGAATGTATCCTGTTTCTTACGGGCCAGCAAGTGATATGTATTTCAATTTACACGCAGCCTCAAAAGGAAATGTGCTTGTACTAAAAGATAATTTTCTGTTCTACAGAAGGCACGATGAACAGGAGCAAACAAATCAATTTAGTTATCTGTATAATTATTGTATTTATTTAAAAGATGCGTTGGAAAACCTGCAATTGCCTTTAACGGACAAACAAATAAACTGGCTGCAAAAAAAACGAAAAAGAAGATTTGCAGTTAATAGCATCAAATATTTTGTGAAAACAAGAAACCTTACAAAAACCAAAGAGGCGATCGTAAAAGCGAAATTTTCCTTTAAAGATTTCTTTACCGGAATATTTCATTTTGAAACTCATCCAGGAAAATATATTTTTTCAGATGTAAATGCGCTTACCACTGTTGAAAAATAAGCGGTGGGTATCAACTTTTAGCAAACGGCTTTTTAAATAAACTATACATTATTTGTCTCCTGAATTTCCACTGATATCGGTCTGCATTCCTGCTTACAATGCAGAGAAGTATATTGGCAGAACGATTAATTCCCTGTTGCAGCAAACCTACACAAACATTGAAATTATTGTGGTGGATGATGGGTCGACAGATAATACCAAACGTATTCTGGAGAATTTTAAGGATAAGCGTTTTACCTATTTTACCGGGCCAAATAAAGGAGCTGCTGCTGCAAGAAATAAGGCATTTTTATTAAGCGCAGGAGCGTACATAAAATTTATGGATGCGGATGATTTATTAAACCGGGAATGTATTGAAACCCAGTTAATGAAAATTAAAGAAAAGCCGGATTGTATCGCATCCGCAAAATGGGGAAGGTTCTTTGCAGCCGATGTCTCTGATTTTAAACTATCTCCTGAAAAAATATGGAAAGACATGCCCGGTATAGATTGGCTGGTGAATTCGTTAATAGATAACGGTAGCAACATGATGCAGCCCGGTATATTTCTTATTCCGAGGCAGATAATTGAAAGCGCTGGTACCTGGAATGAATCGCTGAGCTTAATTGATGATTTTGAATTTATGGTGAGGGTAATCACTTGCAGCGCAACAGTTTTATTTTGTGAAGAAGCTGTTTTATTATACAGAAATGGAGTAGCCGGTAGTCTGTCGGGGAGGCAATCTGAAAAGCACATGAAATCGGCTTTTACCTCCTTGAGTTTGGGTACTGAAAAAATATTAAAAATTAAGAATAATCCACAAAGCAGACTTGCCTGTGCCAATACTTTTCAAACATGGGCATACCAGTTTTATCCGGACTTTCCTGAATATTGTACCAAAGCGGAACAAATGATTAATGAGCTGGGAGGTTCAAC
>NZ_JACMOO010000280.1 GCF_014377975.1 Ferruginibacter sp.
AAAGGTATATTTATTAAAGTATTTTTAAAATTTATTTGCCATTTTTATTTATGAAAAAAATAAGAATTTTATCGATTGACGGTGGCGGTATAAGAGGAATAATTCCAGGCACTATTCTTATGGAACTGGAAAAAATTCTGCAAAAGATGGATAACAACAGCTCCAGTAAACTCGGTGATTATTTTGATATGATTGCTGGAACCAGCACTGGTGGTATTTTATCCTGTTTGTATCTGGTGCCGGGCGAAAATGGTAAAGCTAAATACTCAGCTCAGGAAGCGCTTGACCTATACTTAAAAAAAGGCCATATTATATTTGACCGCACCTTTATGGAAAAAATAAAAAGTGCCAACGGTATAATTCACGAAAAATTCTCCGGCGAGCCGTTGAGCAGTTTATTAAAAGCCTATTTTGGGGAGGAAACACTAGATAAATTTATTAAGCCAAGCCTCATCACCTCCTATGAAATTACGGACCGCAAAGCTATTTTTTTTACCAGCACCGACGCAAGTGAAAATACGTTGTATAATTTTAAAGTAAGGGACGTTGCAAGGGCTACTTCCGCCGCTCCTACTTATTTTCCACCTGCGCATATTGAATCGGTTTCGGGGCAATCTTTTACCCTGGTAGACGGAGGCATGTATGCCAATAACCCGGCCCTTTGTGCCTATGCGGAAGCCCGGAAAATTAAGTTCTCTAAATTTTTAAACGACCCTGATAAAATGGATAAGCCATCAGCAAAAGATATGATTATTCTTTCTTTGGGTACCGGATCAGTTAAGAAGAAATACAGTTATAAAAACTTTGAACATGCAGGAGAAATAAAATGGCTGCAACCTGTAATTGATATTCTTATGTCGGGCAATTCGGAAACCGTATCTTACCAGTTAACACAAATGTTTCTTACACTTGATAAGGAAAACCAGCAACACTATTACCGCCTTGAACCTGGCTTAAAGGAAGCCTGTTCTGAAATGGATATTGCAACACCAGAAAATATAAATAACCTGTACCAGGCCGGACTTACGTTTGTTCACGACAACCTTGATAAACTTCAGGGAATTGCAGCGGTTATTTTGAAGCATCAATAAATTGTAACTTGTATAACTTTACACTCTTGTTTACTAACCCTATTTTAAATGCTGTCTTAAAATGGATTTACATTTATAGTGCTGAAATAAACGGAAGCAGTCTCTGTTAAGGAGCAACCGGTCAGGGATAATTCAGGCATAGAAAAAAGGAATAAAATATTCATCTGAACTTTCTTCACAAAATATCTCATCATAAAAAAACCGCCCCTGATAAGTCAGCGGCGGTTAAATTGGTTACACATTAATTTTCTGCTTTTACAAAATTACCTTGCTCATCAAAAATGATATCCCTTTTGTTTACTTCAGCCTCGTAAGAGGTTTTACCTGCAGCATTTGTAACACGTCCGGCCTCTGTAATCTTTGATCCCTTGTAATGATCCTTCACATAAGTGCGAACCGGCGAAGGAAGTTCACTTACCTGGATAGCTTTTACAATTTCAATAAAGACACCTGCCGGAGTAAACTGGACTGAGTTATCTTCCCCAGATTTACCACCCCAATTGGCTTCATAATTGGCTTTTTCTTTTTCCCAGGTTACCTTTGAAGCTTCCGGATATTTTTTTGATAAGGCTGTTTTAACTGTTGCCGGAACAACCATTTTTTCTTTATTTTCTCCCTTTTCATTTTGCGCAAAAGTTGCGGAACCTACCGCAAAAAATAGCGCTACAAAACTTAGTGTTTTTTTCATACTTTTATTTTTGATTGTTAATGAATAATTATACAAAACTAAAAACTGAAGTTGTAGCAAAACTGAAGTTTATAAGCGATACCTCACAATAAAAGGTTAAATGGATTTATAGAGTAATGCTGATTATTCGATTCTTTTTCTGTTAATCACTAAAATAAAAAACCGCAGCTTGGGCTACGGTTAAAAAATATTTTCTCAAAAAATTAACTACTATTAAACCTTCTTATTTGTTTGGTTTAAAAACCAATAACTTAAATGTTCCGGGAACGGCATTTTTAGTTCCCGGCTCAAAGTCTACTACACTCAGATAAATTTTAT
The DNA here is from genome assembly GCF_014377975.1 of Ferruginibacter sp. Classification (GTDB taxonomy): domain Bacteria; phylum Bacteroidota; class Bacteroidia; order Chitinophagales; family Chitinophagaceae; genus Ferruginibacter. Next base: position 2,098 of record NZ_JACMOO010000280.1, read on the forward strand.
GTGTCTTTGTATCCAAGGCTAAAGTTTTTGCCCTTGTTTGTGTAGCAAGCGTTTGTACCACTTCATATTTATCTGCAGATTGCTGTTGGATGATGGTGGTAGTAGCATCTCCATTTGAACAAAAAATTAATTTTGTTTCGGCATCATAGGCAACAGCATCAACGCCGCCACCGATGGGAATTGTAGTGATTACTTTACCGGATTTCATATCCAAAACACTCATGCCTTTATTCTCCCGGCAAACTGTAAACAGCCTGAAGTTTAGCGAATCCAATGCAAGGCCTGTCGGCCCGCCACAAGGTGACAAAGAATAGGTATCAATCACTTTCAGGGATTTACTGTCAATAACCTTCATCGTATTTTTATCTTCTATGTTATTATATATTTTTCCATGACCATCCGCTACTGCAAACTCAGGACCGCCTGTTAAGGATATTGTAGCAATCTCTTTTAATGCGTCTACATCAATTACCGATGCATTATCACTGCCGCCGTTAAAAGCAAATACACGATTGGAAAACGGGTCATAAATAATCGCATCCGGTTTTTTGCCACTCAACGGTATAGTTGCCATTACCTTTAAAGTAGCAAGGTCAAAAGCAACAACTGCATTTGCTTTTCCATCACTAATAAAACCTTTGCCGGCATTTTTTGCTACTGCTATGCCATGATTCCCCTGCATACCAGCGATGGTGCCAGCCAATTCATCTGTATCCAGGTTAACAACATCTACAGTTGTTCCATGCGACACATATAAGCGCCTGTTTTGCTGGTCTATAAAAAGATAATCGTATCCGCCATCACCGGGCAAAGCAATTTTTTTATCTGCAATGTATACATTGTTTGCCTGGGCTGTTGCCTGGTAAAAGTTTGCAGTTATGGAAAAAATTACAATAAATAAAATCAGGTATTTTTTCATATTTCTTTGACGTATTATTTAAAAAATGGTTAACAAATAGTTCTATTCAATTAATGCTGGTTTCCTTTTCCATTGGTAGTATAAGCGCCCAGGTCCTGATCGTACTTTGCAAAGCCGGTACCAAAAGCAGGTGAACCATTCTGCAAACGAAAATTATACGTATTTGGGAAGCCATTGGGAGCAGCAACCAGGCCGTTAAAATTAATAAAAAGGGGATCATAATTACCGATTTTTTTTGATACCAGATCCGAAGGCTGGGCCACACCCACACCGGAAGCCGGATAAAAATTATCCCTGATATTTATTTTTTGAGTTGAATCTACGAGATCTGTATAGGTATCCCTTGTGGCATAAAAAAGATTATTGCCGTAAGTAGTTTTAACAAGATCGCCATCACTAAAAAGTTCGATGCCGTGGTAATTATTTACTATGATATTATTGTAAATATGGCCGATTGCATTTACACCAACGGATACTGCCCGCCCTGGTTCTGCTGATCCTCTTCTCCACCCGTTTGACACGATCGTATTGTTATATACTTCAACTTCTGTTTGTGGAAAAGGTATTCGGCTGCTGGTTTCCAGTTTTACGGCTGAGCCTGCCTGGCTAAAAATAACATTGTAAGCTACTATGCCTTTTACACCTGTTTTAAGATTAAATGCCTCGCCATCTGTACTGCCCGATGAACTAATGGTATTTCTTAGCAAGGTGATGGTTGCTCCTTTTTCTATTCGTATCAGATCGTCCTGGCCATTGGTGAACCACGAATCTTCAATATCTACATTGATTGCATTTTTTACTTTTAGTGTACCCCTTGCACTGCCAGATGCATCTGGTCCGCCGGTATTATCAACGTGGGTCCATTTGATAATGATGGCCTGGGCTGTATCGCATTGAAAACCTCCCCAGGTACCTGGTTGATTGGTATCGGAATTAAACGATACAGGCTGTTCCTTTGAGCCGATTAATTGTAATACTCCCTGTATATTAATTTGTGAATTATTTTTTACAATAACAATGGCGCCTGGTTGCGAAGCCAGTGTATCGCCTTTTTTAACCGTAATATCTGCAGTAATGATATAGGTTTGGCCAGTCAATAAAGTGCCCTTCAAAAATCCGCTGATATTACCCGCTGTGATAGGACCTGAAGAAGGAATTACTATTTTGGTAAAAGTAGTAACCTCATCCTTCTGGCAGGAGCTTATACTTAAAACAATTAAAAAAGCGCTAATCAATGTTTGAATATATCTTATTTTCATTTTGATATTTTTTTAATTTAAAGTGAATAACGAAAACCAAGATTAAAGCCCAGGTTGTAAACATCCCTTGACTGAACAAGGCTGCCTATTTTTATAGTAGTAGCTGTGTTAAAAAGATTGTTGACTTTTGCGGTAAATACAAAATGTTTGTCTATCTGTTTTTGGCCCGACAACGATAAGAAGGATTGTGGTTGCTGATAATAATCAAATCCATAATTTGGATATACCAAGGCCAGGGTTTTACTGGTATAGGTGTACGCCAGTTGTACAAATGCCTTTCGCTTATCATTTTTATACAATAAAGACAGGTTCACCACATTGGCGGTCTGTCCTTGCATAGGCCTGCTCTGTAGTTTTGGAACCGATGTGGAAACACCGTTGGCATCTGTTGAAGTAAATATTTTTGTTGTATTGATATTTGAATAAGTGTAAGTATAATTTGCTGATACCCCCAACATACCAAAAAATCTGCTGTACACTACTTCCGCACCCGTTACAGTAGCCGTACCAAAGTTTTGCGGAGAGGTATTGGCTTGCCCACCATCTAAACTGTTTAGCGCAAACTCAATCGGGTTGGTAATATTCTTATAAAACCCTCCTATAAAAAATTGCTCTTCGTTTTTGGGATACAACTCATAACGGATATCATAATTATCCGCAACCGTATGCTTCACTTCAGGGTTACCGGTAATGTCCGTGCTCTGTCCAAAAGTTGGTGTGGGTACCAGTTCATATAAAGCAGGCCGTGATATTGATTTAAAATAAGATGCCCTGATATTAGATTTATCAGTCAGTTTGTATTTTAGCTGCAGGCTGGGTAATACGTCTGTGTATGTTTTCTTTGCATTGCTCTTTACATCCAATACTACCGGATGTGTGTCATAGCCCTGCTCGGTACCTTCTACCCTTACCCCACCTACTGCGTCCAGTTTATTAAGGGTAAGTTTAAACTCTCCGTATCCTGCGGTAATGTTTTCATATGCTGTATAATTCGCCTTATCGCTTGTGGATGTTCCCGTAACGTTGTACACTACCCAATCAGCCGCATATATATCTGTAAACACAGTTTTTCCCCCGGTTAAATTATCTGGTGTGGGCTTCAGCGTATATTCATTCTGGTTATTGAAGCGGTTGCTTTGCCTATATAATCCTCCTGCTTTTAACTCAATTGAATTATTTTTTCCCAGACCTGATTTATAGCCCAGGTTGGCCAATGCCGTTAAATCTTTATTACTACTTTTTTGCCAAATCCTTGATACGTTATACAGGTAGTTAGGCGTACTCGTAAAATCAGGATTAATTAAATGATTAAGCGAAATATCGGCTCTGTCCGGTGCATTTTGGGTAGAGTTGGAATAAATCCCTGCCCAGTCAAAAAGAAAATGATTGGAAAGAATATGTTTGCCGCTCAGTTTAAGATTCTCGACATATTGGTTTTGTATGTACGAACGGTTATCGTTAAAAACAGCGCCGGTGCCGGGTCCAGTTCTTCCGCCATTACCACCCAATATCGAAGTATCAATACTTAACCGTGTTTGCGCTAAATGTGTGTATAAAAAAATATTGTCGAGACTGATCTTATTATTATCGTTGAACTTATAATCAAGGTGGGTTGATAAACCATTGTTCAATTGTTGGGTTGAATAGGTTCTGTTGGCCACATCAGAAATAACCGGTTGGTAATTTTTGCCTGGACGGGTATCTAGTTGTGCAATATTAAATTCTGAATTGGTGCCGTAATATTGATTTTGATAACTGTCTGAAATAATAAAGCCCAACTTATTTTTCAACAACCTGCGTCCGTAAGTAAATCCTAACAAAGAAGTTACAGGCGCATTTTTTTGTGTAAAATCAAGATTTGCGCGGGAGAAGTTTCCTTGCCCCGGCTTATAATCAGGCCCAAACCTTTCACTTACACTTTTACTTTGTACAGCGCCATGACTAAAATCATCAAACTTACGGTTGAAAAATATTGTACTGTATCCCGCAGATGCATTGACCTTAAAATATTCAAATTCCGGTGCGTCTTTAAAAATAAGATTTACGGTACCGCCGATGGCGTCGCCTTCCATTTGAGGCGTTAATGTTTTACTTACTTCTATCCGGTCCAGCAAATCTGACGGTATAATACTTAAGGATACAAACCGCGACGCAGGATCAGGACTTGTTACTTTAACGCCATTGATCAAAGTATTGTTGTACCTGGGTTCCAGACCTCTTATGATAGCGAAGGCCTCATCAGAACCGCTATTGCGTTGCAGGGTTACGGCTGATACACGTTGTAATGCATTGGCTGCATTAATATCAGGAGAGCGTTCCATTGCCTGCGCAGAAAGTACATTCATTATATTATTCGCTTTCTTCTCAGTGCGGCGGGAAGAAGCTTCTGATTCAATAATGGCCTTTCCATACACTTTTACATTTTGTAAAGATTCTGCTTTTTCTTCCAATGTGACCGTTAGATTAATCACCTTGTTTTCAGTGAGGTCAATTTGCTTTTTGAACTCTTTATAGCCGACATATTTTACCTTAACCTCGTAAGTGCCTGACGGCATTTTGGAAATTGAATACTGCCCAAATGCATCCGTAAGTGCAGCTCCTTTTCGATCGGCAAAATAAACATAAGCACCAGCCAGGGGTTCCTTTGTTTTCCCGTCAATAACCTGTCCTTTTAATACACTGTTTTGAGCAAAAGAAGCGAAGCCTGCAAAAATAAAAATGAGTGCCAGGTAAATTTTATTGTTCATACCTTAATTTTTTTTGCAAACCTTTTATTCAATTCTGAAGCAATTCTGAGTAATGTTACCTTTTTAAAAATTGGTAATTTATTGTTAACTTATTGATAACTCAATCTTAATAATGACAGGATTAATAAAAGATTTTCCTTTTAATGTCGCTGCAACAGGTCTTCATCTAAATGATAAAAAATCCGGTATTTTACAGTGTTGCCGGTATTCGCCCCACCACTTTTTAAAATGATAAACGATGGTATATATTACAGAAGTTAAAAGAGTAACAATTAAATAATGGATGAAATTGTTTTACAATAAATACTTTCGCATCCATAAAAAAATTACGTGAAAAAAAACATAGTTATTGTACTGGCGCTTTCTTTTATTGCAGTCATAAATCTCACAGCACAGCAAAACGATTCCTTAAAAGTTAAATCAGGATTAACGATCAATAAAAAAGCTGTCAACTTTATTGCCATGGGTGATTGGGGAAGAAACGGTGAAGACAAACAGCGGGAGGTAGCAATTCAAATGGGTATTTCAGCAAAAATATTAAGTACTGATTTTTTAATTTCTACCGGAGATAATTTTTATCCCAGTGGTGTAGCCAGCACACAGGATCATCGTTGGATTGATTCTTATGAAGACATTTACACAGCACACTCCCTGCAGCAAAACTGGTATGTAGTTTTAGGTAACCACGATTATAAAGGAAACGTTCAGGCGGAAATAGATTATACAAAAATTGACCGTCGCTGGAATATGCCTGCAAGGTATTATTCAAAAAAAATAATAATGAACGATGATACCACCCAACAGGCGTTGCTGATTTTTATTGATACCACACCGTTCATTGAGGAATATTATAAAAATGCAGATCACGCTGATGTTAAAACGCAGGATACTGCTCAGCAAAGGAAGTGGCTGGAAGCTGAATTAAGTAATGCTTCACCCAACATAAAATGGAGGATTGTTGTGGGACATCATCCTTTATTTACAGGTGGAAAAAGGATGAACAGAGATGCGACTTTACAATTAAACTATTTATTGAAACCCATTTTTGATCAATACAAAGTAGATGCCTACATCTGTGGACATGAACACAACCTGCAATATATTAAGCCAACCGGTACCACGCATTATTTTGTTTCAGGTGCAGGGTCAGAAACAACGCCAACAATTCTGCATCCCGATGGCGGCAGGTTTGCATTATCTGAAAATGGATTTATTGCATTTTCGTTAACGCCCAAAATATTGACTGCGCAAATTATTAGTTATGAAGGAAAAGTTTTGTACAAAACTGAAATAGTTAAATAAACAGCGTAATAAATATTTTATTGGTTTTTCGTAGCTGTATTTTTAGCATGTTTATTTGTATTTACTGGCTATACTATCGAAGGTGCGGCTCTTTCTGGGTTAATCTCCAATTATCTCCCGTCCGTAGTTTTTGCCGACCCACGACTATCCTAATACAAGCCTTATAGGCTTACCCAAACGATATTGAATTATGACTAAAAAGCGGAGTGGCCGAATACCATGCAAAATTTTAAACCATAGCCACAGAACGGAAAAGTATTAATTAAGATATAACGTCCGTAATTTCTGCAGCATCTTTTTATCCAGCCCCATGACAGATTCAAGATAATGATTAACGGTTCCGTATTGCCGTATAATAGAAACAAAAGTAGCGTTCAGGTATTTTTCTTTTGCTTCCATCATTTTCCTGGCGGTTGCTTCATCCATACCGTAATTTTTTACCATGCCGCTGATGGCTTTTTCATTTTCGGAAGTCCTGTAATAATTGGTGGCCAGGTAATCCCGCATAATCGTTTTTTCATTCACCCCCAATGCATACAAAATAAGTGCAGCGGCAATGCCCGTTCTGTCTTTTCCTGCAGTGCAATGAAATAACAGAGCGCTGTCGGGATTTAGTTGCAGCAATTCTTTAAACACGGGTCTGTACCTGTTTGCAAAGGGTGCTGTATTGCTATAAAAATTTAACATCAATAAATCCCCGTTTCCTTTCATCATAGTTTTGCTGAAGCTTGAGCCGCTATCCCCGATGTGCTCACTGCCTGAAGGTAAATCAATGCGGGTGGCATTCAACGGTATTTTATCCGGAGCCAGTTTCACTTCAAATGGTCCGCGAAAATCATCCACCCTGGCGATGCCTAACTGTTGCAATTTCAGCAAGTCCGCATCCGTTAGATTGTTTAATTCAGCGGACCGGTATATTTTACCCCACTTAACATGTCTGCCGTCTTTGGTTGCATAACCACCCACATCCCTGAAATTAATGGCGCCCTGCAATTTTACTTCTCTTTTTGCACTGTCAGCTATTTGTGCCGAAGAAAAAAGCGGATTGGCCAGTAAAAAAAGATAAAGTAACTTCTTCATGCGATACATTTATTATTTGAATTTTTTGCGATTGATTGTAATAAAAATAAAATCGCCTTTCCGTGATTAAAAAAAATATAATTAAAAAGTGGAGAGCTGCAAGCCCCCCACTTTAATGGTATACTATTCCATTATTAAGGTCTTATTTTATCAACCACATTTTTGCATTTACATCATCAGTACCATTGTACTGGCTGCTGATAGCTGATTTATAATTATCCGCATTATAGGTAATTTCGTCCTGCGGATATTGCCAGCGAAGCGGTATCTGGTTATTGGGTGTACCAATACCTGCGCCGCCCTGGCTAAAGGCAGGCACGCCGGTTCTGCGCCAATTATAAAAAGATTCAAAACCAGAATTCATAAAAAATGCCACATATTTTTGAGTAAGTATCTGGGTCAATCCGATTGAATCGGTATAAACCACATTTGGATTGGCTAAAAATCCGTTGATATCAATGCTGGCAGTTCCTAAAGTTTTCGAACCATCCACATTGCTTACTGTTACCATTTGGCCCTGTGCCAGGCCATAAATATTCATGGACGCTTTTATACCTTTGTAGTACCAGTCGGATGCCATAGCGCCGCTAATCCAACCCCTGTAGACTGCTTCTGCAATATTGAAACACATTTCAGGATAACCAACCAAAATATAAGGCTCGGCATTAGCACCGGATGGTGAAGACATGTAACGTGTGTAACTTAAATTAGAATACTTTCCATCTGTTGAAAAATTTGACATTAACCCCTGGGATTTGGAATTGTCTTCCCCCACATAGGCTGTAAAATCACTCACCTGTTTACCTGCGTTTAACTGGGCTTGTGCGGGTATAGTCAATACAAAAGTACGTGGATCACTATAGGCTGCGGTAATATTAAAAAATAACTGACTGATGTTTTCGCAGTTATTATAAGGAGCATAACCAGCCCTGTTAGGCGGATAAAGCGTTACTGCCGTGTATCTGTACACCATATTATCACTGTTGGAAGTCATAATGGGGAAGTTGACAGGATCGTTGATGATATTGGCAAACTGTGTCTTGATATTTAAGTCTGCATTGTCATCCGCCCGTTTGCTTAGGCTTATCAATATCCTGAGTTTGTAAGTATTGATCAATTTGCGCCATTGCAAATAAGAGAGTCCATAAATATCTCCGGTTGCATCCACCATCTTGCCAGCGTTGGCGGCAGAACTTACACTAGCTAAAATAGTATTGGCGGTATCCAGCATTGCCAGGCAATTTTTATACACGTCATGTTGTTTATCATAAACCGGCGTTAAGTTGTTTATATCCCCCGCTTGTATCATCGGGATATCGCCCACTCTTTGAGATAACCAAATAAATGAGTATGCCTTAAAAAATTTGCTTAATCCAAAGTACACATTGGTAGTATTATTGTACTGTTTTTTAGCCTGTTCTTCCAGCTTATTGCAAAACCGGATCACATCATAGGTGTGGTTTGTGTTTGACCAGTTATAAGTATTGGTTCCAAAATAATATGAATAGTTGGCCACTATATTCTGGTTCCAGCGGTAAACGTTTGAAATAACCGGCTCTTCTTCCCGCAGCATATTTGATCCGATGTGATTAAGGATTAAGGAAACAGGAATAGTAGAACTTTCCGCAGCCACGTTTGGATTGGACAGAAGGTCTCCTTTTTGACAACTGCTTGTGCCAAGTATTATCATACCAAGGCAGGCAATCAGATAATTCAATTTAAGTTTCATATAATTATTTTATAGTTTTTAATTAAAAGCTCAGGTTAATATTAAATCCAAATCTCCTGGCTGTGGTGCTTTGTAACTGGCCGCCATTGCCCAGCGATTTGTCTGTATCGTTGTAGCCCGAAGCAAACTGATCGAGGTCAATATCCTTTCTCTTGGCAAAATATAAAAGATTTCTCCCTACCAGGGAAAAAGAAGCGGATTTTATCAGTTTGGCTTTGCCAAGCATACTTGCAGGAAGACTAAATCCCAATGTTACTTCACGCAGTTTGGCAAATGAACGGTCTGTCATCCAGTATTCCGTAACGTTTCCAATGCCGGATGAAACAAAATTCTGTACGGTAGTGGCCACATCATTTTGAGCAAACTTAATGTCCTTCATATTGGTGATTATACCACCACTGTATATTGGAGTACCCGAAACTATTTTTACACCGTTTGCTACATACTGACCTTTTGGAGCTATGGTTCCAGTACTGGTAGTTTGCCACTCAGCCAAACGGGCTGCACCAAAAGCGCCAGTAGCGCTTTCAATAGACGTACCGCCATTCATACCATCTTTATAAACCTCATCATAAATTTTACCACCAATTCTTCCGTCAAACTGAAAACTGAAGCTAAAATTGTGGTAGGTAAAACGGTTGTTGATGCCAAATGTATAGTCAGGATTGGCATAACCGATCAGCTTATTGTTACCAATGTCTGAAGGTGCTCTTAGAGGCAAGCCGCCACTATAAACAATATTGTTGCTGGCATCCCTTACAAAACTTTGTACATAAATCCCATCCAGTCTTTCTCCTTTTGTATAATTATGATTGTTCAGTGGATAAGCAGTTTCTGCCTGGTAAATATTCTTTAGGGTTTCCTTATAAGTTGCATAATTCGCCATCACATCCCAGTTTAACCCCCTCACACTCCTGATAGGTGAGCCTGTAAGTGAAATTTCGTATCCCTTTTTTTGCGAGCTGATACCGTTTACATTTTGTGCGCCATAACCGGATGAAGGAGCCACGTTCAATGGTACAATCTGCGGGCCGTTCTGGCTGATGAAATAGGTCGCATCCAGGCTCAGTCTGTTGCGTAAAAACTTAATATCAATTCCAGCTTCGTAAGATGATACATCAAAGGGCTTTAAAGCCGGATTCGCAATGGTGGAAGTGTAATTAACTGAAGGAGCGCCATTGTAATAACTGGCGATGCTATAGGCGTTTTGATTTTGATAAGTAGGTCCGTCATAAGAACTTAACAAATCTGTACCGTAACCGAGTAAGCCACCATTGGTACTGTTACCGGTAATCTGTGTAAATGCCGAGGCTACGGTAGGGGAAGTAAGGCCACCTTTTACATCGGCAAAAGATCCGCGTATCTTTAGAAAAGAAATGGCTTTGGGCAATGAAACGTAGTCGCTTATCACCGTACTCAATGATATGGAGGGGTAAAAGAAAGTATTGTTACCGGAACCAAAGGTTGACAAATGGTCTACCCTGCCGGTATTGGACAAAGTCAGGTACTTGCCGTAGGTTGCATCAATTGAATAGAACCCACTATATACCTGCATTTTAGAGCCCCATGTATAAGAAGAATAGGGTACCAGCGAGTTGGTAAGTGCATACACATTGGGTATAGATAAACCCTTGGTAGTTCCATATAATGAATTGTAATTAAATGCACGGTCACTTGCACCTGCTAATGCACTGATATTAAATTTACCTATTTTCTTATCAAAATTAAGGATCAGGTCATTGTTGTTTTCAAACAGGTTACGCCTGTCTTCCCGATAATCTCCATACCAGCCAAAAGTATACCAGGGCGTATACGTGTTCAGATTTATACCGGCAGGCACCTGTTCTGTTCTAAGTTGCGACCAACTGGTAACCTGCGAGCGCAAACTTATACCCAATGCATCGCTGAATTTATAGCTTGCTTTTATGTAACCGTTGATATCTGTCTTATCGTGCGAATGAAACCATTTTTTTGCAATGAACCAGGCACTGTTTTCACGGCCATATTCCTGTGCATAGGGAATCAGATCTTTAACGCCCTGTGGTCCTTTGTAAATATCTTTCAGGTCGTCCACATTATAGTCAGCAGAACCATATACCTTAAACATGTAGATATAAGAATTAGGCCCGTAGTTTACATCCGGAATATTAGGACTGGCTTGCTTGTTTACATTCACACTTGCTTCAATTCTAAATTTACTGGTGATGTTATAACCTGCGTTTAAAGCCAGGGTATAGGAATTCAACTTTGTATTGGGTGCCATTCCTTTTTGATTCATATTGGAAACAGAAATTCTGATATCTGATTTATCTGTAGCAGAAGACAATGAAATATTATTAGTGTTGATTAAACCAGTTTGCATAAACTTGCCAAAATTATTGATACCCCGGGCTGTCCAGGGCGTAGGTGTTCTTACCAATGCAACCGGATCAAAAGGACTGTCATATTGTTTTACCAACTGACCTTCAAAATGCGGCCCCCATTCCGGCAAACGCTGTTTGTTGTCATACAATACATCTCCATAACTGTATTGAAAAGCTTTACCCCTTCCGTACGCAGTCTGGCTTTGTGGTTCAGCTAAAAAACCTTTCTCCAGTAATGTACTGCTGTTAATCTCTACCTGCCAGCCTTTAGCCGAATTTTTTCCTCTTTTTGTGGTAATTACAATGGCCCCGTTTAAGCCCCTGAAACCATACAATGCAGAAGCATTGGTTCCTTTCAACACAGAATAGGATTCAATATCATCCGGGCTGATATTCCAGGTATCCGTATTTACCGGTACACCGTCCACCACAAACAATAAATCTTTACTGCCTCTTAAAACAATTTCAGGGCGACCCAGCATTTCTGCATTGGCGCCTACTGTTAAGCCAGCTACTTTACCAGCGAGCGAATTGATGGGGTTGGCATCCCTGGCTTTTGTTAAATCGGAGCCTTTTACTTCCTGAATGGAATAACCGATGCGCTTGGCTTCTTTCTTAATGCCATAAGCAGTCACCACTATGTCAGACAATGATTTGGAATCATCCTCCAGAATCAACATATAGTTGTTGCTCGTTGAAAGTGTAAATGAATTGCTTAAAAATCCGATAGAACTAACGATGACTTTTTTATCAGCATTTGTTACTGTAATCTGAAATCCTCCAAGGCTGTCAGTAATCGTCGTTTTTTTTGATCCATTGGTTGAAAGGGTTGCATTGGAAATGCCCGTGCCATTTGCTGTTTGTATTTTCCCGGTAATTATTTTATCCTGGGAAAATCCTTTGAGTGAAAATAGCAATAGCAGTGCTAATACTGTTGTTAGTTTTTGGTAAATTACTCTCATAAACTTTGTTAATTTTCAACAATATTATTACAGTATTTCCTTAGAATTAGACATATTCAAATTCGTAATGATAGCGTAATTATTATTTCACTATTTGATAATGTTTGCAAAGGTTTAATTTACTTTCTTGCAATACACATTATCATTCGCCGAAAAATCATGAAATATCAAATCCGGAAAGCAGCAAAAAAAGATGTGTCAACGGTTTATCATTTTATTTGCGTGTTGGAAGAAACCATTTTTGAATATGCTGGTTTTGAAAATATTTTTTTTCTGAATCTGGACAATAAAGATTGCTGTTACCTTGTTGCCACAAATGAGGAAGATGCAGTAATTGGCTTTATCAGTGGCCACATTCAAAATCTGCTGCATCATTGCGGAAGAGTAGCAGAAATTCAGGAGTTATTTGTAGTTAAACCTTATAGGAATATGAGCATTGGAAGAGGCCTCGTCAACAGCCTGCTGGAAAAAATTCAATTCGATAACGTGATTGCAATTGAAGTAACTGCTCAAAATAAAAGGTTGAAAACACATGCTTTTTACGAGCAGGTGGGATTCGTTCACAGCCATAAAAAATTCACAAAAAAGCTGAAGTTAATTTATGAGATTGAATTAAAACTGTGTAAACGAAAAGCTTAGAACACTATTTATTCAAAACAGCTTTTTTTTGAATCTGCATCTTACGCACCCGTATTCTCATCAGCCTTTGCAAATTAGCATATTCATCAATAAGCGTAGAAACTCCGGAAATAATACTGACGTAATTTATCATCAATTGCTGGAGCCTGTCCAGATCTTCTTTTAGCTGTTCCTTATTTTTATCCGGGCAGGTATCCTTCCCGTTGTCTGACAATGCTTCCATTAAACTGTTACATTGTGCCACAAATATTTTATGGGCTGAAGTACTTATAAATGACAATGAATATTATTTTATTTCACGCCTCAACATAAAGGACTGGTAAAATAAAATTATCCTGCCTGGATATTTATCATAGTCCGTATTATCTTTTTGTAAAGAAATTATTAACAGCAAAATTTAAAACGATAAAGCAGCGCCGGTTTTTAGTAGTAAAAAATATGAAAATGGCTACATAAATGCGTGGATGTTGTCATAGATGATTTTAAAATGGTGAACTATCCAACTATAGCCTACATTAACTCTTTTTTATCACCATTAAACCAGTACTAACGGAAGGTAAAGAGCCACATCATAGTAATAAAACAAACAGGATCCGGCAAATATGGAAGTGATGAATAAATAAACAGGTGTTAATTTGGAATGAGGTTGATGGGAACTATAAATTCCCAACGGTTTTTTACTAACTGGTTTCTGTAATTGGGATCTAATAAATGAGAAAAGCGGATGCCAAAAGTTGCCTGTAATGCATTCCATATTTTGGTATCAAAATACAGCTCGCCACCGGTGCTGCGGTTTTTAAGATATACGGTTGAATTAATATTTCTTTTAGCACTTACACTTGTATAATCATAAAAAGTATTAAGCCGGATACGCTGAAAAAATATGATATTTCCAAAGCCCCAGTCGGGGTACAATAAAGGCAAATGATAATTAACACCTACTTTATACATGGTGGGCTGACTCAATGCATCATAGCCTCTTGAATAAGAAAAATTATTACTGAACAAATCGGGTAACGCATCCCTTTTTTGAAAAGCACCATTGATTACAAGACTGTGGTTGGTAAACAAACCAGGCAAATACAAAGAAGATGAACTTACCAGTTTATGACTATTGCGATAATTAAATGCATTTCTGTAACTAAAAGAAACTGTTTGCGCCCAGCGTGGATTTATTTGTTGACGGGATTTCTGCGACACATTGCTAAAAGAAAAAAAAGTATTTGCATAATTGATTCCTTTATTTGTAAATACGTTTTTACCGATGCCGCTGTAATACAATTGTTCAACAGTATAACTAATTCCAAAATCTACATATTTTGAAGTGGTACCGCCAACAAAACTAAGTGGTATCGAAATACCTGCATTTATTTTAGCGCTGTTAAACAGTACTGTTTTACCAAATGCTGTATCAACCTGCCTGCCAAAACTTGCAGAGGTTCCAAGATTTAAATAAGGGAACCAACCTGCATAAATAGCATCAAATGCAATCTTGCGGCTTCTGTCGTTGCGATTATAGGCGTAAGTAAGGCTGTTGGTAAAACTGCTTAAAATATTGTCGCTGTAAACAGTGTAGCCATATTCCGGATCGCTCACTAAAGGCCGCCAGCTATGAAAATTAAATAACTTAAATGATTTACTGTATTTACTGATGGTATTTTTTGTATCAGTTAATTGATACAATGCGCCCGAACCCCGGCTGTTCAATGCATTGAAAGTACCAATATTTTTAATGGGAATTACTGTTGCATTGTCTACTAATTGCCAGTGTATTTGGGCAGCATCTATTGTGGCAAGTCTTGATCCGTCGGCAGTAAATGCACTAAACAACAAACTCCCTTTTGAATTGATTGCTGGCTGGTATACCCCGTTGACATTATTGGTTAACCGGAATATTTTTTTATCCTTTAGCGTTACGGCAAATATTTTATCCGAAGGCGTATTGTTATCCATCGCACTATAGTAGACTGTATCATTTTTTACAAAAGGAAAACCTACTACATTAAAAGAAAAAGGCGTAACGGTTTCTGTTTCGCCATTGTTGAGATTCACTTTTATCAGTGCCATTTGTCCTTCAGGATTTCTCACCGCCGCAATGGCTGAATTGTTATCCAAATAATTGCTTTGTGTAAAAAAGTAATTATTTGGATTAGGGATTTCCTGAATCAGTTTACCTGTATAACTATCAATCCGGTGAAGACTGTTTCCACCGTTTACCTCTACATTTACTGCCAATATTTCGGTGCCATCTTTATTAATTACAGGGGAAAAATATTTTGTTTTGAAAGTAAGTTGTTTCTTTTCTTTCGTATAAAAATTCAGCAATTGGATATTGCTGTAATCCCTGTTGCCCCATCGTGGGTCTGACTGATAGCTGGCATACACAATCCTTCCGTTGTTATAAGAAAAGTAGTCATCAATTACAATTTTTTTGATGGTGATTTTTTCTTCTCTTCCATTTACAATCAAATAAAAAGCATTGATTTGCTTGTATGATTTCTTCGTAATAAGGATGCTGTCATCGTTTATATAAACCGGAAAAAGATAACTGGCTACTGTATTTTTTTTAACGGGAGTTATGTACTGCAGCTCCGGTTCAGTTTTATGCTGCGGCGTGGTTTGCGTTTTAAAATAATTCAATGCATCCTGCCTGAACTGCAGGTATGTTTTACCCGAGTATTTTTGGATGGCTTTGTTAAAAGGATAAAATAAGCCTTTAAAATGTACTGCATCAGTAGTTACTTTTTGCCAAAAATCTGTACCATATTTTTCATTACCATACGCCACCAGCTGGTAGCCTAATTCGTAATGGTCGGGAGTATAATCTAACAAAGAACCGCTGCGTAATTTCATCCAGCTATAATTTTTATTACCCATTTGCAGTGATCTGAATCCATTATAAAAAAAAGGCATCCTACCCCTGCCCTGTGCACTTACCAGTGTTTCCTGCCATACTGCATCGCCTTCAAAAAAATAATCAGGAATGGTAATACCATTGGCAAGTAACTGACCTTCCTGCCCAAGAAAAAAAGAAAATACTTTGGTTAGCCCTCCGTTAAAATTAGCAAACTGCTGCATGTGCCTGTTTTCATGAATAATCAGGTTATCATCTCCCCTTATGCTGCCATTGCTAAAATTATCCTGGCCAGGTAACAGGTTTAGTTCGCTTATAACCGGTGCCAGCCTTACATAT
>NZ_JACMOO010000281.1 GCF_014377975.1 Ferruginibacter sp.
AAACAAAAATGGAATAAAATATTCATTTACAGGAGTATTTACCACCATCAAAAATAACTTAACAGCACTTGGCAACGGCGTTAGCCCCATTACTGGTGGCGGCTATACCCAGGAAGGCTTAACAGCCACCCGCTCTGATGTTGGCCACCCAATCGGTAGCTTTTGGGGATATAAAGTCTTAGGTATTTATCAAACACAAGACGAGATTACCCGGGATGGTGTAACTGATGCAAAGCCTGGTGATTTTAGATTTGGTGCAGATCCAACCTGGCTTGGCAGTCCTTTCCCTACATTTGATTATGGGTTAAACTTTAATGCATCCTACAAAAATTTTGATTTCACCATGTTTTGGCAGGGAGTTTCCGGTAATAAATTATGGAATGCCAAAAGAGCCTGGCAATATACTTTTGATTATGGAAGTGGTAAAGTTACCGATGTGCTAAGGGCATGGACACCACAAAATACCAATACCGATATTCCAAGGCCTTCAATGAATTCATTAAGAAATAAAAAATCATCTTCGTTTTACGTAGAAGATGGATCTTACCTGCGATTGAAAAATATCAGCATAGGCTATAATTTTTCAGATGCATTTCTGAAAAAAATGAAAATTACCAATGCCCGTTTTTACCTGAGTGGTCAAAACCTGCTCACATTTACAAAATACAAAGGGTACGATCCTGAGGTAGGCCGAGGAAGCCTTACAGACTTATTTAGTGTGGGTGTTGATATCGCTGCGTACCCACAATCCAAATTAATCAGCGCAGGTATCAATTTAACTTTTTAAAATTACTGTAATGAAAAAAATGAATTTAAAATACAGGCTGTTCAGGTTATTTACTCTGTTGGCAGTGCTGTTTATAACACCACTATTATTGCAGAACTGCAGTAAAAAAAATTTAAACCTCACCAATCCGAATGCCTTGCCTTCATCAGCCTTTTGGAAAACTGCCGATGATGCTGAAAAGGGACTTGTAGCATGCTATGGCCCCCTCACAAGTATACAGGGTAGGGGAAGAATGATGGGAGCCATTTTAACCACGCAAAGAGGGGACGATATCAATCCTTTTCCAAGCCCTAATGTTCAGGATGCCGGAACATTTATTGTACAGCCAACAGATGGAAGGGTAAGTGAAGGATGGGGAGAATTGAATGCGATCGTAGCCCGTACCAATGCGGTTATTTTTAACGTGCCCAACATTGCAATGGATGCTTCACAAAAAGCAAGAATAATTGGCGAAGCCTATTTTTTAAGATCGGTAGCTCATTTCTACCTGCTGAATATGTGGGGAAATATTCCCTTGATCACCACGCCAATCGCTGAGGTTAACGATCTTTTTGTTGAACAGGCTTCAAAAGATTTGGTATGGGCATCTATTATCTCTGATGCAAAAGATGCACAAAGCCGCCTTCCAGTGACAGTTGCGGCAAAAGATATTGGCAGAGCCACATCTGGTGCAGCAACAGCTATGCTGGGCAAGGCTTACTTGTTTACACAAAAATGGGCAGAAGCTGCCGCCGAATTTAAAAAGATAATTGACAACCCCGGTTTATA
Organism: Ferruginibacter sp.; assembly: GCF_014377975.1. GTDB lineage: Bacteria > Bacteroidota > Bacteroidia > Chitinophagales > Chitinophagaceae > Ferruginibacter. The sequence continues at coordinate 1,556 of NZ_JACMOO010000281.1, forward strand.
CCAACTAGTAGCAAATTACCAGGATAATTTTTTGCAGGAAAAAAATAATAATACAGAATCCATTTGGGAGCTGCAGTACCAAAGTACTGCAAATGCAAACTGGGGTACCAGCGGAACAGCCAATCCGTTAAGAGGCCAGGCCTGGGAGCCTGACATTGCCCCGGTGGGATCTACCAGCCAGGGTACAGCTACGGTTAACCAGTGGGTGTACGATTTATTTCTCAAAGAAAAAACGCTTGGTAACAAAATAGATCCAAGAGCTTATGCAACCATGGTTTGGAATTATCCCGGAGCAAAAGTTTATCAGCAAGATTTTACAGCAGCATTAAGTGGTGCCAACCTTAACAAAATCTGGATACGCAAATACCTTAATTACAATAGGGTTAGTTCGCTTGACCCCGGCGAATGGGGTTATGCAACTAATAACCGTAGAATGATACGGTTTGCTGATGTATTGCTAATGTATGCAGAAGCTCAGAATGAAGCTGCAGGTGCTGATGCAACTGCTTATGCCGCCATTAACAAAGTACGGGATAGAGCTAATATGCCACCAATTACTCCGGGTTTAAATAAGGATGCTTTTCGCAAAGCCGTTCGGGATGAGCGGGTGCTGGAATTATCACTCGAAGGTGACCGTGTATTCGACTTATTGAGGTGGGGCATTATGGCGAGTACATTTACAACTCACCCTGAGTACCGGTCAAACAGTGGCAGCCAGCCCTTTAAACCCGGCTTTATTTATTTGCCGATTCCACAAAATGATATTGATGCAAATCCTAAGATCAAACAAAATCCTGATTACAAATAATTTATCGGACGAAATTATTTGCGATAGTCTTTTTTAATTTTACCAAATTTCAATAACCCGGGTCGTTTTAACCCGGGTTTTTTACTCTCCGGCAGGTATCTTTATCTTATCTTACTAAAAAAAATTTATGAAGAAGAATGCTAGGTTTTTATACGCTTTGATACTTCTGGGAGCTGGTATGTTTTTCTTACGGGCTGCGTATGCACAAACTAAACCATCCATTAGTAACGAAACACCTGAACAAAAAATAAAACGCATGCAATGGTGGACGGATGCCCGATTTGGGATGTTTATTCACTGGGGTTTGTATGCATTGCCTGCCCGGCACGAGTGGGTAAAAAATCAGGAACGTATTACCAACGAAACCTATCAAAAATATTTTGATGAGTTTAATCCTGACCAGTTTGATCCTAAAAAATGGGCAAAGGAGGCAAAGGCAGCCGGGATGAAATATGCCGTACTCACCACTAAGCACCACGAAGGTTTTTGTTTGTTTGATAGCAAATACACTGATTATAAAGCCACCAACACGGCAGCAAAAAGAGACCTAATAAAAGAGTATGTAGATGCCTTTAGGGCAGAAGGAATAAAAATAGGATTCTATTATTCTATAATTGACTGGCACCATCCTGATTTCACCATAGATAAATATCATCCGCAACGGCCGCTTACAGATAGTGATACGGCTTATGAAAGATTGAATAAGGGCAGAGACATGGCAAAGTACCGCAAGTATTTATATGGCCAGGTAACTGAGCTGCTTTCCAATTATGGCAAGATAGATATCCTCTGGCTCGACTTCTCTTATCCCGAAAAGTATGGTAAGGGTAAAGATGACTGGGCCTCTGTTGAATTAATAAAGCAAATAAGAAAATTACAACCCGGTATTATTGTTGACAATCGCCTTGATCTGGGTGGATATGCAGACGGAGAAGACTTTGATACACCCGAACAGGTAAGTACAAAAGAACTGGAAAAATACAAAGGCAAAACATGGGAAACCTGCCAAACATTTTCAGGCTCCTGGGGGTATTACCGGGATGAAAATTCCTGGAAAACACACCGGCAATTGCTTGATCTATTGATTACCGCAACAAGCAATGGCGGCAATTTAATTTTAAATGTTGGCCCTACCGCCCGTGGCGAATTCGACTACCGTGCAAACAATGCATTGGACAGTCTTTCGCTATGGATGCATGCCAACAGCAAAGCCATCTATTACTGCACATTTGCGCCAGCAACATTTCAGGCTCCTTCAAATGACAAGCTTACTTACAATGCTGCTGCCAAACGATTGTATGTTCATTTATTTGAGTATCCAACAGCAGGTACTTTAATTTTACCTGGCTATAAAGGCAAAATAAAATACGCCCAGTTTCTGCACGATAATTCTGAGTTGACGATGAAAGAACAAGGCAACGATATACTATTAACAATGCCGGAAAAAAAGCCAGGCTATGAAATTCCTGTGGTGGAATTATCATTGAATTAGCTGAATGGTATAGATTATATAATTGCCTTTAAAGTCAGTATAAATTTCGCTATTGTAGAACATGATAAAAAATAATTTCCTGCATTGTTGCCTTGCTTTTACGGTCATACTTTTTGTGCCAGCCTGTAAAAAAAAAGGGGATACACTTTTTACAAAACTGCCTTCATCCGCTACCGGCATAAGCTTTTCCAATACCATTACCGAAAACGATTCTGTCAATATCCTTAATTATTATTACTGTTACAATGGTGGTGGAGTTGGCATTGCCGATTTCAATAATGATGGTTTACAGGATGTTTTTTTTACGGGTAATATGGTGTCTTCAAAGCTGTATCTCAACAAGGGAAAAATGAAGTTTGATGATGTTACAGCAAGTGCCGGTTTAACAACACATAACTGGATAATGGGCGTATCTGTAGTAGATATTAATAACGACGGATGGATGGATATTTATCTGAATGTAGCAGGTCCTGGCGGCCGTAAGGGAAAACACCATAATCTTTTATACATTAACCAGGGTGTTAAAAACGGAACTGTTTCTTTTAAAGAAGATGCAGCAGGCTATGGGCTTGCAGACAGTTCCTTCTGTGTGCAGTCTGCATTTTTTGATTACGACCGGGATGGTGACCTTGACATGTATTTACTAACCAACGATGTAGATGGTGTAGAAAAAACATTTGTTAACCCGGCAGCTTATCCAATTACCAGAGGTGTAACTGCAGACAAGTTGTATGAAAATATTGGCGACTCCGCAGGTCATCCCATTTATAAAAATGTATCGAAACAGGCTGGCGTTACCCAAGAAGGTTATGGCCTCGGTTTGGCTATCGCAGATATTAACGGAGATGGCTGGCCTGATGTGTATGCCTCCAATGATTTTATGCCTAATGACCAGTTGCTGATTAATCAGAAAGATAAAACCTTTAGGGAATCTGCTGCGCAAAGTATGCGGCATCAAACCTACAATGGCATGGGGGTTGATATTGCAGACATTAACAACGATATGAAACCAGACATCATGGTGTTGGATATGTTGCCTGAAAATAATGAACGCCGCAAAACAATGTTAGCAAGGGCTGACAATGAAAATTTTTCTCTACGAAAAAAAGCAGGTTACACAGATGAATACATGCGCAACACTTTACAGTTAAACCAGGGTACAGCCACAAATGGAGTTACTTATTTTTCTGACATTGCACAACTGGCAGGGGTAAATGCAACCGACTGGAGCTGGAGTGTATTGCTGGCAGATTTTGATAACGATGGCCTGCGTGATAGCTACGTTACCAACGGGTTTGCAAAAAATATTACCGACCTTGATTTTATTACCTACAATGCAGACAATAACACTTTTGGAAAGGTGGAGGATAAAATAAAATCTACCCGAGACCTGTTGGGTAAATTAAAAGGCATCCATATTTCCAATTATATTTTTAAGAATAATGGACAACTTGGCTTTGATAATGTAACAGATGACTGGGGTGTAAAAAGTCTTTCTTACTCAAACGGTGCCGCTTATGCAGACCTTGATAATGATGGCGACCTTGACCTGGTGGTGAATAATATTAATGAAGAAGCATTTGTATTTGAGAATAAAGAGAATGATAAAAAGGATAAAAATAATTACTTGCAGCTAGTTTTAAAAGGCAGTGATAAAAATGTAAACGGCATCGGCGCAAGTATAAAAATTTACCTGGGTAATGATAGGTTGTATGCATACAACTCTCCGGTAAAAGGTTATTTGTCAAGCATGGCCGGGTCCCTGAATTTTGGCACAGGAAAACATACTGTTATAGACTCGCTTTCAATCACCTGGCCTGATGGTAAAGCGCAGGTAATTAAAAATATAAAAACCAATCGTCAACTTACATTAAACTATAAGGATGCGCAAGCCGGGCAAACTTTAAACCTTGAAGAACAATCGGTTTTTATCAGTGGTAACAATCAATATAATATCCATTACCAGCATCATGAAAATGAATACAATGATTTTAATGACGAATCTTTACTGCCGGGTTTATACTCAAAAAAAGGACCGGGTATAGCTGTTGGTAATATCGTAAACAACGGGGGTGAAGGTTTTTTTATTGGAGGAGCTGCAGGCTTTCCGGGTACAATATTTACACCCAAAGCAGACGGCAGCTTTACACAAAAAAACATCAACCAACAGGATGCAAAGTATGAAGATATGGGTTCACTTTTTTTTGATGCAGACAATGATGGTGATGAAGATTTGTATGTTGTAAGCGGAGGAAACGAATTTAAAAAATTGCCCGGTGCTTATCAGGACAGGCTGTATCTCAACGATGGTAAAGGGAATTTTACCAGGAATGAAGCAGCACTGCCACAAACTATTTCAAGCGGCAGTTGTGTGGTGGGTGCAGATTTTGATAAAGACGGAGACATTGACTTGTTTAGGACTGGTGCCAATTCTCCGGGTAATTATCCGGTATCGCCCCGAAGTTATTTATTTAAAAACGATAAGGGAAAATTTGTTGATGTAACCCAATCACTGGCACCTGGTCTTATGGATATTGGTATGGTAACATCAGCCGTGTGGAGCGATTTTGATAATGATGGATGGGTAGACTTAATTGTAACAGGGGAGTGGATGGCTCCAACATTTTTTAAAAATGAAAAGGGCAAACTCGTGAATGTTACCAACCAAACAGGGCTCACCAATTGCAACGGCTGGTGGAAAAGTATTTATCCAGTTGATATAGACAATGATGGAGATATAGATTATGTATTGGGGAATATGGGTACCAATATAGACTACAAGCCAACAAAAGATAAACCAGTTGAAATGTTTTACAACGACTTTGATGGCAGCGGAAAAATGCAACCCGTTATATCCTGCTACATGGCTGATGAAACGGGTGAAAAAAAACGTTTTCCTTTTGCTTTCAGGGATGATCTTTTTAGGGTGATGCCATCACTTAAAAAGAAATTCTGGAATTATGATCTGTACAGCAAAGCCGGATTGGAAGAAATATTTAAACCGGAAGCCTTATCAAAAGCCATTCATTTTAAGGCTGATATTTTTGAAAATTGCATACTTGAAAATAAGGGAAATGGAAAATTTGTTATAAAGCCATTGCCTGTAGAAGCACAGTTATCCTGCATTAATGGTATTGTTGCAACAGACTATGACAATGATGGTAATACCGACCTGATTGTTGCCGGTAATGCACATTCAACCGAAATAGTGTATGGCTGGATGGATGCTTCGCTGGGTGTATTATTAAAAGGCGATGGCAAAGGAAATTTTACCGCAGTGCCTTCTGATAAAAGTGGCTTATTTTTAAGTGGCGATGTAAAAGGGCTGGTAACATTGTACGATAAAAAGGGCAACGAAATAATTGCAGCCACAGCTAATTCAGATAGTTTAACCATGTTGACAACGGCAAAAAAAAATCCTGCAAAAATTTTTTATGCAGCACCGCTTGATGCCTTTGCTGAGATTGAATACAAAAACGGTCATACAGCCAAACAGGAGTTTTATTATGGCAGCGGATACTTGTCGCAATCCGCAAGGGCCATTAAAATTAATCAGCTTGTTAAGGCCATACAGGTAACAGATGTAAAAGGAAATAAACGAACCATTCGGTTGTAAATATTGACAACGCCATTAAAATACAAGCCGTCTGTGCTGTGGGCAGATATTGCCTGACAAGATAACAATCAAAGATTTAAAAATTGTAAAACACAAAAAAAATAATTTATTGGATTGTAAAAGCGGGTAACATTTACTCCGGATGTAGCTGATGTAAAAATTAAATTGACTGCAAAATGAAAATTTTCGGCTGCTTATATATTTAAAATCATGTAAAAGT
>NZ_JACMOO010000282.1 GCF_014377975.1 Ferruginibacter sp.
GAATGATTTATAAACGCATGGCTACATCAATACCCATTGTTTTGTTTCAGCAAGCCATTGCTTCTGGTAATTTCAGATTGAGGAAATGGAAATAAATTAAATGCCTCTTTCCATTTTGAGCCAAACACAGTTGGCCCAATACCCCAGCGGGTTATATCAAACCATCTGCCGGGTTCAAATGCAAGCTCTACCCTTCTTTCATGCATCAATGCTTCCATACCGGCAGCCTTGGGAGAAGCGCCAAGCCCAACCCTTGCCCGAACCTCATTATTTATAACAGCCATACCATCTGGTATTCTTCCAGATTGAATTAATGCTTCTGCGTAAAGCAACAGTAAATCTGCATACCGGAAATATCTTTCATTATTAAACCCTGCCTGCCCGTTGGGAGCGTAATTGGCAGAAGCTGCGTTTCTTACACCACCATATTTTCTAATCATATATCCGGTAGAGGACCATCCTGCATCATAAGGAACACCGTCTGTTACACCGTTTGTATAGTAAGTATCACCGGCTTTGTATATACTTACTGCCAGCCTTGGATCGCCTGGTTCAAATTCGTCTACTAAAGATTGTGTGGGAGAATACCAGCCCATGTGGCCGCCAGGTGCACCTGCACCATTGGGTGCATCCCAATACCATACCCGGGCAGTTCCCTGCGATGCTTTAAATGCTTCAGAGTGTGTATCATCAAAAACCCACAAATTATCATCAGATTGAGGCCCCCCATATTGTATCTCAAAAATTGATTCTTTTTCATTTTCTTTTTTATAATCAAACACATCTTCAAAATTATCTTTCTTAGCTGCGTTTCCATTCATTAAGCCATAACCGCTGTTTGCCCTTACATCTTCAAATACGGCAATGGCTGCGGGCCAGTCTTTTTTCCATACATCAACTTTTCCTTCAAAGGCCCGGGCTGTCCACTTGGTTGCCCTGCCTGTATTGCTTGCATCCCATACGGCGGGCAATCCTGCAAACGCATCTTTCAAATCATCCAGTATGGCCTTGTACAAATCGGCTTGTGTAGAATTTGGTAAAGCAAGCGCATTAATATTGGTGGCAACTTTTGTTGCAATAGGTGGCGTACCCCACATTTGAAGCGCTAAAAAATGATTGAATGCACGCAAAAACTTAGCTTCCGCAACAAATTGTTTTTTTTGATCTGCGGTTAATGAATTTTTGCCATTTTCTGTATTTTCTATTACGAGGTTGGCTCTTAATATACCCTTGTAAACTTGCGTATAAATTGCGCCAAAAGGTATGTCGGAAGATTCAATATTCAGCAGGTCTAATTTTTTGGCTCTTGCCTGGTCTCCCGAGTTATCGGCTTTTGTATTTATCGTTATATCATCAGTGGTTGCCAGTGTAATGGCCCAAAATTCTCCACGTTCGCTCAGGTTTTCGGTACTGGTGCCCCAAAAATCCTGCAGGGCAGAATAAGAAGCAAACACAGCACCATCAAAGTCGGAAGGTGTAATATAATAGTTAGAAGGAGTTACTTTATCAAGCGGCTTCAAATCAAGTCTGTTACAGGAAACACCGGCCAGTATTAGTATTGCTGTCAATAATAAAGCCGGAAAAACTAAGAGGGCGCTTTTTTTAATAGTTATATTTTTCATTTTGCGAATATTCTTTGTGATTAATTAAAACTTATTTGCCAGCCTAACTGAACGATGGTGGGTTGCGGGCTACCGCCGCCATCAACACCATTGGCCAGCGGAAACTCTCCTTTTTGAAAACTCTGCGCCCGGGTAACCTCAGGATCATAACCACGGTATTTTGTAAAGGTGGTTAGGTTTTGTACGCTTATGTAAAATCTAGAGCCGGCAACAATATCATGGGTTACTGACTGCAACCTCGCCTTGGGAATTGTATAACCTAACTGAATTGTTTTAATCCTCATAAACGCTCCGCTTTCTATCCATCGATCGGAATACCGGTTGTTATTATTCAAGTCATTCCAGGTAGCCCTTGGCATGCTGTTACTTGTTCCTTCACCCGACCACCTTTTTAATACGCTTACAGACTGGTTGCTGCCGCTATTCATAGATTCCAATCCAGCTCTCGCTGCATTATACACCTGATTGCCCCCTACACCCTGTAGGAATATTTCAGCATCAAAATTATCGTATTTGACAGACAGGTTGAAACCGTAATAAAATGTTGGGATGGAACTTCCCAATTTAACCTGATCATCTGCAGTAATTTTTCCATCGGGTTTTCCTGTTAATTTACCATCAGCGCCTCTTCCATTTACATCTACAAAACGAATATCGCCAGGCGCTGCATCGGGCGATGCAGAGGGATCTTTTGCGATATCACCGGCATTTTGATATAGTCCATTTGTTTTATAACCATAAAAATATCCAAGTGGCTCACCCACAGTTGTACGGTGTGTTTGAGCACCACCGGTACCTGTAATAATTTCAGGTATTCCACCCAGAGACAATACCCTGTTTTTTACAGTAGTTATATTTCCACCGATATTATATTGCAACCCACCCACTTTATTGCGGTAATTTACAGATAGCTCAATACCTGAATTTTGTATGCTTCCTAAATTAGCATCGGCCGGAAGAAAGTAACCACTAACGTACGGAAGCGGAAGGCTCAATAATACATTTTTTGATTTTTTATTATAGTAGTCTACTGTAATATCTATTTTATGGCCCAGCAAACTGGCATCCAGACCGAAATCAGTTTGTTCGTTGGTTTCCCATTTAAGATTACTATTTGCAAAAAGGATTGGAGCCAGCCCGCGAACAGGTGTCTGTGTATTTCCGATAGGATAATAGATAGTGGTAGCTAATGTTGATATGTAAGAAAAATTATTGCCGGTAAACTGGTTGCCTGATTGCCCCCAGCTACCACGTATTTTCATGTCATTAATAAGCTTTGAATCTTTCATAAAATTTTCATTGCTTAATTTCCAACCTACCGAAAAAGAAGGGAAAATACCAGATCGGTTAGCGGATGAAAAACGGGAGGATTCATCTCGCCGGGTACTAAATGTTAAAAGATATTTATCATCATAAGCATAAAATAGTCTTGCGAGCACTCCCCTGATAGCCCATTGATCGGCCTCGTTGGCAGATGCGGAAGAAGCTGCTACTGATGCCAGGCGTATGCTTGAATTCACCAGATCCCTTCCCTGGATACGAAGCTTGGAATATTGAAAATTCGTTTCTTCTTCTCCCACCAAAACGGTAAAATCGCTTTTACCAACAGTTTTTTTATACGTTAATGTATGAGTAATGGTTGTAGTTAGTTCAATAGGTCTTTCCTGTACCAGTAACGATCCATGCGTACCGGTACCATAGTCAATGGGAACATTTTCCTGAAAAAAGAATCCGTCTCCCACATTATATTCTGCCCCTACCTGCAGCCGGTATTTTAGTCCTGCTATCGGTTCTAATTCTCCGTAGGCAGTTGCCAGTGCTTTGCGGGTTACAACACGGGTTTCGGTATATTTTGTGTTTGTTGAAAAAACATAGTTAACACCCGTTGCGCCCACGCCACGGGTAGCATTGCTTGAAGGGTTGTAACCGAATGGATCTTTATCATCATAAATGGCATAGTAGGGAGCATTGTGAGCGCTTCCAAAAGCTGCAAACCGGCCTTCTTCAGATTGAACCAGCCTATTGACAGAACTTAGTAAAACTGATTCGCCAAATTTTAAATATTTGCCTACTTTTAAATCTGAATTCGCTCTAAGAGAACCTCTTTTAAAATCCTGCGACGGTTCATTACCTTGTTGAGCCAGGTAACCTCCGCTAATATTAAAACTAAAGTTTTTTGTTCCCCCGCTAATACTCATGTTGTGATTGGTTAAGGGTTTAGAACGTAACAATGTTTTCTGCCAGTTAACAAATGGCTTTTCACTAAACGCTCTAATGCTGGCTATTTCTGGGTTTCCTGCGTCTTCCTGCACCTTGATGTATTGTGAAACATCCAGTACATCAATAATTTTATTAGCGGAAACATAAGAAGTACCTGCATATCCATCATAGGTAAGAGTGGTACGCCCTTCTTTACCCCGTTTGGTTGTAACAATAATAACCCCATTTGCAGCGCGGGCTCCGTAAATAGCCGACGCAGATGCATCTTTTAATATATCTATTGATTCAATATCGGAGGGGTTGATTCCTGCTAAAGGATTCGACTCTGTAGAGGACGAAGTGTTAACAGAAATATTGGTAGTTTGTACAGTTGGCACGCCGTCAATTACCCATAAAGGCTGGTTATTACCAATGGTACCTACACCCCGTATCCTTACATCAATAGGCGCACCAGGATCACCGCTTCGGTTAGCAATATTTACGCCGGTAACCCTGCCTGCCAATATCTGATCGGGGCTGGTAAAAGGTTTATCTACAAAATCTTTTTTCGATATTGAACTTACAGATCCGGTGAGGTCAACCTTGCGCTGCGTTCCATATCCTACTACCACCACTTCGTTTAACTTACTTACCTGACTGCTTAAAGTAATATTAACTGAATTTTTTCCTTTTGTCTTTACTTCGTTTGAGGCAAAACCAACCGAAGAAAATACGAGTACCGCATTTTCAGTTGCATTGAACGTGTAGTCGCCGTTGGCGTCTGTTTGTGTAGCATCTTTAGAACCTTTTACGGTTACAGTTACATTTGGCACACCGTTGCCTGCCTCATCAACTACTTTACCCGACACTTTTTTATTTTGAGAAAAAATATCAGTGGTAAAAAACAGGAGCATACCACTTAAAAGTAATACCTGAAAAACTTTGAGAGAAATTTTTTCATTCATAATAGCAGTTTTAAAAGTTTTGGTTTTATAGAAGTCTGCAGTTTGTTCAATCTGTTATTAATTACTGTTAGTTTAAGCGGGGCGGGCTAAGCCATTTTAAACCAATCGCACAAGCAATCATTTGAATGCTCAAATCATAACCTTTTATTTAGTAAGCTGCATGATATTAGCTGATAAAATATTTATTAAATACAATCTCATAAATCCATAACAGTAATTGACGATTTTTCAAAAGAGTTTAAGATTCCATGAATACATTGTACTAAAAAAATAAAAATTGAAATTGAAAAAATAAAATAACTTATTTAAATAAACAGTACATACTAAAAGTAACATTTTTTTTTTATTAAAAAGGGTTGTTTAATTTCCAATCTCTAATGCAAACGATTGCGTTTAGCACACAATCGTTTGCTTAAATTTTCAAGCGTAAACATATTATTCCCTAAATTATTGAACTGGTGTTTTTGATGCCGTAACACAGGGCATTATTAGTGACAGCCAAACAGCGTTTTAAAATAGTGACCCGCTTTTATCATTATTACAGTTACCATAGTCAACAGGCAGTTTTAATTTATTTTTTAATTGGACGAACCTTGATTTCATTTAAAAAAATATTAATTGTATTTTCCCAGATGCAATTAATTAAGCTCATTATGAAAAAGTTTATTTATCTGTTTTTACTCTCTGTCTCATTCCAGTACAATGCTGATGCCCAACCGGCTTCTACCGATAAAAATAAAGTGATGGATTTTTTTCAAAATCAGCAATTTGAGGAA
>NZ_JACMOO010000047.1 GCF_014377975.1 Ferruginibacter sp.
ATCCTGGCTACCATTTCATCCAACGCATTTGAAACAACTGTGCCAACACTTAATGTACTGAATACTTATTTCAACAGGCCTGGTATTCCGGTTGGAGTAGTAAAAGCAGCATTGCCGGATAAAGATTGTTCGCAGCATTGGGCGCAGGCAATTATTGCCAAATACCCCCATGCGTTGCAATTAAACAATGAAGCGATGGATGCAGTAAAATTATATCGGAAAATATTGTCGGTACAAATGGATAAAAGTGTAACCGTTGTAACTGTTGGCTTCTTTACAAACCTGGCAGGATTACTTAATTCTAAAGCCGATAAATACTCTCCACTCAATGGCAAAGCTCTTATTGAAAAGAAAGTGAAGCAACTGGTTTCCATGGCTGCAAGAATTGGTACAGATGGGAAAACCGGTTATGAATTTAATATAATGGTAGATGCCGCTGCAACAAAAAAAGTATTTGCAGAATGGCCAACACCGATAATTTTAAGTGGCTTTGAAATTGGAGAAAAAATCTTAACCGGCATTCGTTTAATACACAATGAACAGATACAAAATAGTCCGGTAAAAGATGCGTTTAGCGTAGCCCTTGCAAAAGACAGTAATACCGTTGGCCGGAATAGCTGGGATCAGACAGCCGTGCTCGTAGCAGTTCGGGGTTTATTGCCTTGGTTTGGTTACCGTAAATTAAATTTTGATGTGGAAGCAGATGGAAAAAACGTGCTGATATCCGGAAAGAAATTTACTTACCTCACCTTTAAACAAACCCCAGGTGCAATAGCAAAACTGATTGAAGATTTGATGATGCACCAGCCTGTGAAAAAATAAGTATTGATTCATAAACCAATAAGTACCATAATTAAAAAAGGTGTTCAATTTGAACACCTTTTTTATTACAGGGGTATCTCCATCAATGGTTCCAGTTGCTCCAGCTCTTCTTCGGTAAACATTTTTGATTGAATAAAGAAGCGCACCCCCAACGGAATTTCAAGCGAAAAGCTGCTGCCGCGGCCGGGTGTTACATCCAATATTAATTGTGTATGTTTCCAGTATTCAAACTGATCGGCACCCATATAAAATTTACAATTACTTACAGTGCCCATCCATACATCGCTGCCACCCACTTTAAATTCACCTGCAGTAAAACACATAGGCTGGCTTCCATCGCAACAACCACCGCTTTGGTGAAACATCAGCGGCCCATGTAAAGTTTTTAGTTGTTCAATTAAAGCCAGTGCTTTATCCGTTGCGGTTATCCTGGGTATCATGTTTAAAATAATTTATTAAAAAAGACGGTACTCCCTTCGCCGCCGTCTTCCTGTAGATTTTCCGGATTATTAAAAGAAACCAAGCTTACTTTTACTATAACTGATAAGCATATTTTTTGTCTGACGATAATGGTTCAACATCATCAAATGATTTTCTCTTCCAAAACCGGATTTTTTATATCCGCCGAAAGGAGCATGCGCCGGATAGGCGTGAAAGCAGTTTACCCAAACACGGCCTGCTTTTATTGCCCTTGGCACCTGGTAAATTTCATGGGCGTCTCTTGTCCAAACACCCGCACCCAAACCATATAAGGTATCGTTGGCAATGGCAATTGCTTCTTCGGTGGTTTTAAAAGTAGTAACGGAAACCACCGGCCCAAAAATTTCTTCCTGAAAAATACGCATTTTATTATGGCCTTTAAAAATAGTTGGTTGAATGTAAAAGCCATGTTCCAGCCCGCTGTTCTGGTGAAAAGCTTCACCACCACACAATACTTCAGCACCTTCCTGTTTACCAATATTCAGGTAACTTAAAATTTTATTGTACTGGTCTTCTGATGCCTGTGCACCCATCATGGTGTCTGCAGCCAGTGGGTTACCCAGCTTAATGGCACGGGTACGTTGCACCACTTTATCCATAAATTTTTCGTAGATATTTTCATGCACCAATATGCGGCTGGGGCAGGTACAAACCTCACCCTGGTTCAATGCAAACATCACCGCACCTTCCACTGCTTTATCAAAAAAATCATCATCAGCCTGGCCAACACTTTCAAAAAATACGTTGGGGCTTTTGCCTCCAAGTTCCATCGTTACAGGAATCAGGTTTTCAGAAGCGTACTGCATAATAAGCCTGCCTGTGGTTGTTTCACCGGTAAAAGAAACCTTGTTAATGCGGGGCGAACTGGCCAATGGTTTTCCTGCTTCGGGTCCAAAACCGGTTACAATATTTAATACACCTGGCGGTAGTAAATCACCAATCAGTTCCATTAAACACATGATACTTGTGGGTGTTTGCTCAGCAGGTTTTACAACAACGCAACAACCGGCAGCCAGTGCAGGAGCTATCTTCCAGGTGGCCATCAGTAAAGGAAAATTCCAGGGAATGATTTGTCCTACTACACCAATTGGTTCGTGTATATTCAGGCAAACGGTGGTTTCGTCATGCTCGCTCATGCTGCCTTCATCTGCCCGGATTACTCCGGCAAAATACCGGAAATGGTCAATCACTAAAGGCAAATCTGCCAGCCTTGATTCACGGATTGCTTTACCATTATCAATGGTTTCTACAATGGCTAAGTATTCCAGGTTGTCTTCAATTACCTGCGCAATTTTGATCATAATATTACTGCGGGAAGTGGCAGACGATTTGCCCCAGGTTTCAAACGCTTTGTGTGCCGCATCAATGGCCAGGTCAATATCTTTGGCGTTGCCACGGGCAGCACGGGTAAATACTTTTCCATCAATGGGCGATGAATTTTCAAAATATTCTCCGCTGGAAGGAGCCACCCATTTTCCACCAATGTAGTGCTCATATTTTTGTTTAAAGGAAGGGCGTGTAGCAACATTGCTAACCGGAGCTTCGGCTGTTGTTGTACTCATAATGGAAGCGTTTTTTTCGTTAATTAATAAATAAATATTGTTTTTTTTCGGAAGAATGATCTGTATTATCGTGTATTTTAATAGCACAATTGTACCTTACATTTTAACGAATGCTAAAAGCGGATTAACTTACCATTAAACGAATGCCATGGCCGGAAGAAATAAGCTGCAACCTATTGATCTTACCCAACCAAAGTACCTTCAAACGCTGGTAGAAAACAGACGTATTTTTAATTTGAACAATTGCGAACTGAATGTTTTTGAAAGTTACCAGCAGGCTTACCGCGTACCCTTAACGTTTAGTGATTTTGTAATTACCAGTATGATAAGAGGCAAAAAAATTATGCACTTATTTGATGAACCTGCTTTTGATTATTTGCCCGGCGAAACTGTTATTGTACCTGCACACGAAACCATGGTGATTGATTTTCCGGAAGCATCGGCAGCAACACCTTCTCAATGCATTGCATTGGCGGTAGACGCAGCCTACATTACCAATACGCTCAACTACCTCAATAGTTTTTATAATGATAAGGAAGAATTGCACGAATGGAAATTGCAGTTTAATAAATATCATTTTGATAATGACAATGAAGTGAGCGGCCTTATCAATAAACTGATAAGGGTTTGTAACGGCAGCGATACATCTAAAAATATTTATGCTGATTTAAATTTGAAAGAACTGCTGATAAGATTAGTGCAAAGCCAGCATCTGCAACAAATTAAAACCGAGATCACCCACAATGGTAACCAAACCCGCCTGCAATTTGTGGTGCATTTTATTCATGAAAATCTGACCGATAAAATTCTTATCAATCATTTATGCCGTAAAGCATACCTCAGCCGCAATCATTTCTTCCGCTGGTTTAAGGAACAGTTTGGTGTTACGCCACTGGATTATATTAACCAGGAACGGATTAAATTAGCCAAACAATTACTGGCCGGGCAACAAAAGAGTATTACCACTATCAGCTTACTTTGTGGGTTTGCTGACGTAAATTATTTTGTGCGCATTTTTAAAAAGATAGAAGGCATAACACCTGGCGCCTACCAGGGTTGTTTAAAATCAAGTGGTAAATATATTAACTAAGATGAAGGAATTTGTTGTTTGAATATTTTAGGGGAAGCTATTTAAAGATAGAATTTTCGTTTTTCATTCTGAGGTTGGTGATACGGGCTGAGGAGTGAAGTGCTGCGGATATATGGGCATGTATTAATGCCGAAACATATTCACTATTTATGGGTGCAGTTAAAATGAAGGGTAAAGAATTTCCAAATAGCCGTTTTGAAAAGTACATAGCAAAATCTCTGGTAAACAAAAGCAGAGCGGAGATTGATCGGGTATTTAAAAATTATTTGTGAGCAGCAACAGACGCTGAGTCATGTTCCCTGCAAAGTACCATCACGTTTGAGGAATGACGGGAGGCGGCGTGCAGCAGGTTTACTTTGTCAAACAGTTAATTATATTCGGCTAGCATACTATTTTAATTCCGGATAGTTTACCTATTTAAAGATTAGTAACATAATGACACAGGGGTAAAGTATCTGATAAAGTCCAGGCCATTATTATTATCTTATCACATCAATTATTTTATTGATCACTTCTGTATCTGTTGTAATGGAGATTTGATATTTGCCGTTAGCGAGGTTGTTTACATTCATAAGTTCCGTATGGCCGGCAGACCTCACTTTTAGTGTAGATACTACTTTACCCTCCATGGTGACTAAACTGAAACTAACCGGTTTGCTGACCATGTTTGCGGATAAGGTAATTTTAATTTCCTCTTTTGCCGGATTCGATTACGATGTTGGTAAGGGATGTTGGTTGGTTAATAGTCAGTGTAGCGTACTTTATACTGTAAGTATTCAGCAATGGCGAATTTTCCGTTACCCCATCAACCTTTACAATATCTTTAAAAGTACCTCCATCTAAACTTAAAGTACGGGCAGCGCAATCAGCCCTTCTTTCAATGGTAAACGAAAACGGAATGGTTGCATTCTTAATAGTAAATATGGGTACAGTTAAAGAACCGCTTTCAATAACAGTACCGCTTCCAGATTTAAAAGAGAATGACCCGGGAATATAATAAACTCCGCCGGGTAAGGTGATGGTGATAGCTGGATTAGCAGATGCGTCGGATACTTGCACTGTTAGCAATGTGGAATCAAAACTTACTGAAATTGGATTGGCAGAAACAGGATAGCTGATGGTTTGTGATTTTATGGAAGTACTTATCAATATCATTATAAAAAATAATGACATAATATAATCCTTTTTTTCATGTTAATTTACTGATATGGTATATACCTACTTTGATGTGAAGGAAGCAGTGATGGTAAAAAATATTGGAATAGTTACATTAAAGTAGACGAATCAAAAAAACTATTATTATTTCTGATCAATTTTATACAGGTTATACAACACGGATTTGATAACATGTTTACAATAATATCCAGAAAAATTGCGCTGAAAAAAATTGCAGAAAATATTAGAGCGTAGCCGGGGGCAAAGCTTTCAAAAAAGTTTTAGCATGCAAAGGAAGGAGGTGGCCAGGCAACACGAAACAGAAATTGTGCTTAATAAAAAAACCAGGAACGACCCTGGTTTTTTGGTGTGGTTTGTACTTTTTAAAACGGTTGCTGTTATGCTGCAAGTAGTATAACATAATACGCAACCTTATGCAAGGTCCAGCGGAACCTTACTGTTTTTTGTAATAATTTCTTTTACAAAACAACTTTTATAGGCTCTTTCAAAGGAGGCTACTGTTTTATGGATGTCATGTTGGTGGCTATATTCCACACTTTTTTCTGCCATTTCCCTGTAAAGATTTTCTTTTGTAAAAATGTTGCATAAAGATCTGACAATTGCGTCCCTATCTCCGGTTTTAAATAAGTATCCGTTTATTTTATCGTGTACAATTTCGCTCAATGCACCGGCATCTACGGCAATTACAGGCAAACCGGAAGCCATTGCCTGCAAGGTTACCAGGCTTAGAAGTTCAGCTCTGCTGGCTATTGCAAAGCAGCGGCTTAATTTATAAAAATAGGGTAAATCTTCATCCGGTACAAAGCCTGTAAAAATTACCCTGTCCTCAATATCCAATTGTTTAGCCAAATCTTCCAGCGCTGATTTTCTTACACCTTTTCCAACAATAACAAAATAAAAATCAATTTTCTTTATTGCTACGGCAACAGCCTCCAGTATTTCTTCAATTCGTTTTTCCGGATCTAACCTGCCAACATATAATAACACTGGCTTATCCGGTAAGGCATATTTTTCTTTTATTTTATCCTTATTGCCAGATGAATTAAATTCTTCCAGATTTATCCCGCTTGAAATTGCAATAACATTTGTATTTAACTGGGGACGAATTAGCCGTGCGCCGGTTTCTGTAGGTGTTGTTACCAGTAATACCTGGTTAAAAACGTACGAAAATCTGGACCACATAAAATTTTCGACCATCCTCTTTACTTTTTGGTTTTGAAAAAGAGAAGTAAGATTTTCGGGCATAAAATGGTTTGTACCAATAATGGGTATTTTTAATTTTTTGTTTACTTCTACTACCGCTTTAGATAAAATAAAATGATCCTGAATATGTATTACATCTGGTTTAAAACTATCAATTAAACCTTTAATCCTATGCTGAAGTAAGACTGGAATCGGGAAGCGTAATTTGGGATAATATAAAAGCGGAAGAGAGGGAACAACATATACATCAATATTATCAATTTTCTTTTTGGAGAAATGCGTATTTTCTGAAGGTGCAATTACAGCCACCTGGTG
Source organism: Ferruginibacter sp. (assembly GCF_014377975.1). GTDB lineage: Bacteria > Bacteroidota > Bacteroidia > Chitinophagales > Chitinophagaceae > Ferruginibacter. The sequence continues at coordinate 6,649 of NZ_JACMOO010000047.1, forward strand.
CCCATTTGCCTGAAGTAGCGGTGCCAGGCGGCAAACAAAATAATATACACCGTTTAAATGCGGATAATAAGTTTCAGATACAAAAAGGATTCTCATATTTTTTTGAGTTTTGATTTAATAAAAAAGAATACTATAATTGCAATAGCCACAAGAACAGAAAGAGATGCAAAATAGTTTAGATAATGGTTGATTTGTATGTATGCCTGCCCAAATAAAAACCCGATACTTATATAAACAATATATTGTAGTGCAGATGTTACCAGGCAAATACCAATAAATTTATTGTAAGCTACCTTAGCATTTCCAGCCATAAAAATGCCCGCTACTCCTACACCTAGAATTATTTTTGATAACGAAATAGTTTTATTGGGGTTGGCTTCAAAAAAGATCCGGGCACGGGCCATTTTAGCATCGGTAAAGCCTAACCAGTTGCTGGTTTTTTTTAGGAATTTTGACTTTCCCCACCGGCCAAGCATGTATACAATTGAATCTCCAATTAAATCTCCAAAAACAATAATAACATAGGCATATAATGGATTTAAAAAACCTTTAGAGCATAATAAACCCACTACGACAGCTATTATTGGACCTTCAACAATTGCAAGGGGCAATAAGATTAAATATTTGTAATAAGACAATAAATAGATAATATGTTCCAAGTAATTAATTGATATTTTAAAACAAATTGGATAACAGGATGCTAAAATAATCAAGCATTTTTTCAATTACCACACTGTATTCTTTTTAATATGCGTTTGTATTTTTCCCTCAAAAGGTTATTTTCTGAAGAAAAGATTAAATAAACAGCACATTAAATAATTGTAACAGGGTGCCAGTACAATTATTACTGAAAAAAAATTAATTTTAACTTAATTAAAAAATTAAAATATTTTAACATGTAAGTAAAATAATAAGTTTACTATTGTGCAAAAATATAGAAACAATGAGGCTTTAAATTATATAGTTAATAATTTTTTTCAGCCAACCTTTTTCGTTAAAAAAATATCTTACAAATAAAAATCAGTTCTTGCGCAATTTGAATTATAATGGTGCTTGCAGATCCTTCATGAATAATTATACATTTAAATTTTTTTTTGTCATATTCCTTGCTTTATTCAGCTGTTTTTCTATCCAGGCGCAAAATATTTTTGTTATTTCCGGTACAGTAAAAGATTCAGCTAAACAGCCTTTGCCCAATGTAACAGTTCATTTAACAGGAATACAGGGAGGAACACGCACAAAAACAGACGGTTCTTTTATTATAACCACCGTAAAATGGAGCAATACACTGGAACTAACACACGCTGGTTTTGAAACGCTAACCTTTGCTCTTAACAAAGCTCAATTAACGGGCCTGAACTTTCAGTTAAAGCAGTATGCGTCTTTGCTGGGTGACGTAGTTATCAAAGTTTCCTCTATGGATAAAGAACCCGGAAAGCGGTTCATGAAAAAAGTAATTGCCAACAAAAGTTACAATGATCCAAACAGGTTTAGCAGTTACAGCTATCGCCAGTATAAACGGCACGAACTTTCCATTGATAATTTAGATACTGCTCAAAAAAATAGCAGGAGTTTAAAAAATTTAACGATAAATATTTACAGAAGTACAGATACAGCCAATTCTAAAAGTTCCCGGTTACCCATCTATTTTTCAGAAACTATTTCAAATAAATACCATAGTATTTTGCCAGCCATTGAAAAAGAAAATATCCTTGCTAAAAAAACATTGGGCTTACAAACGGATGCTTTGCTCCGAAAGCTGGATAAATTTAATTTTAACTTTAATATTTATGATAATTGGTTAATAATCTTCAGTCAAACTTATGCAAGTCCCTTAAGTAACACTGCTTTTGATTATTATAATTTTTATTTTAGTGATAGCAGTATAGTGAATGGTAAAGAGCAATACAGGATTTACTTTTCGCCTAAACAAAAATTTGAAAGAGCTTTTACAGGTTCCCTATGGATCAATGACAGCTCCTATTCTATCAGCAAGATTGATATGCGCCTGAGCAAAACAGCCAACCTTAACTTTATAAATGACCTTCATTATATACAAGAGTATACACTGAGCTTTGATACCGCTACGCAACAGTTAGAATATATGCCTTTCAAATACAGTTCTGTAGTTGACTTTGAAACAGGGGCGGCGTTAGTAGGTATCCCTGTAAAAACAAACAAAAAATCTGTAAGGCTAACAGTTAATAACACCATTGTTATTGACCATATAAAATTTGGTGATGCTGATGACAGTGCCATTACAATAATGAATAAGGAAGCAACCGTTCAATTTGAAAAAGGGGAGGAGTACTGGAAGCAGAACCGGTCTGATACTTTATCAAGGCACGAAAGAAATATTTACCTGATGGCAGATTCTTTAAAAAGAAATACAAAATATAAAAATAACACAAAGCTTATCGCTGCGCTCGGCATTGGTTATTGGGATATTGGCAACAAATTCAGGATAGGGCCACTTACATCTGTAATCAGTACAGGTATTGCCGAAGGCGTTCGTTCGAGGGTGGGATTCTGGACATTACCTGGCATCAGTAAAAAAATAAATGTAAATGGCTACCTCGCTTATGGTACAAAAGATCATCAGTTGAAAAGCCATCTCGGTTTGCAATATATCTGGAACCGGGTAAAATGGACCAAGACATCCCTCAATGGAACCATAGATTATAATTACCCAATAGAAAAAGAGGATGAATCAGATAACGATAATTTATTAACATCCCTGCTCAGAAAAAAAGTTCCTTCAACAAATATTTTTGTACGATCCGTTATTTTAAAACATGAGCAGTACATCACCAAAAATATTGCTGCAAAACTGTATTTGGATTACAAAGAATTGTTACCCGTTTTTCATTTTACTTTTCACCCCATAGATAAGGTTACTGACCTGCCAATTGATAGCGTAAATAAAAGCAAGTTACCTGTTGCAGAAGCCACAATTGAATTACGATTTGCAAAGAATCAACGCACAACATTTTTTAATTACAACCTGATTAGGCTCGATAATTATAATCCCATCGTTTCTATCGGTTTTACTTATGGGATAGAAGTTGCCAATGCTCAATTTGCCTATGAAAAAGTAAATATAGGGCTTGAGCAAAGGTTAAGATTACCGCCAAAATCTGTTTTTTACTACAAGTTAAATGTTGGCAAAACAATTGGTACGGCGCCTTATTTATTATTAAATATACCGGGTGGCAATGAGTCGCATATGGATAGTAAATACCTTTTTAACACCATGCTTCCTTATGAATATGCATCAGACCAATTTGTGAGCGTGCATACAAGGCTTTACGCCGGGGGAATTTTATTTGATAAAATACCTTTTTTAAACAAGATGGGTTTAAGAGAACGCTTTTCTTTTAACCTATTTACGGGCAGTATGACCAAAGCCAATAAAATATACAATAACAATGCTCAATTTTCGGTTACAGGTAATAAGCCTTTTATGGAAACAGGTGTGGGTATTGAAAATATATTTCATCTTTTGTCGCTTGATTATTTTTGGCGGCTTACTGCCAGTTCCGCCAATGCAGAAAAATCGGGTTTGTTCATTGGATTAAAAATTGCCTTTTAACTATTTCTTTTTCTTTTGCTTCCTATACAACTCATTGAATATTGTGAATGAAATGGAGATAATAAATACTACCATTGCTGGTAATTTATCTTTTGTTATTACTTTCACGAAATAAATCTCCCTGCACGTACATCTCCTGCTGTGTCACTTAAAATTTCACTGTATCAACTTTTATATTATCTTAGAATATCCATATTTTAAATCAACGATGTATGCCTTATAAAATAATTTTAAAAACTATATGCGTGTCAATGTGCTTTTTTTTATTGTCTGCACAAAATAATTTAAAAGCCCAAACAATTAAAAAAAAGACTACCACTGCAGGTTGGAAACAACTCTTCAACGGCAAAGACCTTACTGGCTGGAAGCATGTGGGCAAAGGCAGCAGTGAGGTAGAAGATGGCATGATAAGGGGCCATGGCGGAATGGGCCTGTTGTACTGGAAAGGGGGAAAATTGAGCAACTGCACCATTCGGGTGATATATAAAATGCAAAAATTCAATAGCAATTCGGGTGTATTTATCCGCATCCCGATTGAGCCCAAAGAAGAATGGATGCCGGTATTTTACGGGTACGAAGTGCAGATTGACAATCACCCCGAAACATCTGACGAAGATGACCATCACATAACCGGAACGTTGTATTCTTTAACAAAGCCGCTGGCCAAACCTGGCAAACCCGGCCCTGAATGGAATACCATGGAAATTACATTGGATGGTTCACGCACAATTGTTTATGTGAATGGTGAAAAAGTAACCGATTATAAAGAAGGCGACCACACACCAGAACGTAAATTTGATTTTGAACCCATGAAGGGCAGGAGGCCGGGTGCAGGGTATATCGGCTTACAAAATCATGGTGAAGATGACGTGGTGTATTTTAAAGAAGTTGCTGTTAAACCGCTTGCTAAAAAATAATTTTTATCTCATGGAAAAAAGAAAAAATATTCCTGTAAAAAAAACAACTACCCGAAAAGAGTTTATAAAAAAAGCCGCAATTGCTACTGCAGGGTTTTATATTATTCCCCGTTTTGTGTTGGGAGGTAAAGGATACACTGCGCCGAGTGATAAATTATACATTGCTGCGGTGGGCTGCGGTGGCGAAGCGGAAAACGACATTCATCATTATGCCAACGCTCCTAAGAAAAATGCAGTAGTTGCCTTTTTATGTGATGTGGATGCACGCCAGGCGGAACCAAGAAAAAAGGAATTTCCATCAGCAAAATTTTACCATGATTGGCGGGAAATGTTTGAGAAAGAAAGCAAAAATTTTGATGCGGTAACGGTAGCCATCCCCGATCACAACCATGCCATTGTTGGTTTGAGTGCGATGAAATTAAACAAGCACCTCTATTTGCAGAAGCCTTTAACGCATGATATTTACGAGGCCCGTGTAATAACAGAAGCTGCTAAAAAATACAAGGTAGTAACTCAAATGGGCGACCAGGGAGCTTCTTGCGATGGCATGCGTGTAATGAGGGAATGGTTTGAAGCAGGGCTGATTGGTGAAATAGAAAAAGTGTATTGCTGGACGGATCGTCCTGTTTGGCCGCAAGGTATTTCATGGCCCAAAGAAAGACCGGCCATTCCAAAAGAATTGAAATGGGATTTGTGGCTGGGCACTGCACAGCAAACAGATTATATTGATAACCTTGTGCCATTTAACTGGCGTGGCTGGTGGCAGTTTGGAACAGGCGCCTTGGGAGATATGGGATGCCACATCATGGGGCCGCCATTTAAATTACTTGGCCTTGGTTATCCAACGGATGTATCGGGAAGTGCAAGTACCGTATACAATGGTATTTTTAAAGAAGGAATCTATCCCGAAAGTGGGCCTGTATCCAGTTCCATCAAATTTCAATTTAAACAGCGCAGCGGTAAAGACCTTGACCTGTACTGGATGGATGGCGGTATTACTCCCGCACGCATTGCAGAGATAGAACCGGATGTAAATATGAATGATGTGCTGGGCGATTTTCCGGGTGAAAATGATTTTGAAGGTTGCACCTTGTTTATTGGTACCAAAGGAAAAGTATCCTGCGGCTGGGGCGGAAGTCATCCAAAACTATTGCCATTGTCATTGAATAAAGATGTACATATTCCTGAAAAATATCCAAGAGTTCAAGGCGGTATGGATGGTCACTGGTGGCAATGGGTTGATGCCAGTATTGCGGGCTATGGGAAAATGGAAGTGGACTCGCCGTTTGAAGGTTATGCAGGTCCGTTAACAGAAACAGTATTGCTTGGCAACCTGTTGTTGAGAAGCTTTAACCTGCAGGAAAAAATCTCCCGCAAAGATCCAGTGTATGGTACAATGGAAGGGTTTAAATTCAACGGAAGGTATCTTGATTTTAAATGGGATGGGGAAAATATGAAGGTTACCAATTTTGAAGCGGCAAATCAATTTATAAAAAGAGAATACAGAAAGGGGTGGGGAGAGTTGAAGATTTAGTTATGAGTGAGTTATAAGTTGTGAGTTTTGAATATTTTAACAAGCTATTTGGCTTGCTGTTTTTATTGATCGGATGAATTGCCCCAAATGAGTTGCCCCGCCCTTCAGGACGGGGTTTAAGAAATTGCTGAATTTTTTCACTGCACATTATCATAATACAATCCTGCCGCTCCAAATATAGCCGTGTTTTCTATTTCAGATATTTCTATTCGTAACCTTTGTACAGATTTTGTAAATGCAAAAGTTTTAATTTGCTTCCACATATTCTTCTGGAAATAGGGATACGCCAGCCTTACCGATCCTCCAAAAATAATCAGCGAAATATCGTAGGTGTACATGATTGTTTTGATGGCGTTGCCCAAGTGAGTACCCATCTCCGCATACCATTGCTGTGCCTGCTGATCGCCTGCATTGGCTTTTTCAAATACGGCTGAACCATCGGTATGATAGACGTTATTAAAAAACTGGCCACTGGCATAATACTCATACACATGATCAAGATATTCTACCATACCAAATTCCCCGGCTCCGCAATTGGTGCCGGTAAACAAGCGGTTGTTGATGATGATACCTGCGCCCAGTCCGGTTCCTATAGTAAGACCAATCATATCTTTTTTGCCAATTCCTTTTCCAAAATAATGTTCGCCCAATGCAAAACAATTGGCATCGTTGTTTATAAATGCCGCAACATGGTAGCGTGCTTCCAATATCTTTTTTAACGGCATTTCTTTCCACGAAGGGATATTTATAACATCATACACAATCCCTGCATCTATATCCACCACGCTGGGCACACCTACGCCAATTGACAATACATCCTTATCCATCAACTGATCCAGTACAAAAAATAAATCCTGCAATACTTCATCTTCTGCACCGGTATTGTTAATGCGTTTTAATTTGATTGCTGAAAGCTGATTACCATGCACCAGCCCGGCCCTGATATTAGTTGCACCAAAATCAACTCCTATAATTTTTTTATCGTTCATGTAAATTGCTTAATCAAGTTGAACCGTTTCTTTCTTTTTAAAAAGCTGGATAGTTTTGTTGGTAATAATAGGTTTTGCCCAAAAGCCAATACTTAAAATATAGCCCATGGTAAGGTATAAAAAGTACATCCCAAATTTTAACCCGAACTGATCGCCAAGCCAACCCACCCCCAATGGAATGATGGCCCCGCCAATGATGCCCGTTACAAGGATACCCGAAAAAGAACCATGATGTTCTTTAACCGAATTCAACGCCAGTGAAAATATAATAGGATACATCACCGAAGCAAAAAAGCCCACCATCGGAAAAGCAATCAAAGCAATTTTTGCAGAGCCAAATAAAGCTGCGCTTAAACTAAGGATGGCTAAAATGGTAAATGAAATTAATACTATTCTGCTATCCAGTAACTTCAGCAATAACAATCCTAACACGCCACCGGCAGTCATCAATCCCCAAAAATAAGCAACGGTATCTGCGCCTGTTTTTTGTGGGTCTAAACCATGATACGTAAACAGAAACTGCGATATCCAGTTGGCTACACCCTGCTCTGTACCTACATAACAAAGGATCGCAATAAAAAACATTACCACATTCCGGTTTTTAAATAGTTGAACATGTGTTGCCCACTGACCCGCTTTTTCATTGGTGTTCAATTCTACTTTTGGAAACTTTGAAAACAGAATTACAAACACCATCAATAAACAAATAACAACAAAAAGAAAGTAAAGCGAAATCCAGGGCAATTGAGCCGGAACAAATTTATTAAAGAAGGAAAAAAAGCTGCCGGGCTGCGCATTCTGCTGAAGCCTGGAAACCATTCCTGAATAAACCAACGGGCTTAAAAAAGACGCAAGGCCAAAAATAAGCTGGGCCATTACTGAATAGAATGCATAATTTTCTTCGCCACCTGCTGTGCGCAACAAAGGATTTATTACAACCTGCAGCATTGCCATTCCACAACCTATCAGGAATAAAGAAAATACTGCCGACAGGTAATTAGGAAACAGCGCCAATATCAATGATCCAAATAAAGCAACTATAAAAGCAGCCGTCATCATTTTCTTTTCATTGTATTTTTCAATGAGCATACCCGATGGTATTGACATTACCCCATAAGCAATGAAAAAAGCAAACGGTAATAAAGCCACCAAGGTAAGGCTGAGACGAAATCCTGTGATCATATCAGGAATAAGCGGGCCGATAACATTTGTTAAAAAAGAGATTACGAAGAACGTTAACATTATAAGGCCGACTGTGTAGTAACTTCTTTTCATGTGCAAGCAGTAGATTGGGTTAAAGTAATAATGATTACAATTTTACTTTAATAATCCATCTGGCAAAATTTTTTTCAATAACCTGTCAAAATATACGCTGGTAAGTTTGGTTAATATTGGTTTAATGAAGATTAAATGCGGTAAGAGGAACTATAGTTAGATAGTTCATTACTTTAAATATTATCTATACCGGCATCCACGCATTTGTATGGCTATTTTCATATTTTTTAACCATTAAAAACTAACGCTGCTTTATCGTTATAAAATTTATAGTTAATAATTTCTTTACAAATCCGTAAAAAAGGATGCAACCTTTACAACTGCATCCTTACTGATTTATAACTATCTCTGCCAATTTCCGTGGCGCCATCGCCAGCCATTGTTAAATTGTTGCCAGCGGCCATTTTGCCAATGCCGGTTGCCTCTTGGTGATGCCCAGTATCCCTGCTGATGAATATAGCGTCCGCCACGCATTGTCCAGTCACCATCTATCCAAATATAACCTAAGCCGGGTGTAAATGGCCGTTGATAATAAGGAGCTACGGGCCTTTTAGTCACCATCAGCCTGCTTCCGCTACAGGAGGCCAGGGTTAGCGAACCAATAAGAGCCAGTGCAATAAAAATTTATTTTTCATGTTTGTACATTTTATAGTAAGTAATTGTTTTGATTTGGAAAATTAGTCTCTTCCGGGCCTTCTGCTTCTGCCTTCACTTCCCTGCGATGGAGAGCGCTGGTTATTTTCCTGTTCAGCCCTTTGCCGTCCTTCATTATAACCCCCACCATTAGGTCGTTCTATTCTTTGTTGAGGTTGTGGTACCGCCTGCTGCTGTCTTTGCTGCATAGTACGTTGTGGTAACTGCTGCAAACCGGGTAATTGCTGCAGCCTGTTTTGCTGCCGGGACGTCTCAATATTATTATAGCTATTGCCCGGATAGTTTTCATTTCGGTTGTTATCGCCTGGGTTAGTATTTGCAGGCTGCTTATCTGGTGGCTGTCTGTTTTCATTTCTTCCCCGGTTATAATTATCATTGTTTCTATCCCTGGTATCCGGAAAATTATCAGGCTGTCTTACGGGAGAATTTTGGTTTCTGTTATTACCGTTATTTTGATTCCTGTCATAATTCTGATTTTGATTAGTAGCAAAATTATTATTGCGTTGATCGCCATTATCATGGTTGTTTACTGCTGTTCTTTCCCGGTAATTCACATGTCGTTCTTCAATTCGGTTATTGGTAAATCTTTCTACTTCATTTCTTTCTGGTCCGCGGTTAAACCTGCCATCTCTGCCATTATAAAAATTATTAATTACTACCGAATTTCTAAAATAATTATTCCGGGAAGAAGCGTAGTGCCGGTAAAAATCCCGACTTCCCATATATTGCCCTGGTATAAAATTCCATCGGTCATAGGGGATTGTGCCAAAAGAAATATTGATATCTGCACCATAACCTAACGGAGCCCATCCGTAATAACCATCTTGCTCACTCCAGCTCACCCATGCACTTGCCCATTGATAGCCTGGCAGCCACATCCACCCATCCGAAGGATCATGTTCCCACCGGCCATAATGAAACGGTGCCCATCCCCATTCAAAATCAGATACCCAGGACCAGCCGTAATTAGTGTATTCCCAATGCCCATCGGTTGCATAAGGCCTGAAATCCGGATCTTCATAAACCCATACCTGGCCAAAACGTGGATTAAACTCCCACCTGCCATAAGGACTAAGGTTTTGCTGAAACACAGAAAAATTAACTTCAACAGACTGCGCTTTGGTTTTATCTGGTGACGAAACACCAACAAAAGCTATAAAAAATATAAGTAAAAGTTTGGAGCTTTTCATGACTTATTATTTTAGTAGGTGATATATTTCAAATTGTATGTTTATGACTGTATAAGGATGAATGGGTTTGTTAATGAATTGACAATAAATTAAAGGGTGAGGCACAGTGAATATTGTGAAGATCTGTTTGCATGCTGAGTTAATAAAAAAATGCTTAAGTCTTAAGCATAAATTTTCAGGTTCATCGCTCATCCATTTTATCGCTTGTCTCCCGACTCTTTTCTTCTCTGCTTAAACTTTTTGAAACATTTTTAACAAAGGATGTACACATTCGGGAAGGTTAATTCAGCCGTTAAAACCGGTATAAAAAAGTAGTTGAAAATACAATTTATATAATGCAATATTGTCTAAAATAATACACAGGTTGTAGCATTTATTGCATAATACGGCAATGAATTTTACTGTTATTACCTGCCAGATAAAATTTACAAAAAAAAGTAAAAAATTTTAAGAGGTATATATAAAGGCTGTTTTAAAATAAATCAATAAATACAAGGTAGATACTGTTAAAATAATTATAGTGAATTAAAAGCAAATACCCGGCAAATAAATAAACGGGTACTATTACAGTGAAACCGTTTGCAGGCAAACATCACAGCTGTTTTTTTTCAATACAGATATATAATTTCTCTCTTTGATATTATAATTAATTTTTGAGGTCTTTACTATGTTTAGCTAACAGAAGATTCATCCGGTTAATACCCATTTTTACCTTTTCGATAAATAAAAAAAATGAGATATTCTTTGTCTTTCTAAAAAATTACAAGGCTTTTTTCGCTATAAAAAATACAGCTTTAGCAGCACTTAAAGTGGCATGGTTATTTTATAAATTAAGTTGTAAAAATAGTTAAATTTTAAAATTTTTAATCATGACAACAAAAACAGCAACCAACGGCAAAAGCGGTTCTGCCACCAATGGCAATACCATGAAGGAACCCGCGTCAAAAAAAACTGCTTCAGCACAACATCACGTAGATGTTGAAAATGACTCAAGGCTACAGGAGTTTTTTCATGACGAAGTAAAGGATATTTACTGGGCCGAAAAACACCTGGTAAAGACCTTACCAAAAATGCATAAAGCTGCCAGTTCAACCGAGTTGAAAGAAGCATTTGCAGCGCACCTTGACGTTACCCGCAAACATGTGGAAAGACTTGAAGAAGTTTTTTCGCTATTGGAAAAAAGACCCAATGCAAAAAAATGCGAGGCGATGGAAGGAATTACCAAAGAAGGAGAGAGTATTATAGAAGAGACTGAAGCAGGCACTGCTACAAGAGATGTTGGTCTTATAATGGCTGCTCAAAAAGTTGAACATTATGAGATTGCTACCTATGGAGGCCTTACACAACTGGCCAAAACTTTAGGGTATGGTGAAATAGCCAACCTTTTGCAAACTACCCTCGATGAAGAGAAAGAAGCAGATGAAGGTTTAACCAAACTTGCAGAAGGCAAGGTAAATAAGTTTGCTGCATCTGAAGGTTAAAATAACAGAAGCAAGCACCGCACAAGCCATTTGGCGCAATCTGAATGGCTTGTGTATATTTTCTGGTAAACCATTCTTCTTCCTTAAATTTAGACATCACGATTAAGCAGTATTATTTTATCTTAAGATTGCTGTTGTACTTTTTGTGGTAATATCATTTTGTTTATACCCTTTTTGATCTCCAATCTATCTTGATTGCGAAGTCTTTGTAATAGCCTAGATGGTATTAATAAACCTGCTGGTAAACTGGCGTTCTATATAAGTTACGGTCTATAAAATCCAAAATGACAGGGCGCAGTTTGCAACAAAAATCGCCGGTAATTGATATCCAAAAGCAACGAAAATAAAATTAGTACAGGACAATTCCAATACATATGATCCATTCGCATTTCAGAAAATATTCGAATGTACAAAAGTGAGAACAACTTGGGATAGATTTAAATTTATACGTACTTCCAAACACGGCGGTTGATTAAATATGGACGGAATAGAATGACATTTATTATACAAAAATGTATGGAAGATGTTTTAGATCGCAGAGCTGGATCGTATTAAGAAGTACAACAGATGGATAATATGGAGGCTAGGTTGGTAGTACTTCTTTGCTGTTCCTAAAAGGGCAACCAATAGGCAGTAATACGGCCTTCGTCCTTTTAAAATAAAGGAAGTCTGATCTTCATTTTTAATTCGTTGGTAGCGTTTTTTACCTCCTAACTAACCTAACTTTACAGTAATAATTTATTAATAAAAGTGTGGTGTAAATGAAATACGAATCAGGAGATAAAATAATTGTACTGCTTACAAATGAAGAAGGAAAAGTGGTAGAAATCATGAACGAGAAAATGGTGATGATTGAAGTAAAGGGTGTTCGTTTTCCTGCTTATATGGATCAGATTGATTTTCCTTACTTCAACATGTTTTCACAAAAAAAAATTGTCGAAAAAAAGAAAGTGTATGTTGACAATATGCCAAAAGAAAAAGGTGTACTAAGAGATAAAAAAGAAGAGGGTATGTTTATTTGTTTCATGCCTGTTTTTGATAAAGATGTTTTTGATGATGATGTGGTTGAGAAGTTAAAAATATACCTCGTAAATCAAACAGACGCCTCATTTACGTTTAAGTACAATTTGTTGTTTAACGGCGAAAGCAGTTTTCAATTAACAAACACCATTGAGCATTTACACGAGTTTTATTTGCATGATGTAAATTTTGAAGATCTGAGCGACAATCCCCGGTTTGATGTAGAATTTTCCTTATCCAATCCCGATAAGAAGAAGGCTCCTTATTATGAAACTTCTTTAAAATTAAAGGCCAAACAAATATTTAAAAAGATTGAAGAAATAAAATTAAAGAACGAACCTACATTTTTATACCCACTGTTTGATACTTATCCCGATAAAGCAGAGGAAGAAAAAGTGGATATAAATAAATTGGGTAATGCTGGTTTCAGGGTATATGATCTTTCAAGAATAAAGGAGTTACTGCCACCGGCCCGTTCCGTGGTTGATCTGCACATTGAAAAACTGACAGATAGCTGGAAACACCTCAGCAACTTTGAAATACTGACGCTTCAGTTGAAAGCTTTTGAAAAATTTTATGATCTTGCCCTCGCTCACTTTCAACCATCATTAACCATTATACACGGTGTTGGGGTAGGTAAATTACGAGACGAAATACATGATATTTTAAAGACAAAAAAGGAAGTAAAATCTTTTGTAAATCAATACCACCATGCTTATGGTTATGGTGCTACCGAAATTTTTTTTGGTTATTAAAGCGTTCTTAAAAAGTGAATACTTTTGTTTGCTGAAGATATGGTTTCAGCTTTTGCATGATAATTCCCCCTTAAAATTATGTTAATAGCGTACTTCCTTTAAAACTATATTTTAGATTATTTGTAGCTACGAACTTACATACCGGCAACTATGTGCCGGAAGTTGGTTTTTTATATGAGTAAAATATTCTGTTACGTTATGATCCTGTATGATACTCATTATTTTTAAAATAAATTATAAATCGTTAAAAAATTATTGAATGAAAAAAGTTTTGTTTGTTTTAACAAGTCACGATCAATTGGGCGACACCGGTGAAAAAACCGGTTTTTGGATTGAGGAATTTGCAGCGCCTTATTATAAACTGCTGGATGCAGGGATTCAAGTTACGCTTACATCTCCCAAGGGAGGGCAACCGCCCATTGATCCCAAAAGTGATACACCGGGTTCGGCTACACCAGCAACGGAACGTTTTAAAAAGGATAAAGAGACCCAGGAAAAATTAGCTAATACTGTAATGCTTTCATTGATGAAAGAGGAAGAGTTTGATGCCATATTTTATCCCGGTGGTCATGGTCCTTTGTGGGATCTTGCGGAGGATAAAAATTCCATTCGCCTGATAGAATCGTTTTATGGAAATAACAAACCTGTGGCCTTTGTTTGTCACGCCCCAGGGGTGTTACGGCATACACATAATACTTTGGGCGAGCCGCTTGTTAAAGGCAAAAAAGTAACGGGCTTTACCAACGAAGAAGAGGCGGCTGTAGGGCTAACAAAAGTAGTTCCGTTTTTGGTAGAAGATATGTTGAAAGAAAACGGGGGAGAATACAGTAAGGTAGCTAACTGGCAACCTTATGCAATACAGGACGGACTTTTAATTACCGGTCAAAACCCCACTTCTTCAGAACTTGTAGCCGATAAATTATTGCAATTATTACACAAATAATCCGTGTATCGATAAGAGCTAAGATGAGATCGTAGAAATAAATCATCCTGTTTAATAAATTTTAAACAGGATGATCTTAGATATAAGGATATTCAAAACTAAGAAATTATCTGGAAATAGAATTTGTATTTGCCATCCTGAGGTTG
>NZ_JACMOO010000283.1 GCF_014377975.1 Ferruginibacter sp.
CGGGGCAACCTTATTCCTGCAACATCAACGGGTGTAACTATGTACTTAGGCGGAACTATCTTTCAAAAGGATGGCAAAACTCCATTGCCTAATGTACTTGTAGAAACCTGGCAATGCGATGAACATGAGCATTATGATAATACCTCTGATGATTATTTATTTCGCGGTGCGGTAAAAACCGGCAAAGATGGTAAATACGCATTTAAGACTATAGTACCCGTACCATACAAGGATGGTGATGGATGGAGGCCGGCACATATCCATATGAGATTTTCCAGTAGTAACCACCAGGATCTGATCACACAAATTTATTTTAAAGGGGATCCCCATATTAAAGAAGATACAGCCGCTGCTTCTCCACAATCTGTTGACCGTATTTTAGAAATAAAAAAGGATTCGTCTAATAAAAATGTTGTGAAGTTTGATGTTGTAATGGGCAAACCGTTCCCTTTAAATGACGAAGGGTACAAGAAAATCACAGGTCTTTATAAGTTAAAAAATGGGATGGCTGAATTTACAAGGGAAGACGATTTGCTCTTTTTAAAATTAAATGGCCAATTTATGGAAGGACTAACTTATAAAGGAAACAATTCGTTTGAAGGAGGAATTGGCTTTAATAAAGTAAAATTTGAATTAATGGCTAATGGAGATGTAAAGACGCAGATTACAATGTGGGATTCCTGGTCTGCAGACCAGAAATTTTTAGAATTACATGAGGGAATAAAGGTTTTAAAGTATAGCAATTAATCATGGCCAGGATGATAAAAATCAGCAATGAAAAAAACAACAACAATTATTTTGCTACTGCTTGTTTATTGCAGTATGTATGCGCAAAAGCCCCGTGCCAGAGATATCGGCATTCCGTTTGACGGCACAGCCGGAAAATTTAATGCCATCACCGATGTAAAAGGTGTAGAGGTTGGCTACAGCACGATCATATCCGGACAAGGAAAAAACATTCGTGGTAAAGGCCCGGTGCGTACAGGTGTTACTGCTATTTTACCAAGAGGAAGAAACAATAATCCTGTTTATGCAAACTGGTACACCTTAAATGGAAATGGTGAAATGACAGGAACAACCTGGGTGACTGAGTCGGGGTTTCTGGAAGGTCCGGTGATGATAACCAATACAAACAGTGTGGGTTTGGTAAGAGATGCTGTATTGAAATGGTATGTAAAAAAGGGTTGGTACAAAGAAGATTTTTGGTACACTTATCCCGTAGTAGGAGAAACGTATGATGGTTTCTTAAATGACATTTATGGCTTTCATGTAAAAGAGGCTAATGCGTATGGGGCTTTAGATAGTGCAAAATCAGGATTTGTAAAAGAAGGCAATGTAGGCGGCGGCACGGGTATGATGTGCCTTGGTTTTAAAGGCGGCAGCGGTACATCATCAAGAATTATAAAAATTAAGGACTCCGCTTATGCAGTTGGTGTGTTCGTACAATCAAACTTTGGCAGAAAAAATAATCTCACTATTGCCGGTGTGCCGGTTGGTAAAGAACTTATTGATACACTAAACAATGAACTAAAAGCTCCTCCCTCTTATAGACAGGAAGGTGACGGATCCATTATTGTGGTGGTTGCAACGGATGCTCCATTATTGCCACATCAGTTGAAAAGAATTGCACAAAGAGTATCGCTTGGTATTGGAAATGTGGGCGGGCAAGGTACTAATGGTTCGGGCGATATCTTCATTGCATTTTCTACAGCCAACCTTTCCGCATTTCAAAGAAATAGTTTTACCAAAGTGGATGAACTGCCCAATGATTTAATGAACCCATTATTTGAAGCTACCATTCAGGCAACAGAAGAAGCTATCATCAATGCCATGGTAGCTGCTGAAACCATGGAGGGGATCAACGGTAATAAATCGTATGCATTACCACATAAGTTGGTTGTTGATATTTTAAAAAAATACAACAGAATAAAATAATGAAAAAAATATCACTACTCTTTATTGCCTTCACCATATCAGGCTTGCTGCATGCACAGCAGCCCCTAACAACCAACCAGCAAACGGTGCAGCAAACAGTTATTAAAATGTTTGATGCATTGTCAAACCGTGATTCGGTAAGCCTGAAAGCGTATTGC
>NZ_JACMOO010000284.1 GCF_014377975.1 Ferruginibacter sp.
AATGACCCTAAAACACCCATCAAATTCAGGCCAAAAGTAACAGACGGTTCTGCCTTAAATACTGACCGGCTGTATCGAAACAATGGCAACAACACCTTCACCAATGTATCCCATGAAGCTGGTATTTTAATGGAGGGCTGGGGACATGCGGCCTGCATCAGCGACTTTAATAATGACGGCTGGCCCGACATATATGTTGCCAATGATTTTGTGTCAAATGATTTGTTATATATTAACAATAAAGATGGCACATTTACCAACCGCCTGGGCGAATATTTTAAACATACCGGCTGGAATGCCATGGGTACCGATGCGGTAGATATTAATAACGACGGGCTGGTTGATTTAATCTCCCTGGAAATGCTGCCAGAAGGCAACCTGCGTAAAAAGCGCATGCTCAGTGGTAATGAATATTATAATTATACCAACGCCTTACAATTTGGATACGAGCATCAGTATGTTCGAAACGTTTTGCAAATGAACAGCGGTACTACCAGTTTAGGCCACCCGGTTTTTAGTGATATCGGTTTTATGGCAGGGGTATACCAGACAGACTGGAGCTGGTGCCCGCTGGTAGCAGATTTTGACAATGACGGCTACCGGGATCTCATCATTACAAACGGACTTCCGCGTGATGTAACCGACCTTGATTATATCTCTTACGACAATGGACAGGTGGGTAATAAAGGAAATTTTTCTCTCGCCCTGGTTGATTCCCTTCCCGTTGTAAGCATACCGAATTACTCATTCAGAAATATAGATGGTTTGCATTTTGAGAATACTTCAACAGCATGGGGATTTACCCAGTCTTCTTTTTCAAATGGGGGAGTTTATGCTGATCTTGATAACGACGGTGACCTGGATATTGTTATCAATAATATCAATGAAAATGCATTTGTTTATGAAAATACATCGCAGGATAAAAACCAACACCAGCTTACAGTTACTATTATTGGCAAAGAGATAAATACACAAGGTATTGGCGCAAACATGCATGTTTATTACGGCGATAAAAAGCAATTGTATTATGAACATCAGCCAATTCGGGGATATCTTTCAACGGATGATGCGAGGGCACATTTCGGTGTAGGAAACAGTACAATGATAGATTCCCTGCGCATACACTGGCCCGACGATACAGAGCAGTTGCTCACCAATATCAAGGCGGATGAAACCATTGCACTTTCGTGGAAAGATGCCAAAAAAATCAACGTGCCTGCAACAACCAATCCCACCATTTTCACTGAAGCATCTGCACGCTGCGGAATTGCATACAAGCCAACAGAAGATGATTTTGTTGATTACAATATCCAGCCAACACTGCCACACAAACTTAGTCAGTTTGGGCCTGGCATAGCGGTGGGTGATATTGATAATAATGGTTTTGACGATTTTTATATTGGGGGTTCCTCCAGTAACCCGGGTATGTTTTTTATGCAGGATGCAATGGGAAATTTTACGCAGGATGCCCACCGTTTTCTACAGCCGGAAGATGCCCTTGCAGAAGATATGGGCATACTTTTTTTTGATGCCGATAATGACAATGATCTCGACATGTATGTGGTAAGTGGAAGTTACGAATTGCCACCCAGCCATGCCATTTGCCAGGACAGGTTATATCTTAATAATGGCAAAGGAAAATTTCAGCGGGCTGAAAATGCGCTTCCAAAAGAAGTCACCAATGGTTCCTGTGTGCGGGCTGCCGATTTTGATGGCGATGGCGACCTTGACCTTTTTGTGGGCGGCCGAGTTGTATCGGGAGCCTATCCAACAGCCCCCAAAAGTTTCATCTTAAGAAATGATGGGGGAAAATTTACCGACGTAACAGACCAGGTTTGTCCGCAACTAAAAAATATAGGCATGGTAACCGATGCATTGTGGAGTGATTTTGATAATGATGGAAAAATTGACCTTGTGGTAGCAGGCGAATGGATGCCTATCACATTTTTTAAAAATAAAGGAAAAGAGTTTGAGCAAATAAATAAAACAACCGCTATCAGCACCCATATTGGCTGGTGGAACAGTTTGGTGGCCGGTGATTTTGACAATGACGGCGATATAGATTACATAGCCGGCAACCTCGGTTTAAACTCCAGCTACAAAGCTACTTTAAAAGAACCTATGACTATGTTAGCAAAGGATCTTGATCAAAACGGATCATTAGACGCAATGGTTTTTTGCTTTATGAAAGCAGAAGATGGCAGCAGGAAATCTTTTCCGATGCATACAAAAGATGATTTGACAAGTCAGCTGTTATCCATACGAAAAAAATACCCGACCTATAAATCGTATGGCCTTGCTACGATGGATGATTTATGGAATAAGAAAGACCGGGAAAACGCGATCATGCTGCAGGCTACAGATATGCAAACCAGTTATATAGAAAACCTGGGCAATGGCCGGTTTGCAATAAAGCCTTTGCCGGTAGCAGCGCAAACAGCACCGGTGTATGGGATGATGGCGGAGGATATCAATGGCGATGGCAACCTTGACCTTTTGATGGTAGGCAACGATTATGGAATGGAGCCTTACAGCGGGCGGCATGATGCATTTAACGGGCTTTGCCTTCAAGGCGATGGCAAGGGAAATTTTTGTACGCTGCCGCTGCAAAAAAGTGGCTTTTTTGTAAAAGGTGATGCAAAGGGACTGGCCTTATTACATAGTGCTAAAAATGAAGACCTGGTGATTGCTACACAAAATCAGGATAGTGTAATGGTGTATTCAAAAAGTAGTATGCCGGATAAAGAAGATACAAAATGGATTAGCCTGAAAGCCGATGATTACTGTGCAACCGTTTTATATAAAAACAACAAAACCAGGAAGCTTGAATTCTATTACGGATCTACCTATCTTTCACAATCTACCCGGAAAATATTGATGGACAAAGAGGTAGTAAAACTTACCATTACCAATTTTAAAGGAGTGAAAAGAGAAATTATCAGGTAAAAAAATACAGCCGGTATTTATTAAATATTCTGAAGTATTTAAAAAATGTGCTGCTGCTGAAGCCAGGCAAAACGTGCCAGCATTTCCAGCATTCCTCCTTGTGCAACCAGGTTAAGAATATGCTTTTTACCCATTAATCCATTTGCATTTTTATTATTGTTTATTGCTTCATCAACACCATTTTTAAATGCCAGCATGTATTTGGTATTCTTATTATATTTCAAGAGGTGCTGATAT
>NZ_JACMOO010000285.1 GCF_014377975.1 Ferruginibacter sp.
AGATGCTATTTTATTTGAAGGCGCCCGCCGAGGCGCTCAGACCTTGCCATAAGGCGTCTTAAAAACTATTCTTTTCAATTTAGTAACTCTTTTACTTAATTCTGATTTACTCCTATTTTCTCTCATTTTTTTTATTGCCGCATCAAAATTATGTCCATACCTACTTTCAGCAAAAGACTTTAAATTATCCAGCTTGTTATCCTTAAAAAAATCGCTATCAGAAAGAAAAATGCAAAACACTGCGCATGTATATTTGTCCTTACCTAATATCCACTGGTTGACATTAGCTTGTAGGGTTTTTTCATAATCAGAAAACACTCGTTGTTTATTAGCGGTAATAAAGGCTAAGGATTCCACTTCAGGTCTTTCAGACTTTTTAAACTTTATTGCCTTTTTCAATGACAATAATTTAGCAATGACAGTATTTACGAAAGACAAATTAAGGTTTGCGTTAGGCAAAGGCCAATAATCCTTAGGTTCGTTTATTAAATATTGTTGTAATTCCGCATTAAATTTTTGAGCATATTCATGGGCCTTATTTAGGTAACGTTCAACCCGTTCATTTTTCATTTTGTTCGAATCGTACAAGCCTAAATTATCATCAATTTCTGCCTCAAATAATTTTAGGTATTGCATTAATCGAAAATGTTTATTGGGGCTAATAATAATTTCGCCATCGTTATAAGGGTGTTTGTGCCTTATCTCTGAAATTTCTTCCATAGTCGTATTCAGTAGCTCATTATAAAAATTAAATTCTCCTTCTGTGCTTAGTTGTGCCATCTTACTGTTTGGATTTACAAATCAAAATTTAGTTTATCTGTTCCCTTCTGTTTCATTTCCTCGGCTGCTTGGACATAGCGCATTGTCTGTGCAGTGCTTGAATGCATCAATAATTTTGAAGTGGTTAGTATATCAACGTCATTGAAGATTAGGTTTGTCCCATAGCTGTGCCTTAGATTGTGCCAAGTAATCTTTTTTTTGATCTTTGCTCTTTCAACCCACGCTTTAAGTGTTTTGTTTGCCCCGTTTGCCGTTGGAAGGTTAAACACTTTCCCTCCCGGCAATCCTGCTTCACCTAATAACTTGATTGCAGTTTTATTTAATGGTATAGTATAGGAATTGTTTTCGTCTTTTAGTTTTGATCTAACAATTTCCAACTGGCTACTATCAAATTTTATTTTATCCCACTTCAACTGTTTTATATCAACCCATGCAAGTCCGGTAACAGTGCTGAACAAGGCAGCCCGTTTCACTTCGCTGCTTTCTGTAAGTGTTGCGGCTAAGGTTGCTATCTCAGCAAGAGTCAAAATATCCTTTTTGTTTGCCTTGCCTTTGGCCTTTCGTTCAACCTCATCCAAAATGTTTGATTTTAAAAAACGTTTCCGGTATGCGTTTTTAATCATCTTTTTAAACCGGTTGAAGTATGACTTCGCACCTTCGCCGGTGCTCTTTGATTGCAGGTAATCTATAAAGTCCTCAATCAATAAGGCTGTCAGGTTTCCAAAGGTTAACCCGGATTTTTTTTCCAAGACAAGGAAAGCAGAAAACCTATTTAAAACACCCTGCATGTTTCGTTTGTCTTTTTTCGTGTAGGCATCTACGTAAGTTTGCATCCAAACAGTAATGATCGTCTTTTTTGCAGCATCACTATCCATGTTGTAATTGTTGCCCTCAAGTTCAATGGCCCTGGTTAACCTTATGGCTTCGCCCTGCTGAAGTAGTTCTTTGTTGCTCTCTCTGTCACTTAGGTTTGAAGGCTTTGCAAGTTGCAGGTGCTTTAATGTTTCAATCGTGTGCTTGCCATCTTTATAAATATCTAACCTTAAAGAAGTGGTGCCATTTGCATTTTTTCGCTTTCTTAATGTTACACTCATTTGACTTTGGTTTGATTTTCTTTTCCCTAAGGTATGAAATATTATTGAATAAATGTACCTCAAGGTTCAAATAAGGTACAAGAAATGAGAAATCAATGTATAATCAAAGGAAATAAAAGGAAAGTGAAATAGTTGAAAGGCTTGCCAGTGCTACGTTTTCAGGCATAAAAAAACCTCCTAAAAAGGAGGTTGAGTGCCCACGAAAGGAATCGAACCTTCACACCCTTGCGAATGGCAGATTTTGAGTCTGCTGCGTCTACCAATTCCGCCACATGGGCATTTGTTTAACGGGCTGCAATATTACGTTAATCATCCAATCTGTCCAAAATACGTTGCAAGTATTTTTTCTTAAAATAATATTCCTTTACTTTTAGTAATTCGGCGGTGGTAATTGCAGCAGCATCATACTGTTCAATAATGGATTGAACACCGGAATAAATATCTTTTTCAAAGTCATTAATCGCCGTGGCTGACTCAGCCGTAAGCTCTTCATTCAGCTCCATTACTTCCATTAAAAAATCAGGTGGTAACAGATATTTTTCTTCCTCTTCCAGCAGCCCTTTTAATTGCAATAGATATTTTATAGTGCTGTCTTTATCCTTCAAAATTTTTAATGCCTTGTTAACGGCAGAAGATTTTTCCAGCGCTTCTTCCTGTTCAGCTTCCGTTGCCTGTGTAAAATAATCGGGATGGTATTTTTTTTGTAA
This sequence comes from Ferruginibacter sp., assembly GCF_014377975.1. Taxonomy (GTDB): domain Bacteria; phylum Bacteroidota; class Bacteroidia; order Chitinophagales; family Chitinophagaceae; genus Ferruginibacter. Next base: position 2,582 of record NZ_JACMOO010000285.1, read on the forward strand.
TTCAAAATACTTTTTTGCCAACTTGCTTTTGTCAACATTCAGACTTACCGGCAGATCAAATAATTCAAAATAATTCATACAGCAAATGTCAACTTACAAATATCAAATTCCAAATTATAAGTAATTGAATTTTGCAAACAGCTTCAATTGATGAAAGTGTATCAGTATAAACAATAACTTGCCGTTTTAAAACTACTGCATGTTAAAAATAGGTTTAATAAGAGAAGGTAAAATTCCTTGCGACAGCCGGGTAGCCCTTACACCGGCGCAATGCAAGTGGCTGCACAAAAATTTTAATGATATACGGGTAACCGTTCAGCACAGCAGCAGCCGCTGCTATAGCGATAAAGAATATCAACTGGCAGGCATAACGGTGCAGGAAGATATGAGCGATTTCGATATACTAATGGGCATTAAGGAAGTGCCGGTGAATATGCTGATAGATAAAAAAACCTACTTCTTTTTTTCGCATACCAAAAAGCTGCAACCTTACAACCAGGCAATGATAGAGGCGATTGCTGCAAAAAAAATTACATTGATTGATTATGAATGCCTGGAACATGAAGATGGCACAAGGATAATCGGCTTTGGTTTTTTTGCGGGCATTGTGGGGGCGCACAATGGTATGATGGCCTATGGTAACCGCACCGGCCTGTTTCAATTGCAAAGGGTTAGTACAGTAAACAGTTTTCAAAAACTGATACATACTTATTTTGGATTAAAAGTACCCGTAATAAAAATAGCGGTAACGGGCAGCGGACGTGTGGCACATGGTGTACTTGAAATTATGAACCTGCTGGGTATACACGAGGTGGAAACAGATGAATACCTGCAAAAAAAATTTACCTACCCGGTATATGTTCATTTAAAAGGAGCTGATCTTTATGCTCACCATCAAACCGGCCTATACAATCGCGATGATTTTCACCTTCAGCCAAAACAGTACCGGTGTAAATTTATCAACTACGTGGGCGAAACTAATATTTTATTAAATGGTATTTACTGGAATAAAGATATCCCCCGGCTGTTTGAACTGGAAGAGATGGCAAAAGAGAATTTCAACATCACAACCATTGCCGACATTACCGATGATATACATGGATCTATACCCTGCAATTTGGGCGACAGCACGATTGAAAACCCGGTTTATGGTGTGGATAAAAATACGTTTAAACGCACGTTGCCTTATGCAACTAACTCCGTAGATGTAATGGCAGTGGGCAATTTGCCCAACGAATTGCCCAGGGATGCCAGCCGTTATTTTGGCGAACAGCTAATAAAATTTGTATTGGATGGCGTACGAAAAGGTGGCAACGAAACCATTGATAAAGCCACGATTATTAAAGATGGTTTATTAAATGAACCGTTTAGTTATATGCAGCAGTATGTTGCTGAAGGATGAACAGTACAGAAATTACTGGAACAGGCCGCTACCTTTTGCTACAGGTGTAATTTATTGTTTACAAATTTTTAATATTATTGATGCAGAATAAAATTCAACTTTATACAGATGGCTCCTCCCGGGGCAATCCCGGCCCTGGAGGGTATGGTGCTCTTTTATTGTTTGGTGATCACCGAAAGGAATTGTCGCAGGGTTTTCGCCGTACTACCAACAACCGCATGGAACTGCTGGCAGTAATTGCCGGGCTGGAAGCCATTAAAAAAAATGAACTGCCCGTGACTGTTTTTTCTGATAGTCAGTACGTGGTAAATTCTGTTGAAAAAGGATGGCTAAAAACCTGGATAAAAACAGATTTTAAAGGAGGCAAAAAAAATAAAGATCTGTGGAAAAATTATTATGAACTGTCCAAAAAATTTACCGTCAATTTTGTTTGGGTAAAGGGTCATGCCAATAATCCTTTCAACAACCGTTGCGATGAACTTGCTACGGCTGCTGCGGATGGAAAACATTTGTTGGTAGATGTTGGCTATGAAGAAGCTGCAAATTAAGAATATGAATTAATAGTAAAGTTGATCGGGAAGAATTACATTAATTTTCCCTCCACATCGTTAAACCGTACAATGGGTTTTGCCGCATGCGGATTTCCGGTATCTTTCATTGCAAACTATCACATGTTGCTTCCTGCATTGTAATTTGTTGAAGTAAGTTGTTCATATTTATAGATCAGTTTCTCAAAGTATGGTGCAAATACCTATTGACCGTTTACTGCCATCCACTTTACCACTACCTATTTTTACAAATTAGTTATTCTTTGTACTGGTCGATATTTACTTCTGATAAATTATTGGTGACTTTAAACCTGCCTTCCAATCACAGTTGCAGCAATCCAAAACGGTATAAACTGTTCACGGGTTTGTTATCCCAAAAAAGCTCAAAGTCCTCCAGGGAGTGGGCTTCATAGCTTTCTTTCACTTCCTGTTGTGTATAAATTTTGCTGTTATCAACAGATAATTTTTCCAGCATACCTGCCAGCCAGTTTCCCTGTTGTTCGCTTACTTTTATGCTGGTGGTTTCTTTTTTATTTTGAAAAATCAGTTCAGCCATTGGCCAGTGATTACCCTTTTTTGATTTGATAAAATGTACAACCGCAGGCTTGTGTCCAAGCCATATAATTTTTGAAGCAGGCTTTGTTGCACTGGTTTCCACCTGTTCCAGCGCATTTACAATATAGTCTGGCGCTACCGTTGTTTTAGGTATCTTAAAATCAAACCATTTTTGCAGGGGATAATCAAAGCAGGTACCGTGCATGTAATTGAGCAACGATTTTTTTAATCCAAAACTATATGTTGGATGATCAGCTCCCGTGGGATCTGTATGCTCAATATCGTTGTTGGCAAAACTGCCGATGGCATCGCTTACTTTTTTTACTTTATATTTTTGTGGATTCAGCCCCACAGGGCTATGTGCCGTCATGGTAAACTGGTGCCAAAAGGCAGACTGCAGAATACCCGCTTCAAACAACTGCCTTACCATTTCCAGTGAGTCAATTGTTTCCTGGGCTGTTTGCGTTGGAAAACCATACATCAGGTAAGCGTGTACCATAATACCTGCATCAGAAAAATTTTTATTAACCCTTGCCACCTGTGCTACCGTAATTCCTTTTTGTATCAGCTCGAGCAAACGGTCAGATGCTACTTCCAGGCCGCCGGACACCGCAATGCAACCCGATGCTTTTAGCAACAGGCACAGGTCTCTTGTAAAACTTTTTTCAAACCTTATATTCGTCCACCAGCTTGCTGTTAATTTCCTTTTTATAATTTCAATGGCCAGGGCACGCATTAAAGCCGGCGGTGCAGCTTCATCTACAAAGTGAAAACCATTTTGCCCGGTTTGCGCAATGATTGTTTCCATCCTGTCGCAAAGTAGTTTTGCTGCAATGGGTTCGTACAATTTTATATAATCTAACGAAATATCGCAGAAAGTGCATTTGCCCCAATAGCAACCATGTGCCATGGTGAGTTTGTTCCAGCGGCCATCGCTCCATAAACTGTGCATAGGGTTAATCACTTCAATGGCAGAAATATATTCATCTAAGAACAAATCACTGTAGTCAGGCGTGCCTACCTGTCCTTGTTTATAATCTGTACAAGCCGCGTTATTGATGTAGTTAACCCGGCCATTTACCAATGTAAAAGTTCGTTTAAGCTGTTCAATGTTTATTTTACCGTCCAGGTGCAATAATAAATTTTCCAGCGGTGCTTCGCCATCATCCAACGTTATAAAATCATAAAATTCAAATACGCGTGCGTCTGATAATGAACGCAGCTCCGTATTGGCAAAACCTCCGCCCATCGCTACTTTTACGCCTGGGTAATGCTTTTTAATAAATTGCCCGCAACGAAGCGAAGTATATAAATTACCAGGGAATGGTACAGAAATGGCTACCAGCGCAGGTTCAATTGCATCCATTCTTTTTTTCAGAATATCAGTCAGTATGGTATCAATATAAGTGTGCTCGGCCTGCAGTGCTGAATACAATTCATCAAAGCTGTTTGCACTTCTCCCGAGTTTTTCCGCATACCTGCTAAACCCAAAATGTGTATCTACACATTCCGTTATCATATCACTCAAATCTTCCAGGTACATGGTTGCAAGGTGCTTTGCTTTATCCTGTGTGCCCATGCTTCCAAAAGCCCATTTTAAATCATCAAGTTGCGCAAAGCGACTGGCTTCCGGCAAAAAATCCCTCTTGCTAATCTGGTGTGCCAGGGTTGGATTTTTTCCCTGCAGAAATAAAATAACCGCATCAATGGTATTGATATAATCCTTTTGTAAAATAATTATCCTGCCGGCATTATCAGACCAGTCTTTTCCTGACTTTTTGATGGATTCAAATAAATGGATAAGTCCCTGTTTACTGAAAATAGCAAGGGTTACTTCAATACCAAGATCAGCCTGGAATGAACCGATGTGTTTTGTATTTAAAAAACCTTTCAGATACGCAGTAGCGGGATAAGGCGTATTTAACTGGGTAAATGGGGGTGTTATTAAAAAAACAGGCGTGCTCAAATGATGTGTATTTATCTGCAAAAATATCGGTTAAAAATTAAATAAAAGATGATGATGTATTGTGGGGATTTAACCTGCCAACGCATTTACTTAAACCGCACAAAAAAAGCATTACCTTTTTGTAATGCTCTTAAGTATCTATATTATTTAAAATAATTATTTACTTCCAAAAACTGATTTTAAAATACCGGTAACTTGTGCCGCAGGGTCTTTTCTTATTTTTTGTTCTTCTAAACTTATGTTTAAAAATAATCCACTTAAGGCTTTTTCAGTAACGTAAGCAGTAAGGTCGGGATTAACTTTTTTTGCAGAAAACCTGTTATAGTTGGTAAATACATCTTTCCAGTATTTGGTGGCATCTACTTTAACAAGGCTGGCTTCAATTACCGGTCTAAATTTTTCGGTTAGTTCCATGGTGGTTGTTTTTCTTAAATAGTCGGTAGCTGCAAAATCGCCTCCCTTTAAAATCTGCAATCCATCAGTAACACTCATTTGTTTTATGGCATTGAAAAAAATATTTCCAACTCCACTGGCAGCATCTTCTGCTGCCCTGTTCATGGATAAAACAGCCTTATCTACCATGCTTCCCAAGCCCACATTGCGCAGTGTTTTTTCTGCCTGTTGTGCTTCGGGAGGCATTAAAATTTTAATAGCAGCATCACCAAAAAAACCATTTGCCTTACTTAATTTTTTACTGCTGCTGTCTGTACCAACCCTTAAAGCTTCTTTTAATCCGGCAATAATATCATCGTTGCTTAAACCTTTTCCCAGGCTGGAAGAACCATTACCCGGATTAATATTATCCAGAATACTTTTACCGGAAGTGCTGTCTTTTTTTGTTACTTTATTCAACAGGCCTTTTAAACCCTGAGCCTGTGTGGTTGCAGTAAAAAGCGCTATGGTAATAATTGAAGTAATGATTTTTTTCATATAATATTTTGATTAGTAAGATAAAATTAGCACAGTAAGGGTTAATATGCTTATTTAGTTTTTATCTTTATCCCTTTTAACAATTTCAATAGCATGGCACAAATATCGTTTTGGGAGAAAGAAAGTTTTTTTGCACCACAGGATGTAATTATCGTGGGCAGCGGTTTTGTAGGTTTGTGGAGTGCGTTGCATCTAAAATTAAAAAAACCTGGATATAAAATTACAATTCTTGAAAGAGGCTTTATTCCTACAGGTGCAAGCACCCGCAACGCAGGCTTCAGTTGCTTTGGCAGCCCCGGCGAGTTAGTGGCTGATGTGGCAACAATGGGCGAAGATAATATGTGGCAACTGGTAGAAATGCGGTACCAGGGTTTGCAGCAAATAAGAAAAAATTTTACCGATGACGCAATTGACTATGATGCGTGCGGCGGGTATGAATGCTTTTCAAAACAATCTGCAGACTGGACCGAATGTACCGACAAACTTAACTGGCTAAATAAGGGTTTACAAAAAATTACCGGCGATGAAAATTTATTTAAAATAGCCGATGAAAAAATCGGCGCATTTGGATTGAAGGGCTTTGATCATCTGATAGAAAACAAGCTGGAAGCAGGTATACATTCCGGTAAATTAGTGCAGGCTCTGTTACAAAAAGTACAGGGCTTAGGTGTGCAGGTATTAACCAATATTGAAGTAACTTCTTATGAAAGCCATTACAATGGAGTACAACTACACACTTCTGTTGCGGGTAGCCCGGAAACGAATATCCCTTTTACGGCAAATCAATTATTGCTTTGCACCAATGCGTTTACAAAACAACTGCTGCCACAAGCCGATATTATACCAAACCGTGGACAGGTACTTATTACGGCTCCTATTAGTAACCTTCTTTTAAAAGGAACATTTCATTTTGACCAGGGCTATTATTATTTTAGAAATGTAGGTAACCGCTTGTTATTGGGTGGCGCAAGAAACAAAGATTTTGATAAGGAGAATACACTGGAAATGCAGACTACACCTATAATACAGGCTGCATTAGAAAATTTTATACAAGAACATTTATTACCGGATACAACCTACACTGTTACAGATTCATGGAGCGGTATCATGGCCATGGGTCAGCAAAAAACTCCCTTAATCCTGCACATTGAGAACAATATATTTTGCTGCGTCCGGATGGGTGGAATGGGCGTGGCACTGGCCCCAATGGCCGCACAAAAAGTTGCTGAGTTAATGAGCAGTTGATAGTTTATTCTTTGATAAGTTTTTTTGTAATCCTGGTAGCTCCTTCCTGGATACTGAGTATATAAACACCTTTGGCAAGCCCCGCAGTATTAATATTTGTTTTTGCTGAAATAACTGTACCACTGTAAACTTTATTTCCCGTTACATTAAAAATATTGATTGTTTTTAAAACAGATGCTTTTAATTCACCGATGTATTCAATTGTTACAATTGACTGCAACGGATTAGGATATATTTTTAACCCGGCAAATGGTTGTACAGCAACCGTGGTATCAATAGCAGGTAAAGCCCCGCCCTGGGCCAGGGTGCTGTCGCAGGCAAAAGAAAGCAGGAATGAATTGCGTATATTATTTTCAGCAAACAAGGCCCTCATTCTTATTTTTTGACCTTTGGTAAAAAGGTTCATACAATCATCGTTTGTAAAATCCATAAAGTTCATATACATGTCGCCGTTGCCGTTTGGAGAGCAATTGGTTACATGCGGAAACGTAGGGCAGCCATAGTTATAATACTGCTGAACAGGCGTATCGTCTACGTCGTCAGTACCGCAGATGGCATCGCCCCAGATATGTTTCAACCCAAGCCAGTGGCCTGTTTCGTGGGTAGCGGTGCGGCCTTTATCGTAAGGAGAACGTACATTGCCAGTGGTTCCAAAAACATCATACGATATCACTACACCATCCGTAGCTGCAGGGCCGCCAGGAATGCTAGAGTAACCCAATGTCCTTCCACCCATATTACAAACCCAGATGTTGAGGTAGCGTTTACAGTCCCATGCATCATCACCACCCTGGGCTGCATATTTCATGGCATCCTCGGGAGAAAAAAAATCTGTTTTGGTGTATTTTCTTATGATGCCTGTTGTTCTTCTGCCCTGCGGATCAACCTGAGCCAGACAAAACCTGATCCTGGTATCAGCAACCAGTGTTGCAAAAACTGTAGGGGTATTTATTCTATCTGCATTTAAATTACTGTAATCATTGTTTAACACAGTAAGCTGCGACTGTACCTGGGCAAGGCTTATATTCTGAATGGATGTATTGTATAAAATATGTATTACTACGGGAAGGTTAATAATTTCATCTGCTACAATATCTCTGGCCGCACTATTATTTGAAACAGCCGTTATTTGTGCAGCCGCTTTATTAAAAGAATTTTTGATGAAAGGATCAGTAGTAATTAATTGCTGGATATACCCGGCGGTACCACAATTGCGCTGTGCCTGCGCAACAGACATCTCCAGCATAAAAAATAAAATAAAGACGGATGAAAATTTCATAAACCAAAAATTTGAAATGCAAAAAGATAATTTGGCTCATGGGGATACAATGATACTGATCAAGGGTATTGGAGATACGGGCATTGGCCGAACAATAGAAAAGGTGGAATTTATAATCTCAGAATAAACAGCAGACGGTATTATTTAATGGGAGTAATTTGTAATATCCGTTTCAGAGATACCGTAAAAGTAAGGACAATTTGCTTGCCGGCAAAAAATATTTACATTTTTTTATTACAATGATGGCATTAAACCTGTTATGCTTTAGTATTTTTGCCTTTAAACCGAATTTAATTTTGATGACAAAGTATTTACTATTTGCAGCAGTATTGCTGCTTACTGCCTGCAACAGCAACAACAATGCTGTAGAAACAACCATTACTGAAACGCCTTTAACCGGTATTGCCGCACCACAAAATATAAACTTAAATATTATTGGTATTTATCCCCACGATACAAGTGCCTACACGCAGGGACTTGAGATTTATAATGGTAAATTATATGAAGGAACGGGGGATTATGAAACCTCTTCACTAAGAATCACTGATATTAAAACCGGAAAGGTAGAGCACAAACACATGATGGGTACCAATAAAATTTTTGGCGAAGGCATCACAATTTTTAATGATAAAATTTACCAGCTTACCTGGCAAAGCCATGTGGTAAATGTGTATGACCTGAATAATATTGATCGGCCCATAAAAACATTTAACTGGCCATATGAAGGCTGGGGTATTACACACACGTCAACCGAATTAATCATCAGTGATGGCTCTGCCAATTTATATTTTGTAAACCCCGATAATTTTAAAATAAGAACCACCACCCAGGTTACCGATAATATCGGGCCGGTAAATAACCTTAACGAACTTGAATTGATTAACGGCTTTGTATTTGCCAATGTATACCAGTCGGATACTATTGTAAAGATTGACCCTGCAAACGGACATGTGGTGGGCAAAATAGATTTGTCCGGCTTAAAGGATCAATATTTTAAAAACCTGTTAGTTCCGGAAAGAACCGATGTGCTAAATGGTATTGCCTATGACAGCACTACCAAAAAGATATACATTACCGGAAAGCGCTGGCCCAAAATGTTTGAGGCGTTTATAAATTGATGACAGCATCAGTGAATGAAAACGGAAGTTATATTACTGCTGTATTTTTTTATTTAAAAAAAGAGAAAGTTCCTGTTCTACATAACCTACGGCGTTATAACATTACCCAATAAATTAAATCCGTACTGCGATAAATAAAGCACAATTATTGACAAACCAACTACGCCTAAAACAATTGCCCAAATCCACCACTGACTTTTTTTAGTTATTTCTGTTTCGTCAAAATAGCCGGTCATTTGTGTAGAGGTTGTTTCCTTGTCGCCTACCAGTAATGCGTGTTCTGTATGTTGTCTTATTACGGTTTGAGCAGCCACAGTGGGTAAAAAAAAACTGTTTACCTTCCGGGGAATAAAATCAATGGCACCTTGCCCATTTTTTATAAAGTCCCCCACCCCTTTTAAGGTCACAATTCCTTTTTCATCAATGTCTTTTTTTATCAGTTCACTGAATGCAGTAAACTCGTTAAATACATTTTCATCAGCCTCCTGCGAAGCAGAAAAAACAATAGATGGCAACGGCGCTTTTATCTGTGCGTTCACTAAATCATGCTCAGCTGAAAGGCTGGTTACAGCAAGTGTACCAATACCGGGTAAGCGGCAGGTTTTATTCAGAAAAAGTGTTGGTGCAATGATGTATTCCATGGTAAATGTGTATTGTTCAAAGATAGGAATATACCATAAAAGACGATTATAGAAATAAGCAGTGCTTATCTGTTGAAAAAAATACTGTTAAACAAACCAGCGCTGTTCTTAATCAAAAAAAAATTAAAACTTAAGTATGATCCCAGCCAACACGCCGGTTCCGTAAACTTCGTACCCATACCAGCGCTGGTATTTATTGTTTAAAATATTATTGATATCCAGCCAGGCGCTTATTTTTTTATTAATCGTTACTTCAACGCCTGCACTCAGGTCGGCTGCGCCGCCTAAGGTTTGATTTATATTACCGGGCAACAGGTAAGCCGATCCGGTATATGCAGTAAAATCACTTTTAATCATTACCTGTTTAAACGCCCACCAGCGCAGGGATGCATCAATTTGCAATGGTATGGTGCCCCAGGCCTTCGCATTGTCATGCATGCCGGTATAGCCATTAAAAGTAAGTCCGCCGGTAATCGTAAATTTATCCTGGTTTATATAACTCAAATCGCCATGTATACGCAGGTCGGCCAGCTTACTTTCGTTGCTAACTTTAAACGATTTGGAATCAGAACCTATGGCAGTATCATTTATAAAGAAAGGCAGGTTTTTATACCTGAGCACGCCACCCTTGGCACTAAAATTAAAATGTTTACCAACAGATGCCTTGATGCCCCCATACAATTCAGTTTCTGTTGTATTGAGTTGAGGGGAAGTTAGCGGCGACAGGTAAGGATTGATAGCGGTTAAATTCTGATAACTGTTTTTAATAAACCGGCCAGTAAAACCAGCCTGCACCAAAAATGATTTATCAGGTATTTGTGCCTCGCCGTAAAAATTGGGTAGTACACTTAACTTACCATTATCCCAGGCAGGTGTTAACCCGCCATGTAACGATAACTCCGGTGTTGTATAAATTAATTCAGGTGCAATTGAAAAAATATTATTGCTGAATTTGATATTATCAGGCATGTAATTTTGAGTGGTATAGCTGGTTATGTCCGCTTTGGCAACCACTTTTACTGAAAAAATATCTCCCAGTTTTTTTTCTACCGGAGCCTCTATCAGCAAAGAACTTTCGGTTAATTTTTTCTGGTTAGTAAAAACATTGATCTCTATATTAGGGTTGTAATTAATATCCTGCTCATTTACATCTTTGTTGCGAAAGCCTCCCTTCAATTTAACATCTGTTAACCGCTGCAACAGATCGCTTTTATTGTAATTGTGCAGCGCATGATCGTAGCCGTATAAATAGTAATCATTCTGACTAATACCAGCACTGCCATACACTTCAGCCTTGTCTGTAAAATAACTACCGCTTGCTTTTAGGTTCATCTTGCTATAATCCTGGTTCTTGATTTTACCTTTTGATGAAATATAATCAGCATACACATTTACTAAACTTTCTTTGCCGTCGCCAAAACTAAATCCCGCATTAATGTACGGTGTTGAATAGTTACCAAAGCCTGCTTTCAAAAAATTACGGGAACCCATATCCAGACTGGTATCCTGTGTTAAAGCCAACGGTTTTAAAGTCATTGGCTGATAAGTATAAAATAAATTTTGTGCTGGAATGGCATACGGTGAAACCTGTCTGACCGTATCTGCGGTTAAATTGGTAGCCGAAAAATTAATTTTAACTGCGTTGCGCAATACGGGTTTATAGCTGGAAGTAATATCAATGCTTTGCTTTTTAGTGGTATCTCTTTGAGCAAAACATGCCATTGCCGGTAAACAAAATAAACCTGTTATTATACTTTTTGTACGCATAGTAATGTATATATTTTAAGCTGCTCTTTAATAAAAATGGTAATAGTAAAAGACGTTTTAATTTACTTTTGACGACTCTTTTTCTGCAGCCATCGCTTTATCCAGTTTTTGCTGAGCGGTTGTTTTCAATTCCGGCAGGGTAGAATTTTGAGCTACACTTTGATAAGTTGCTTTTGCATTAAAAAAATCTTTTTGCTGCATAAAAATATCACCCAATAAAATATAGCTGCTGGTAAGCCAGTAATCATAACTGCTGGTTTCTTTTATTACAACTTGTGCCGCTTTTTCTGCAGCTGTATAATTACCAATGCTAAACAAACAGTTCGCAATTTCATACCTGGCTTCTGCACCCCAGGCCGATTTATTGATAGCAGCACATGATTTGAATGAAGCAATAGCACCGTTGCAATCATTGCTTTTTTGCTGCGACTTTCCCAACACTAAAAAGGCAACCGATTTATCATCGGTACTAATACCTTTACCTTTTAACAAATCCTTTGCTACTTCATTTGCCTGGTCATATTCCTTTAACTGGTAATCGCATCTAACCAGGCCCCTTGCGGCTTCCAGCTGATTGTCCTGATTGACGGCACCTGAACGAAGCAATTCAAAAGCCTTTTTTGCATTGGGATAATCTTTTAATTCAAAATAATATATGCGGCTGGCTGCCAGCGCAGCCCTTTCAAAATATTTATTGATGCCTTTGCTGCTTACATAATTATATCCTATCAATGCATTGCTCCAGTCTTTATTTTTTGAGTAACATTCACTGCGAAAAAAGCTGGCTTCCAGTACAGAAGCGCCTACAGGAAACTGCGACAAATAATTGGTAAAGCCGGCGATAGCACCTGCACAATCGTTGCCATTGTATTTTAATTCTGCAGCCGAATAAGTAATGCCATCGGCCTCTGTTGCTGAAATATTTTTACCATTTTTACGCATCAGTTCAACGTACTCATTTGGTTTTCCGGATTCCACATAAATGCCTTTAAGGTTGTCCAGCGCTTCATCTACCTCAACCGACTGAGGGTATTGCTGTATCAGCTGCTGGTAGTTAGCCAAGGCTTGTTCGTTGTTATTGAGATTGTAATAACTAAGACCAAGTTTTAAATATGCTTTTGGTTTTAATCCGCCTGCACTATTATAGGTTAGTACCTTGTTTAAATAAGGAATGGCTTCGGTGAATTTTTCATCGGCCATATAAGTATTGGCTACTTCCATTGTTGCATCGGGTACCAGGCTGCTTTGCGGATACAGGCGGATTAAGCTGTTTAGACCGGCAATTTTTCCAGATGCGCTTTTTATACCCGCAATCATTGCTTTTTGAAACAGGGCATAATCACTTTGTGTCAATCCCTTGCTGATTACAATATCATACATGCTGCTGGCTTTGGAAAAATCTTTTACCATAAAATAATTATCCGCACTTCTTACATAAGCATCCTGTTCAACAGGAGTGGCTGTGATAGCTGATTTGGCTATAGCTTCAAAATTAGCCAGCGATTGCCTGTAGTTTTCCTTTTTCATCCAGCAATACCCAAGATCGTATTTTGCAGTGGCAGGTGTTGCTTCGCCTTGCGCAACAGCACCACTTTGTAAATAAAAAGATAAATACCGGATGGCTGCATCATAATCAGGTATGCGGTAAGCAATTTCTCCCTTCCAGAAATTAGCATACGGTGTAATAGATGAAGCTGGAAGTTTTAATATTTTTGAAAATAATTCATCGGCCTGTATTATTTGCTGATCGTTAAAATACTCAATAGCACGGCCATATAAAATACGCGGATAAACATTTTGCATGGCAGCGGTTGGTTTACTAAACGACTCATATAAAGTAAGCGCATCATTAAAATTATTAGTATTCGCCAGCAGGCCTACTAAAATTTCTTTTGCCTCGTTGGTAGAAATTGAATTGGGATAATTATTTAAAAAATTTCTCATTTCATTCAGGGCTACATCCGGGTAGCCAAGATCGTACGATAACTTGGCATAATTGAACAATGAAATTTCCTGTTGTTTTTTATTACTGCTGTTATTGGCACAATATTGAAAAGCCGTTCTTGCATTTGCTTTTTGATTGGTTCTTAAATAACAATCGCCCAGCAGGTACATCGAATTTTGTCCCAACGAATCCTGCTCATTGCTGAGTTGTTTAAAGCCCTCAATTGCTTTGTTCAATTGTTTAGCTTCATAATAACAATAACTCAATTCATACAAATCTTCCTTGCTTACCTTTTTTGTATTTTTTACATAATATTCCAGTAGTGGCAGAGCTTTTGCGTAATTCTTTCTTTCAAAATACATCTGTCCCAGCAACTGTTTCATTTCTTTATCATAATACAAACCTCCCCTGCTTAAAGTGCTTTCGCCATACCGTAAACTCTCCTCCTTTTTATTTTGAAAATAATAGATTTCGGCAATGTAGTAAGGTACCACACTTTTATATTCATCTTTCATTTCTACCAGCTTAAACGATTTTAATGCATCTGCATAACTGCGGTCGTAATAACTTATAAAACCGTAATAATAATTGGCAGGAATGTAATATTTATTTTCAGGCAGCTGGTGAATTTCGTTAAACAAAGGTTTGGCATCTTTAAAACGTTTCAGGTTAAAATAGCAGTACCCCATTTCAAATTTTGCATCAGCAATTTCTTCATTGCTCAGGTTATCGAGCGATGCCTGTTCATAATATTTTATAGCATTGGTAAAATCATTTTTCACAAAATAAAATTTACCTAAATGATAACTCATTAATTCTAACCGGGGCTGATTGTTTATCCATTCTATGTAATGCTTTGCTTCTTCTTCTGCAATGGGCAACCCCAGTTTCAAACGGCATACGATGTAATAATAATTTACATCATCATGCAAATACACATTATTACTTTTTTGATCATCAGGATATTCTTTCTTTACCACTTCCAGTAAGGGATACGCCAGTGCATACTGCTGTTTAATAAACAATTCTTTTGCGTCTTTAAACTTTCTTTCTGCATCTGTAAAAACATGTGTGGGTTGTGCAAATACTGAAAAAGAAAAGAGTACTGCTATCAGCAGCAAAAAATAGGTTGGTTTTATCATATTGATTATATCTTTCATTATTGCTAATGGTAAAATTAACTCTATTGCCGTTTACGCAAACACCATTCCAAACCAGTTGTTAATAAGTGGATAACTGTTGCATTCAAAAGGAAATGTACAGTTGAAAGCCTGTTAAAAAAAAGGTAAAGAATAAATATCTTTTATTGCAGTTCAAAAATTTTAACCCTCATTGATTTTTATTTTTCAAATAACATTATCATTTTTATAAATTATTTGCTAACCATTTGGTTTATGACCTTCTTCATACTGCTTCTAACAACACTTTATTACATTGCAATTGATGAATACAAATATTTTTACAGTATAAATAATGATAAAGATTAAATTGCCGGAAATTTATAACGTTTAAAAAACCAGGATGAAAAAATTGTTCTCTTCAAAATACAGTGCCAATGCTGTAAATGCAGCGATGCTGGTGTTAAGACTGGGCCTTGGCATCCTGATGCTGGTGGGGCACGGGTTTCAAAAAATTACCCACTTCAGCGTTACAGCGCAACACGTGCCTAACCTGCTGGGAATGGGAACAACCGTTAATGCTTCCTTAATAATTTTCGCTGAATTTTTTTGTTCCTTGTTCTTAATACTTGGACTGTTTACAAGGTTCGCATGCATCCCTTTAATCATTGCCATGAGCGTTGCATTGTATAAAGTAAATCATCTTGATTTTTTTGGACAAGGGCATGCAGCTGCTTTATACCTTACAGGTTTTGTTGCTATTTTATTAATTGGTCCTGGTAAAGTGAGTGTAGATGGAATGATGGGGAAATAGAGTTAATTGGCCGGATTTAATTAGCTAATTAGCACATGTGCTAATATGCCAATCAAATACCGCAGCATTCATAATTTTAATTCACTAATTTACTTTTTCCCTAAAATACAGCTGAATTCAGCAATTAATAAATCATCAAATTAGCACATCAGCACATTATCAATATGTATACTACAGAAACTCAAATAAGAATTCATTATGCCCTTACAGACCAGATGGGAGTGGTTTACCATGGCCATTATGCTGAGTTTTACGAAATAGGAAGGGCCGAAGCAATCAGGGAACTGGGGTATAGCTATAAAGATATTGAAGCCATGGGCATTATTATGCCTGTAGTAGATATCCACAGCCGTTTTTTAAGACCGGCAAAATATGATGACTTAATAATGGTTAAAACTATATTGAGAGAATTACCAGTACACCACAAAATTGTCTTTCATTCAGAAATTTACAATGAAGCAGGCGATCTTTTAAACACCGGTGATGTAACACTTTATTTTATGGAAGCAAAGCATATGAAGCGCTGCGAAATGCCCGCTGCGCTGAAAGAAAAGTTAGTGGGGTATTTTACGGAATCTGTTGATAAGACAAATTAAATATTGACGTTACCAACGTTGACACACATTTTGATTCCATTTTATACAACTGCTTAATCCGCATTAATTTTGCGCAAAATTAAGCCCGGTGATGATCACCCTTCCATTGCTGAATAGCCAGTTTAATTTCTTTGGCCGACATATTTTCATCCACTACTTTTTTTGACAGCCCTATGTATTCATCATCACCGGCAAAACGCAACGCAATAATTTGTGACATGGTTAAACGGCTGTCCTGTTGCTTTCCGGCAGCAAGATAATACCTGAAATTTTCTTCTGCCCTGATGGCCCTGTCCTGCACTTTTAATACAGAACCACGTACAATAAATGCCAGCACAAGGGTAGCAAAAGAAAGCGCTACCAGCAAAGAAGCTGAATAAATATTTGCAGGTTCAGAATGAAAAACATTCACTATTGAACCAATAAAAACAAATAACAGCAAGGGAACTATTACAAAATGAAATGCGGGAACAAACTTGCTGTGATTTTTATAATTCTGTTTGGACATATAATTAGTTTAGATACGAAATACAGCCATTCATTTCAATAAAAAAAATAAACCTTTATTTCTTGTAAAAATCATTATGTATTCAGAGGTATTGTTATGGAGTCATCACTTCATAACATCCAGAAGCTTCCATATTTTTTCTCTGACAGTGCCAGGATTGCCATCAAAATTATTTACCATAAAACAAAAAGTATAAGTAGTGCCATTGTTGCTGCTGACATAACCAGCGTACGTTCTAACGCCATTGATATAGCCATCCTTCATAGTAATGTTATTGATTACGGGTAAGGATTTATAAAAAGATGAATACCATTTTTGTTGCCGGGCATAATTTAAAATAGTAACCAATGCATTGGCCGTAACCCTGTTGGCAGGCGATAAACCGCTACCATCAATAATATTTAATGAGGGAGGATCAATCCCTCTTTTACTCCAAAAATCTTTTATAATAATTACACCATCCCCGGTAGTGCCTTTGCCCGCTTTTACGGCAGCGATTGTTTTTACCAGTGCTTCTCCAAAAAGATTCACACTTTTTTTAAGGAACCAGTAATTAATAGAATCCAATGAAGGTGATACAATTGAATCGAGGCGTATGCCATTGGGAATAAATAGTGCTTGATTGTTAACCAGGTGTTCTGTGTAACTCCAGTTTTTTTCCTGCACCTGAATACCATTGTTCTTTAAATACGCATCAACCGTTTGTAAAAAAAGGTTTGGCGGATCTGGTATGGAACCTGAAATGGTAAATCCATTTACCGTTGGAGGTACCGTTCCTTTGGCAATAATATTTTTCACAAACGGTGCTGAAAAAAGATACCCATTGTCGCCACTTCCTTTCTCGCCCGTTTTTACAAAATTAATAAATGACCAGGTCGATAAAACTGCCGCTGGCTGTGTTGCAATAATCGTGGTTGCATCATTTGCATTATTGCCTGTTTTAAAGGTTACATCAAACTGGTTTTCCCGCCAGTTAAGTCCCCAAACACCGGCACCGTAATAATTGCCTATATCTTCCCAAATCCAACCTTTCGGTATCGCATCCAGTAAAAAAAAATGATCGTCGGCTACTATACCTCCTGCAATTGACTGTATATTATTTTTTTGAAGACATGCTGCAATTTTTTTAAGTACATTTTCCTCTGAAGAGCCTTTCCAGCGTGAACTTCCAAGCGTTGGATCGCCGCTGCCAGCAACATACAGGTTGCCTTGTAAAATACCATTTTTTATTGGCTGGTCATGTGTTAAATAAGTTTTGTAACGGTAATCATTTCCCAGTAACTCAAAAGAGGTAGCACTGGTTATAATTTTCTGGCAACTGGCCGGTGCAAGGCCAATACTACTGTTTTTATCAAATACAATTTTGCCTGTCTTATTATCTACTACATACATGCTGATAATGGCATGTTTAAACTGCTCATCGGCTTCCAGTTTTTTTACACTGGCAGCCAGTTGAGTAGTTATGTTTTGTCCAAACAAAATTACAGGCAACCACCCATAAATAAATAAACAAACTGTTTTCATACATGAATTATCTTGCACTAAAATTAATCTTTTTTTTTACGAGTATGACACAAGCAAGCATCATTACAATAGGTGATGAATTATTAATAGGACAAGTGATTGATACCAACAGTGCCTGGATGGCACAGCAACTAAACATTGCAGGCATTAAAGTGTTGCGGCGTGTTGCAGTAGGCGATATGTGGGATGAAATTTGGAAAGCACTGGATGAGGAAAGTAAACATGCAGATATAATTCTTATTACCGGAGGCCTTGGCCCTACTGCAGATGATATTACCAAACCTTTACTTAATAAATATTTTAACGGTAAACTGGTAATAGATGAAGGTGCCTTAAAAAATGTAAAACATATTTTTGAAAGGGTGCTTAACCGGCCCATGATTGAAAGCAATTTTAAACAAGCTGAAGTTCCGGATACCTGCAAAGTTATTTTAAACAAAAGAGGAACTGCCCCTGGCATGTGGTTTGAAAAAGAAGGAAAAGTGTACGTAAGCATGCCGGGTGTACCGTATGAAATGAAGGGAATGATGGAGGATTATGTTATTCCGCAACTAAGCACGCATTTTATATTTCCACACATCACCCACCGCACTTTATTAACGGCTGGCATTGGAGAATCTTTTTTAGCAGAGCAAATAAAACAATTTGAAACCGGATTGCCTGCACATATCAAACTGGCCTATTTACCCAACTATGGCATGGTGCGTTTACGGTTATCGTCTGTAGGTTTTGACCGGGTGGCAGTGGAAAAAGAAATACAGGAATATTTTGAAACCCTGCAGCAACAGGTAAAAGAATTTCTGGTTACAAACCTGGATGAACCAATGGAAAAGGTAACTGGGAAACTTCTGGCTGCAAAAAACAAAACCATGTGTACTGCGGAAAGCTGCACTGGTGGCTATATTGCGCATTTACTAACCACAATCCCCGGAGCATCTGCCTTTTACGATGGCAGCGTGGTAAGTTATTCTTATAAAGCCAAAGAGGATTTATTACAGGTATCTAAAGAAACTTTGGAAACCAAGGGAGCAGTAAGCGAAGAGGTAGTAATGCAAATGGCAAAGGGTGCATTGGCAGCCATACAATCAGATTACGTGATTGCCGTTTCCGGTATCATGGGGCCTGATGGTGGCCTGCCCGATAAACCCGTTGGTACGGTATGGATTGCGGTTGGCAACAAAAATAAAATAGATGCACATAAATTATATTTTCGTTTCGATAGGGCAAGAAATGTTCAGCTTACTGCAACCCATGCTTTAAATCTGCTTAGGAAATTTATTTTGACAGATACAGAATCTGTTCCTTAGCAAACAGCGTATTAGCGGAAATAATTATCTTTGACGCTTACAACAATGATTGCTGTATTTTTAGTGTAAGGGCGGGAGTATATTTTGTCCGGGCATTTATTTTTCAAATTAACATCGTTGCATCGCCCTCTTGTACCATATACCTGTTGGGGATCACTCATTCAATTCTAATCTTTAATATAAACAGCATGGCACTTGTAGATTTAATAATGCCCAAACTAGGTGAAAGCATCATGGAAGCAACCATTTTGAAATGGCATAAAAAACCAGGCGATACCATAAAAGAAGATGAAACTGTACTGGATATTGCTACAGATAAAGTGGACAGCGAAGTGCCTTCTACAACTGCCGGTGTGCTGGAACAAATTTTATTTAGTGAAAACGATGTTGTTCCTATCGGGGCCGTTATTGCAAAAATAAGGGCAGGTACAGATTCGGCTGTAACCCAATCACAGCCAACAGCACCAGCATCACAACCCGAATACGAAGAAGCAAAATTAATTGAAGAAGTTCCTTACCAGCCATCACAGTTTATTGTACAACCTTCTGCTGCTGCTGGTAAAACTGCATTAAAATTCTACTCTCCACTGGTGCTGAATATTGCACAACAGGAAGGCATTACCATGGTAGAACTGGAAAAAATTGAAGGTACAGGGCAAGACGGCAGGGTTAGTAAAAAAGATATTTTAGCATACGTTTCGGCAAAGGCATCCGGCAATTATCCAGCGGTAACTGTTTATCAAAAAAAGGAGGTCATTGCAGAAAATGAAATACCTAATAACGAGGTTGCGGTAAGCAGTACTGCGCAGGTAATGACGGGAAGCTACACAGGCAATATAGAAATAATAGAAATGGACCGCATGCGCAAACTGATTGCAAAACATATGGTTGACAGTAAAAATACCAGTGCCCATGTAACCAGCTTTGCAGAATGTGATGTAACCAATCTTGTTTTGTGGAGAGAAAAAATTAAAAAAGATTTTGAAAAAAGAGAGGGCGAAAAAATAACCTATACCCCTTTGTTTATAGAAGCCATTGTAAAGAGTATTAAAAAATATCCCCTGCTAAGCAGTTCTATAGACGGTGATAAAGTAATTATTAAAAAAGATTTAAACATTGGTATGGCCACCGCTTTACCCAATGGTAACCTGATTGTACCCGTTATAAAAAATGCAGACCAATTAAACCTTACCGGGTTAACCAAACAGGTAAATAATCTGGCCAATGCAGCAAGAACGGGCAAATTAAAACCAGATGATACCAATGGAGGAACTTTTACCTTAACCAATATAGGTAGTTTTGGAAGTATTATGGGAACGCCTATTATTAACCAGCCCCAGGTTGCCATCATGGCTGTAGGCGCTATTAAAAAAAGAGCGATGGTTATTGAAACACCTCAGGGCGACAGCATTGCCATCCGCCACATGATGTACATTTCATTAAGCTACGATCACCGGATTATTGATGGCGCACTGGGCTCTACTTTTTTAAATGCTGTTTCAAAAGAACTGGAAAATTTTGATGGTAACCGTAGTATTTAAATTTTGAGTTCCTGTTCAATTTCGCATTAAAATTTTATTGGTTTTAAATTATTCCCTGCTAAATTTTGTAATGTTAGATCTTTATATTTCCCACTTAAAGGCAAATTATCCCTGGCGGGAAAGTTATCAAATTAATCATTGCCAGTAAGCTTACCATAAGACAATAAGATTTTTTTACCTGAACGCAGCTTATGGAATTTTATTAAGTTTACATCTTAATTTGTATACCTGACAACTTTGAACCCGGACAAATACAAACATATAGACGACGGCGAACTGCTTAAACAATTTTATGCAGATAAAAACAATGAGTGGCTTGGCATATTGCTTCAACGCTATACCTTATTGTTACTAGGTGTTTGCATGAAGTATTTAAAAAACGAAGAAGAAGCAAAAGATGGTGTGCAGCAGGTTTTTTTAAAAGCCATTACAGAGCTGCACAAATACAAAGTAGATTATTTTAAAAGCTGGCTGTACATGGTAGCAAAAAACCATTGCCTGATGAAGCTAAGAAATAAAGCACAACAGTCTTTGGAAATAAATGAAAAGCTTTTGGCTACACCCGATGAAGCAGAAGATAAAAATAAATTTGTGGCCCGGGATATTGCGCTAACCCAAATGGAAACCGCTTTACAGCAATTGAATGCGGAGCAGCAACAATGCATAACTTTGTTTTACCTGCATAAAAAAAGTTATCATGAAATAACTGCACAAACGGGGTATAGTTTACTGCAGGTAAAAAGCAATATTCAAAACGGAAAACGAAATTTAAAAATAATGCTGGAGCGTTTACAACAACATGAACAATGATTTAAAAGACATATTATCCAACAGCAATAAAGATATTGATAACCAGCAATTGATGGATTACCTGAGTCATCATATATCCCAGGCAGATATGCATGAGCTTGAAAAAAGCATGGCAGAAGATGATTTTATAAATGATGCAGTGGAAGGTCTGCAGGAAATTAAACCTACCAAAAATCTGCAGATATATGTTGAACAACTAAACAAGGATCTTCAAAAACAGGTTATAAAAAATAAAAGCCGGCGTTTAAAAAGAAGGATAAAAGATCAGCCGTATACCTATTTTGCGATTATCCTCATTTTATTACTTGTAATAATTGGTTATATCGTATTGAAAAGAAATAATCGTCCCCTGCCTGCTATAAATAAAATAACAGCAATTCAAAAAACTACCGCACAAATAATCAGTAAAACATGGCTAAACTAAAAGGTCCTCCTGAAAAATTCAGGAGGACCTTTATCATTTATTTTGTAATGCTTAGTGTTTAACAGCTTCTTTAGCCTTATCCACCATTTTATCAGCACCAGCTTTCATTTTGTCTGCGCCTTCTTTAGCTTTATCCGCCATTTTATCAGCAGCGTTATTTACCATCTTACTAGCACTATCCGCAGCTTTATTAACCATTTTGTTGGCACTATCAGCAACATTGTTCATCATTTTTTTAGCAGTATCAACTGTAGCTGATGCAGCTTTTGAAGCAGAATCAGCAGCAGCAGTAGCAGCTTTTGCAGAATCAGCAGCAGATGCAGGTGTAGATTCGGTACCATTGTTACAAGCGGTCATTGACACTGTAACAGCAAGAATAGCAATTAATTTTTTCATTGTAGTTTTTTTTGTTTTTAAATTTCGCTGCGAATATACTATCTTTTTTTAATTAGTCAAATATATTTACATAGTCCAACATAAACGTACTTAAAGCAATAAAAGTACAAGTGACTAATAAATTTATTTTTTTCTGAAAAATATTCTGACTGGTACGCCGGTAAATTTAAAATTAAGCCTCAACTGGTTTTCTAAATAATTTTTATAAGGTGTTTTAACATCATCAGGATAATTACAGAAAAATGCAAAGGAGGGCACTACAACCGGCAATTGGGTAACATATTTAATCTTAACCTGGCTGCCTCTAACTACAGGCGGATGATACGCTTCTACCGCTTTCAACATTTTATCATTCAGTTTGGAAGTAGCTATCTTTTGTTTACGGCTATCATACACTTCAAGCGCAACTTCCATTGCTTTAAATATCCTGGTTTTTTCAAGAGCCGAAATAAAAATAATAGGCAGATCACTAAAAGGTGCAAAGCGTTTTTTTAATTCTACTTCATAATCCCGGGCAGTATTGGTTTCTTTGGGCATTACATCCCACTTGTTCACCAATACAACAATACCTTTTCCTTTTTTTACAGCCATAGCAAATATGGAAAGATCCTGGGCGGCAATTCCTTTTTCAGCATCCAGTAACAGTAAACAAACATCCGCTTCATCTACTGCTTTTATTGCCCGTATTACAGAATAAAATTCAAGATCCTCATTTACTTTTGCTTTACGGCGGATGCCTGCTGTATCTATTAAAACAAATTCTTTATTAAATAAATTATAGTGGGTGTGAATGGTATCTCTTGTTGTACCTGCTATCTCACTTACAATAGTACGCTCCTGCCCCGTTAAGGCATTTAGCAAAGAGGATTTACCTACATTGGGCTGCCCGATGATGGCAAACTTGGGTAAATTCTTTTCTTCTTCTGCAGGTTCATCTACAATCAGGTCCGTCAACTCATCTAGTAAATCGCCCGTTCCTGTACCGCTGATGGAGGACAAAAAGTGTATCTTATCAAAACCAAGACTATAAAATTCGGAAGCTTCCAGTAATCTGTCGTGATTATCAACTTTATTAACTACCAAAAAAACCGGTTTAGCCGTTTTGCGCAGCATTTGAGTCATCGCTTCATCAAGGTCAGTAATGCCGGTTGCTACATCCACCATAAAAATAATGGCATCTGCTTCCTCCACCGCTATCAAAACCTGCTTGCGGATTTCCCTTTCAAAAATATCCTGGCTTTTTGGTACAAAACCACCGGTATCAATCACATTAAATGATTTACCATTCCAATCGGCTATACCGTACTGACGGTCACGGGTAACGCCACTTACATCATCCACAATGGCCTTGCGTTCTTCCAACATCCTGTTAAAAAAAGTACTTTTACCAACATTGGGTCTTCCTACTATTGCTACTGTAAAACTCATCTTTATTATTTGATAATTTATTATTTGATAATTTATTAATTGATAATTAATGGAAAAATGAAAACCTGTTTGAAAAAAATTTACAATAACCCATTATTCAATTATCCATTATTAATACCCGTATTCTTTTAGCTGCATTTCATTGTCCCGCCATTTAGGACGAACTTTTACAAACAGTTCTAAAAATACTTTACTGCCTAAAAATTCTTCGATATCTTTTCTTGCCAGTGTACCCAGCTGTTTAATCATTTTACCACCTTCACCCAGGATAATTCCTTTTTGTGTATCTCTTTGTACAATGATATCTGCCCCAACTTTTATCAGCGTTGATTTTTCTTTAAACTCCTGTACCAACACAGTTGCGTGGTAGGGAATTTCTTCTCCATACAATAAAAATATTTTTTCTCTGATGAGTTCACTTACAAAAAATTTTGTTGGTAAATCACTAATGTCATCTCCTTCATAAAAAGGGGCACCTTCCGGCAACATGTCAATAATAATTGCCAACAGGTTTTCAATACCTTTTTTCTTTAATGCGGAAATGACAATTACCTGCCTGCAGTAAGGCTGTTGTTCAAAAAAATGGGTGGCTTTTATAATATTTTCTTCACTCACCGCATCTGCCTTGTTTAAAATTACCAGTGCCGGAACTTTCAATCTTAATTGCGAAAAAATTAAATTACTTTCTTCGGGGTTTTCCCTGGCATCCGTCATCAACAAAGCAATATCGGCATCTTCTAAACTTCCTTTTACTGCCTGCATCATTTTTTCGTGCAGCTTGTATTTGGGTTCGATTATACCCGGTGTATCAGAAAAAATAATCTGGTGACCTGATCCTGTTAAAATTGCTTTAATACGATGCCGCGTAGTTTGTACCTTATGAGATACAATAGCGAGCTTTTCGCCAATGAGCGCATTAAGCAATGTACTTTTACCTGCATTGGGCTTTCCAAAAATATTTACGAAACCTGATTTCATGTATGACCTTTAAAGGCAAGTCTTAATAAGACTTTGATAACCGCATACAAACAGACTGGAGGAGGTGATCAAATTCATCAGCAACTTGCCAAGAATAAAAAAGGCTCTTGCGAGCCTTCGTGTTTTTAGTTGCGAAGAGAGGGATCGAACCTCTGACCTTCGGGTTATGAGCCCGACGAGCTACCGCTGCTCTACTTCGCGGTGCAAAAGTAAGGGATTACACTATTGCCGCCAAATATTATACATCAGTATCTCAAATTAAATGATAAACCAAACGGTACAATGGTGCATAATGCCAGTGGCAGCATGCTTATTACTACCTGGTGGTGGCAAAAAAATAAAATAAAAGGAAGATGAAACACACAGCCCCTGCCCGCAGGAACCGATTAAACTTATCATCACCAGCACTTGTATGCCGGAGATAAAGAAGAAATCAGCAACCCGTTATAAGGATAAAATAACGGAGATGGCGGATGATATGAAAGACCGGCTGACCATCATCAACATAAAATCAGGTTGATCGTTGGTATTATGAACCGGTCAACCTGATTACGTTTTATAGCAAATATTATTTTCCTTTTCTGCCAATGCTGCTGGCACCGCTGCTGTGCTGGTTTTTTATCACCGCGTTTCCCCTGTAAGAAATATCGCTGGCACCGCTGGCATCGGCTGATATTTCTTTATTTACTGTAATATGGATGTCAGAGGCGCCGGATGCTTTTGCGTTGCAAATATCTGTAACAAGGTTGTAGCCTTTAAAGTCGCTGGCGCCGGTAGAATATATACTCACCGTGTTGGTAACACCACTGATGGTTGCATCGGAAGCACCACTTAATTCGATTATAAGGTCGTTTACTTTTACGGCACCTTTAAAATCACTGGCGCCGCTCATATCCAACGCTAATGAAGGCACATTGATGGTGCCGGCAAGCTGCACATCGCTTGCCCCTGAGGCCTGAAGCTTTTCTAAATTTTTGAAGGAAACATACACTTTCAACTTTTTATTTCCCCCGCTCCACATTTTGTCTCCTTCATAATATATTTTCAGGGTATTGTTTTCCACCACGGTTTTAATATGCTCTTTATATTTATCTTCAGCAGCACTAACGGCAATTGATTCGGCGTCAAACTGGGAAAGATACAGATCAATACCACCAGATATTTTGATTGCATTAAAACTTCCAGTCAATGTTCTAAGTTGTGCATTGGCATCGTTTACAAATACTTTATTTTGCCCCTGCCCTGCTACAGTAGCCGTAAGGATTGCCAGAGATAAAATTATCTTTTTCATATTTGGATTTTTAATACAATTAGATAGACTCTTTTTTTACCATACCGCCGCTTGAAACACTTAAATCCTTCATCACGGCATTGCCTTTGTAACGAATGCCACCACCACTGTTTGCTTTGGCGTTTAATTCTTTGTTAACTGTAATTCTTACTCCGCCGCCACTGGTTGCTTTTGCCTCGCAAAAATCAACAGCCAGATCGTATCCTTTAAAAATGGCACCGCTGCTTACATCTACCTGCAGTTTTTCTGTTTTGCCTGATAGGTCAATTTCTGATCCGCTGTTTTGCGAAATTGCCATTTCGCCTACATTTACGTGCCCGCTAAAATGTGCACCGCTGGTAAATGTACATTGCAATTTATTTACAGAAACAGTACTTTTTAAAATTACGTCAGCCCCTGAAGATGCATAAATTTTTTCGAGCGCTTTAAAAGAAACATATGCGTTCAGTTTTCTTTTTTCGCTGTACAACCAACTTAAACCACTTTTATCAAAATAAATTTTTAAGGTACCGTTTTCTACAACCGTTTTAAACCGTTCCATATACTTTTCTTCTGAAGCGCTTACTGCAACAGACTCTTCGTTGCCCTGAGTAAGATACAAATTAATACCGTCGGACACGGTGATGGCAGTAAAGCCGGCTATTACTGTACGTTGTTGCGCATTGGCATCATTTACCGCTACCTTATCCTGGGCAAATGTGCTTAAATTGATTAATGTAATAATTAGTGCGATTACTATTTGTTTCATGGTAATTTTTTTAGTAATACGCTTACTGTAAACTATTTGTTACACAAAAGATGAAAATAATTTAAAACTCCTTTACCTTCGTTCTTCAAAACTGTTCTTATTCATCGTCTGAATTTCCGGGGTGCTTCTTTAATAGAGGCTGAGATAATACCCGTTAACCTGCTCAGGATAATGCCTGCGAAGGGAGCAATAATTCACATCGGATCGTCATCCGGATGTTCAGCACAAAATTTTATTGAAATGAAAAAACTACTAATGAGTGGTATGCTTTGTGCTATGGCAATTAAAACAATTGCCCAGGAAATTAAAAAATTTAATGACACTTCGTTTATGCAGCCGGTGGAAGTTACTGCCATCAGGGCAAATGATAAAGCGCCCTTTGCCAAAACAAATCTTACCAAAAAAGACATTGAAAAAAATAATCTTGGCCAGGATTTGCCGTACCTGCTAAATCAAACGCCTTCCGTAATTATTAATTCGGATGCAGGCAATGGCGTAGGTTATACCGGCATCCGCATTCGTGGTACAGATGCAAGCCGCATCAACGTTACGCTCAACGGCATCCCCTATAACGATGCAGAAAGCCAGGGCACTTATTTTGTAGATCTGCCCGACATTGCTTCCTCCGCCAATAGCATTCAAATACAGCGTGGGGTGGGAACCAGCAGCAACGGCGCGGGATCTTTTGGTGGCAATATCAACTTATCTACCAACGAAATAAATGAAAAACAATACACCGAACTAAACAATAGCTACGGTAGTTACAACACCTGGAAAAATACCCTGAAATTTGGCACCGGTATCATCGGAAAACATTTTACCATCGACGGCAGACTGAGCCAAATCAGTAGTAACGGCTATATTGACCGGGCCAAAACCAACCTGAAATCTTTTTATTTTAGTACTGCCTGGGTAGATGAAAAAAATTCACTACGACTCAATATTTTTTCGGGTAAAGAAAAAACCTACCAGGCATGGAACGGTGTTCCGGAAGCATTACTGAAAACAGATCGTACTTATAATATTTCAGGGCAGGAACAGCCGGGAACACCTTACCCAAATGAAACTGATAATTACACCCAGACTCATTACCAATTATTTTACAATCATCAGTTTAATAAATACCTGAAAGCAAATGCTGCAATTTTTTTAACCAAAGGAAAAGGCTATTTTGAAGAATACAGGGCAGATCAAAGCTTGTCGGCCTATGGCTTACCTGAATATATTGTTGGCACCGACACAACTAAAAATACTGATATGGTAAGGCGCGAATGGCTTGACAATAATTTTTATGGAACCATATTTTCTTTACAATACAAAAAAGAAAATACCCAGCTAACTTTTGGGGGAGGGTGGAATAAATACGATGGCAAACATTATGGAGAGATTATCCATGCTGTAGTACAACCTGCTGTTCCATTAAATTATCGCTGGTATGGAGATTTGCCTGCGCACAAAAAAGATCTTTCTCTTTATACAAAATTTACCCAACAGGTTAGTGAACATTGGCAATTGTTTGCTGATATGCAGGTAAGAACTGTAAACTATATTATCAATGGTTTCAGGGATAATCCTCTGTTGGTTATTAAAAACAATTATACTTTTTTAAATCCAAAAATCGGGTTTACTTATACCAATAAAGAATGGCAGGCTTATGCCTCTTATGCCCGGGCGGGCAAAGAACCCAACAGGGATGATTTTGAAGCCGGCAAAACGCAGCAACCCATGCAGGAAGAATTAAATGATGTGGAACTGGGCGTAGAAAGAAAAAGCAACACCTTTTCTTTTGGGGCCAATCTTTTTTATATGAAATACCACAACCAGCTGGTATTGATTGGAAATATTAATGATGTGGGATCTTACACAAGAACCAATATTGACAACAGTTACCGTGCTGGCATTGAGTTGCAGGGAAGAGCAGTGATTACAAATTATTTAAATCTTACAGCCAACCTAACCTTAAGCGAAAATAAAATTAAAAATTTTAAAGAACTGATAGATAACTACGACAGTGGCGGAACTGTAACCAACCAATACAAAAAAACGGATATCTCGTTTTCACCAGCAGTTGTGGCCGGAGGAAGTATTAATATTATACCGGTTAAGAACGGAGAGATTAGTTTGCTGAGTAAATATGTA
Organism: Ferruginibacter sp.; assembly: GCF_014377975.1. Classification (GTDB taxonomy): domain Bacteria; phylum Bacteroidota; class Bacteroidia; order Chitinophagales; family Chitinophagaceae; genus Ferruginibacter. The sequence goes on from NZ_JACMOO010000285.1 coordinate 31,600, forward strand.
AGCCGTCAATACCTGGATAATACCTCTCAAAAAAGCAGGAGCCTGGAGGCTTATTATGTGCAGAATATCAGGTTAACCTATGCCCTGCCAACCATTCATTTTTTAAAGGCTGTTACATTTATTCTGCAATTAAATAATGTATTTAATAAAAAGTACGAAGCCAATGGTTATACATTCAGTTATATTTCCGGCAAATTAACTACTGAAAATTTTTATTTTCCCATGGCCCCGTTTAATTGTATGATGGGGGTAAACATCCGCTTGTAAACCAATGCCGGATGGCTGATGTCGGAAGTAGGATTTTTTATACTTCTCAGGAGCAGTCTGAAAACAATTTTTACATTACCCTATAAGTAACACAGTGGCCGGTGGGGATACCGGCCACTGTGTTAGCCGGGGTTAGAGTACGCCACTAACCGCAGGATGCGAAATGAAAATTCTGTTTTTAAACAGCTTTTCCCTTCCGGCTATTTACTGAAATATATTATTTGGATTACTGCGGAGGAAATTCGACGTTCCTGAAGTCTGCAGCATTCGTTCCAATGCCCCTACTACATGGAAACTTTAACATGAAAGACAAATTTGGTTGCACCATAGGGTTTTTAATAAGATCGCTTACCCAGCGATGATTTATTGTTTTGCAGTTTGTAATAAGCAAGTCCTTATACTTTTTGTTCAGGAAACACAACGGAAAATACGGTACCCGATTCTACCTGCGACTGCACATCTATTTTTGCATGATGGCTTTTAAGAATATTGAATGTAGTGGCCAATCCCAGGCCAATCCCATTTCGCTTGGAAGTAAAATATGGTTCAAATAATTTTTCTTTATTTTCCGGGCTGATACCGCATCCGTTATCAATTATCATTAAACTGGTTTGGTTGTTTTGAACAATGGTTTTTACTTCTATTAAACCGGTTGTATCTGGTACTGCTTCGATGGCATTTACCAATATATTTAAAATAGCCATTTCCAGTTTTGCCGCATCTGCCCTAATGATCGTATCACGCTGATCGCAATTGGTAACGAGAATGATATTACGCATTACCAGTTTATCCTTTACTGCTGCTATTACTTTATCCAGCAGGCCATGCAACGACACATCCGTTAAATTCATATCCGCCGGTCTTGAGCTTTGCAGCAGTTCCGTTATAAGATCGTTGATGCGCTGACTATTGCGCTGTATAATATCAAGTAAAAAAATATCTTCTTCGATTATGGTTGTCTCCTGCAAATTTTCTGTAGCAAGTTTAATATTGTTTAACGGGTTTCTCACTTCGTGTGCCAGGGTAAGAATAAATCGTCCGGATGCAGCCAGTTTTTCTGCCCGCTGGCTCGCTTTTTCTGCCTTTTTCAGATCCGTGATATCATGAATTATTCCCTGCATATATGGCTCATTGGCACTATCAGCTTCAATTGAAGCAGATATTAAACAAGTTTTAATTTCTTTGCCGGCAGTAATAAAATCCAGTTCAAAATTTTCTATTTCCCCGTTCGCTTTTACCTGCGTAAAAAAGTATTCCATATCCGCAGGATTTTTTAAAAAATCAGCTAAAGGTTTACCTATGCAGCTGGCTGCATCAAAATCAAGAATATCTGTAACGGCATAATTAATATTTGTAAGCGTTGTATCTGGTTTTGCAATAAAAACAATGTCTTTCGACTTTTCAAAAATACTGCGGTAACGCCGTTCGTTTTCCTGTATTATCTGCATACTACGAACGCGTTCCAGGGTATAGCGGATGGTTCGTTCCAGTTTATCTTCATCCAGTTCTGCTTTTATCAGGTAATCAAAAGCACCGGCTTTTGTGGCTTCGGTATCAATATTGTAATTACCCTTGCCGGTTAGCAAAATAATGGGCGTAAACATGTTTTTTGCTACTGCATCTTTAATAAGATCAATGCCATTTTTTGCACCAAGACTGTAGTCGCAAAAGCATAATGTATAGTTGTTGTTGCACAACTCATCCAACGCATTTGAATATCTCTGTACCCAATTGACTTCAAAGGTCCAAACAGTAATATTTTTAAAATAATTACTAATCAGTAAAAAATCATCTTCATCATCTTCCACTATTAAAATCTTCACAAGTTGGTGACGGGTGCTCATAATTGGGTGATTGATATTGTGACAGAAAATTGGAAAAATTGCAACATGGGCGAAAGCTAAAGTACGAAAGATAATTTTACCCTTATGAATTCTTCAAAATTGATGGCACAATATTTAGATAAAACCAGCGATTAATTTAACAGGGCGAAGATTTAAAAGTGATTATTTTAAATTAAAAAATCAGGAATGGAAGAAGATTGCTTTATGGCAGCAGAGGTGCTGTCTGTTAGCAACTGTTGAAGCTTATTCAGTAAATTATTGAAATCAATCGGTTTATGAAAAAAAGCAGTTGCGCCTAATTTACGGCTTCGCTCAATGGTAACATTGTCATTGGCTGTGGTAAAAATTATCACCGGTATATCTTTTAAAAATTGATCTTTTTTTATAGCACGTAAACATTCAAATCCATTCATTACAGGCATGTTGAGATCAAGAAAAATGATATCCGGGACAGGGTTGATTTTTAATTTTTCAAGGGCTTCTGCTCCATTAAAAGCAACCTCACATTTCACTAAACTATTTACCTGTTTTAAAGCCTCTTTAAAGAGCATCTGATCATCTTCATCATCATCTACCATTAATATATACTCGATAGTTTTGGTCATTTGTTTAGTTTGTTAGTTGGGGGTATCGTTAAATTACGGATTTAACACTCTATTTGCTGCACATTAATTTTGATAGGGTAAATATAAACAAAAAACAGCACCCGTACCGCTTTCCCCTTTTGCCGATATAATCCCATTATGATGATGCATTATTTTTTTACAAATTGCCAATCCAATACCGGTTCCTTCGTAAGCTGTTCTGCCATGCAACCGTTGAAAAAGCTCAAAAATTTTATGTTCATATTGTTGTTCAAAACCTATTCCATTGTCCGCTATAGAAATTTTCCAGAATTTACCTTTCTGGCCGGGATGATCTGTTTTCATTTCTTCTTCAGAGAGCACGGAGGCTGTAATGATAATATGAGGCGGCACATCCTTTCTGCCATATTTAACAGCATTATGAATAATATTGGAGAACAATTGCAAAAACTGTATTTGTACTACATTCAGTACCGGCAAATTATTGGTTTCAATAGTTACATTTTTTTCTTCCAGCATTTCGGCCAGGTTATTCTTTACTTCTTCCACAACACTGTTAAGATCGGTGCGGATAAATTTAATTTCTGAATTGTTGGCATTGGAGTAACTTAGTAATGCCTGTATCAGATTTTGCATACGGGCCGCAGCAGCAATGATTCTTGTAAAATAATCCTTTCCCGTTTCCGACAAATTAGCATCTTCCTTTTTTGCAAGAATGAGCTTACTGAAAGATTGTATTTTTCGTAAAGGTTCCTGCAAATCGTGAGAAGCAATATAGGTAAAAGACCCAAGTTCTGCATTGTTGCGTTCCAGTTCCAGGTTTTTGGCAGCCAGCGTATCATTTAATAAAATATCTATTGAAACATCCTGTATTGAACCTACCAACAATTCATTGTTTTCACTTTGAATAAACGCACCGCTCGACCTGCAGTAAATAATGGTATTCTGTTTAGTGATAATGCGGTAAACATGTTCAACAAGCGTGTGTGTGTCTAATGTTTCTTTGCCATCTTTAATTACCTGTTCCTTGTCATCAGGATGAATAAAACTGGTAAACTTTTCAAAACTGGGAACAAATTCCTGCGGCTCATATCCAAGTAGCCGAAAAAGATTATCAGAATATTTGAGCCCACCAGTTTGCAGGTTCCAGGAATAACTGCCAATCAATGCATTTTCTTCGGCATAAGAATAAATACTATTGGTGAGTTTTAGTTCTTCATTTAAAATTTTTAATGCTTCCGTTCTTTCAGATACTTTAATTTCCAGTTCGCTTGCAAAATGTTTAGTGGCCCGCTGCAGTTCCTGCGCAGAGGCCTCATTATCTTCTGCCTTAACGCGTAAATGCATTTCGTTTCTAAGCCTGAAATAAGCAACTGTTACAATAACGATGGCTATCAGCGAAAGTAGTAAGGAATAAAGCGGAGTTATAAAAGCGGTACGGTCTTTTTGTAATGTTCTGTGTAATAATAAATCATTTTCAATCTGTGTCATCACTGCAATATGATCCCTTATTTCATCCATGGAAGCTTTACCTTTTTCCAGGTAAACAATCATGCTATCTTTTACACTACCCTCGCTCATTGATTGTTTAAAAATGAAGGCTAAAACATCAAACTGTTTTTTAATCAGTACGGATAAAATTTCATTATTTTTTTGCTGGGTATTATTCGTACCAATAAGTATTTTTACATCTTCGATATTTTTTTTTACTTTTTCAAATGCCCCGTAATAGGGTTGTAAAAAGGCGGGCTTTTTTGTAAGCAGGTAACCCCGTTGGCCTGTTTCAGCATTCAGCAGGTTTACTAAAACCAGGTTTAGTGTATTACTTACCTGGTAACTATTATTTAATAAATTTTCTGCATCATTTTGCGAGTTAATCCGCTGATAAGAAATAAAGCTTGTTGCCAGTAAAATTAAAAGCAGGCCGGTAAAAAATACATCTGGTAATACTATCTTTTTTTTCATTGATATCTTTTAAAAATTGCCTGGTGGCATCCGGTTACTTTTGTTGTACCTGTTATTTAAGCACATTTTTTGCAACACCATACGGTTAAATAAAAATATAGAATTGCATTGAATAATTGCGTAGTTTTTTTTCTGCATTTATTATTTATTAAAGAAGAAATAAAAGGTACAAGTGTTACAGTTACTTTGTTACTACGTGTCGCTGCAGCTGCAGGCTTTTATAATAAGGCGAAAATACTGTCAGCAAAAAATAGATAAATCCCGTAATTTTAAATATCATGAACTCGATAAAAAACATACTGATCACAGCAGGCGGTAATCGCCAAATGGCACTGGATATTTTTTTTGAAAAAAAAATGGAGCAAAAACCAGTGGTGATTTATGCGCATGGTTTTAATGGCTTTAAGGATTGGGGGAATTTTGACCTGATTGCTGAAAAATTTGCCGGGCGGGGATTGGTATTTATAAAATTTAATTTTTCGCACAACGGCACCACGCCCCGGCAACCGGAAGAATTTGCAGACCTGGAAGCATTTGGAAATAATAATTATTCAATGGAACTAAATGATTTGAAAGAGGTAATAGATTGGGTAGTAGATAAAGAAAATCCTTACCGGCAAGCCATTGATAACAGTGCTATCTATCTGACAGGACATAGCATGGGCGGAGGTATTGCCATCCTGCAGGCAGCCAGAGACCGTCGCATAAAAAAATTAATTACCTGGGCAGCCATCAGTCAGTGTAAAACGCCCTGGGGTAGCTGGCCTCCTGAACAAATGGAAGAGTGGAAGCAAAGCGGGGTTCAGTATTATACCAACAGCCGCACAAAACAGCAACTGCCTTTGTATTACCAGTTGTATGAAGATTATTGTAACAACCAGCAAAAGCTTGACATAAAAAGCGCTATGCAAAGCCTGCAAATTCCTGTATTGATTTGCCATGGTACAGCTGATACTGCCGTACCGGTTGAAAATGCAATATTGTTAAAAACCTGGCAACCGGCGGCACAAATTTTTACCGTTGAAACCGATCATGTATTTGGAAGAAAACATCCCTGGACTGATAATGTTTTGCCCTCCGCAATGGAAGCCATTGTACATGCCAGCATACAATTTTTATTGTAGGGTACAACGGTTTTAAAAATAGTATTCAATCAGCAAAGAAAGTGTAGGATTAGGGCAACAGACTCTTTCAATTTTCACTTGCTGTAAAAGCCAACCGGCAACGTATATTGATTGATGCCCAACTGTTTATTTTCAGCTTAAATAATATTAGCCAATGGTTGCTACGTTTAAAAATTATCAGGATTTGTCTGCCTTTGCAGCTAATAAAATTATCCGTTTAGTAAAGCATAAAAAAAATGCCGTATTGTGTTTGGCTGCCGGCGATACGCCGGCTTTAACTTATCACCTGGTAGTGGAGACAGCTAAAAGAGAAGCAATCAGTTTTTCGGAAATTATATTTACAGGCCTGGATGAATGGGTGGGCATTGGCCCGGATATACCCGGCAGTTGTTATCATTTTTTGCAGCAAAAAATATTTGGCCCTTTGGGAATAAAAAAAACGCAGATTCATTTTTTTAATAGCATGGCAACTGATCTGCAGCAGGAATGCAACCGCATCAATACCATCATTCAAACAGTGCGTGGTATTGACCTGGCACTGGTAGGCATTGGGCTAAACGGTCATGTTGGTTTTAACGAGCCAGGCATTGATCCTGCAGGGAATGCTCATGTAGTTACCCTGGATGAGGTAACCAGTATTGTGGGACAAAAATATTTTAAAACAAATACTGCTTTATCCAAAGGCATCACATTGGGGATGGCGCAAATAATGCAGGCCCGTGAAGTTTTGTTACTGGCGAACGGCGCAAAAAAAGCAGCGATCATCCGCAGAACATTAAAAGAAGATATTTCAAATGCAGTGCCTGCAGGCTTTATTACCACCCATCCAAATGGATGGATATTGCTGGATGAGGAAGCGGCGGCTGAATTGTAATTTGTTTAGCAATACTATAAATTGTACAGGTAGGCTTTATTATAAGTAATGTAGTAAAAGAGTATCTGTAAAACTCTGCCTGTTAAAATCGCTATGCTTTATTTGTATATGTTTGAGGAATTATTTTTTACATAGGGCGGTAAAGATTTCAGGGCAACCATGTTGTTTTATTTTTAGCGCTACAATAACCAGGCGTTGCTGCAACTAAAATTATATTAATTAAATTGAGCTATATGAAAAATTACCTGTTTTTTTATCCCTGTTTATTACTGGGTGCAGCAGGCTGCAATCTGCCGGCTAAAAGCCCTGCCGCTGCAACGGCAAAGGATTCTGCTTCAAAAGGAACTTATGCTTATGATGTAGACTTTTTAAAAAAGCACACCACCAAAGTAATTGAACTAACCAGCGAAGACAGCTCCGCAAAAGTATTGTTATCGGCAGATTACCAGGGCCGGGTTATGACCAGCACTGCTTTGGGCGATACCGGTATCAGTTTTGGCTGGCTGAATTATGCATTGATAGCTGCACCCGAAAAAAAGAAACAATTTAACCCCGTGGGGGGAGAAGAACGTTTTTGGATGGGCCCGGAAGGCGGCCAGTATTCATTGTATTTTAAAGGCGGTGATTCTTTTAATATAGCGCACTGGCAGGTACCTTCGTTTATTGATACTGAAATGTACGATGTAACACAAGCCAGTAAATCAATGGCTGTTTTTTCTAAAAAAGCCATTATAAAAAACTATAGCGGAACCAGTTTTGATATTGCGATTGAAAGAACCGTAAGCCTGCTTTCAAAAGATCAACTGGCAAAAAAACTAAAAGTATCCATCCCTGCTGATATTGATTTTGTAGGTTTTGAAACAAGTAACAAAGTAACCAATACCGGCAGCACCAACTGGACAAAAGACAACGGATTATTATCTATCTGGCTGTTGGGAATGTTTACTCCTTCCCTTGAAACAACCGTTATCATTCCATTTCATCCAATTGCCAACGCACGATCTTTTATCACGGATAATTATTTTGGCGATATACCCAAAGAACGTTTACACGTTACCGATAGTGTACTCTATTTTACCTGCGATGGAAAACTGAGAAGTAAGATTGGTTTATCGCCCTTGATTGCCAAACCAATTGCAGCCAGCTTCGATTTTAAAAATAATGTGCTCACAGTTATTATTCCGCAGGTAAATAAGGAGGCCGCTTATGTAAACAGCAAATGGGAAATGCAGGCACAGCCTTATAAAGGCGATGTAATCAATTCGTACAACGACGGACCGCTGGCAGACGGAACACAGATGGGGCCGTTTTATGAAGTGGAATCTTCGTCACCGGCACTTGAATTAAAAACAGGTGCAACGGGCGAATATAAACAAACCACTTGCCATTTTCAGGGCAGTTATATCACCTTGCAACAATTGGCAAAACAACTGCTGGGCGTTGACCTTAACACAATAAAAAAATAACATCACCATGCATTTATACAAAACTTTAAAAGGCAATTTACTGAAACAGCAGGAAAATTATTATTTACTAAAAGATGATTGGGATACATTGATCAATCAGCCGGATTTGTACAAACATCTTTTACAACTGTCAACAACTGCCGAAACGATTTCCGGCGATGAAGCAATACACGGAATTAATAATTATTTACAGCCACCGGTAGGCAGCCAGGAAGTTTGGGCAGCGGGTGTTACTTACCTGCGCAGCCGCGATGCAAGAATGGAAGAATCAGAAGATACAGGAGCCGCCGATTGTTACCAGCGGGTTTACGAGGCAGAGAGGCCGGAGCTGTTTTTTAAGTCGCTTTCACACCGGGTTTCAGGTCATGGCCAGCCGGTGCATATTCGCAGGGATTCAAAATGGGATGTACCCGAACCTGAGCTTGCTTTGTACATCAATTCGTTGGGCAATATACAAGCCTACACCATCGGCAACGATATGAGTTCAAGAAGTATTGAAGGAGAAAATCCTTTGTATCTGCCGCAGGCAAAGATGTATGAAAGAAGCGCAGCACTTGGGCCTTGCCTGCTGATCATTGAGGAGCCAATTACATTGGCTACTTCCATCGGCATAACCATTTACCGCAATAATAAAAAGATGTTTGATGATGCCACTACACTTGCCAATATGAAACGCTCTTTAAGCGAACTGGCCGGGTGGCTGTATAAAGAAATGGATTTTGAAACCGGTTGCTTTTTAATGACGGGCACCTGTGTAGTACCACCCAATGATTTTACATTGCAGGAAAAGGATGTAGTAAATATCCGCATAGATGGCATTGGTATATTGACAAATACCGTTGCTCTTAAAAATAAATTTTCAGGAGCGTAAAGTATTATTTTAATTGAAACTTTTTTTTATTGCAGGTACAGTATATTTATAGTTGAAAAAAAATTAACCCGGTTTTTAAAAAATCTTTAACGATCAACATGTCCAATCAACCACCGAAAGCCGCAAGCTATAAGGTAGCTTTTGTATTAATTACCAGCCTTTTTTTTATATGGGCTTTTTTACACAACATCAATCCAATCCTTATTCCGCATTTAAAAAAAGCCTGCCAGTTAACAGACCTGCAATCTTCTTTTATTGATACGGCTGTATACCTGGGTTATTTTATTATTGCGTTGCCTGCAGGCTGGTTCATGCATAAATACGGGTATAAAAAAGGAATTCTTTTTGGTTTAATTTTATATGCTATTGGTGCAGCATTGTTTATTCCAGCGGCTTCTGCCCGCAGTTATAATTTCTTTTTAGTTGCGTTGTTTATCATTGCCAGCGGCGCTACATTTTTAGAAACCGTAGCCAATCCTTATATCACCAAGCTGGGTGATAAGGCGTCATCTGAACAACGCTTAAATTTTGCACAATCCTTTAATGGAGTAGGTGCTTTTATAGCACCCATCATTGGTGGACAATTTATACTTTCGGGCATTGAACATACGCCCCGGGAGCTTCAAAATTTTTCACCGGAGCAACTTAACAATTATCTTTCTTTTGAAGCAAACAGTATAAAAATACCCTATATGGTTATTACAGGTGTGGTATTATTAGTAGCACTTTTTTTTGTTTTTACCCGTTTACCCGAAATTGTGGAAGAAGATATTGAGGACGACGGACATGGCCACAAATCTTTTTCTTTAAAAATATTTCGCCACCGGCATGTAACCTGGGCAGTAATTGCAGAATTTTTTTATGTGGGTGCACAGGTTGGTGTGGGTAGTTTTTTTATCCGTTTTTCCAGGTTTACCATGGGGCTTCCTGAAAAAGAAGCCGCCTATTTGTGGGGCTTTATTGCAATGGTTGGCTTTATGCTGGGCCGCTTTGCCGGAACGTTTTTTATGCGGTATGTCAAGCCTTCAAAACTGCTAAGTTTGTATGCAGTAATAAATATTGTATTGCTCATTATTGCCTTAATGGCTTTCGGTAAAATAGCCGTGTATTCCTTGCTAGCCGTGCCTTTCTTTATGTCTATCATGTTTCCAACCATATTTGCTTTGGGTATTAAGGGGCTGGGAGAAGAAAGTAAAATTGCTTCTTCTTTCCTGGTAATGTCCATTGTTGGCGGAGCCATTATTCCTCCCATTATGGGACAGATTTCGGATAAAACGGGCAGCATACAGATGGCCTATATTGTTCCGTTGCTTTGTTTTGTATTTGTATTGTATTTTGGCTGGAAGGGGTATAAATTTGTTGAACCAAAAACAGTTGTTGTTTAAAAATAATTGTTGAGGAGAAAACAAACTTTTAGCACCTGATGATTAAATGATCCGGAAGGCTTCTTTAGATTTTCATATATTTTAAAACTACCATCATGCAAAAGACTACCAGTTGTTTATTTTTTTGTATCGTTATCTGCGCCATTTCGCAGGCGCAAAAATTTAATGGCATCGAATCCAATATGGGCAATTTATTCCGGATGTCGGATGCCAAAACGAGGTCTATCAGTCCGGAGAATTTTACCGGTGCAAAAGGCGAAGGCGGTAAAGCCACTACAGGAACAGGTTCTGGCGCAAGTAAAGATTTAGGGCAGGGCTGGAAGGTAAGTCCGAGTGTGGTCATCAAATCTAAAACTACTTTCACTGTTGCAGAAATCAGCGGGCCAGGTTCGGTGCAGCATATCTGGATGACACCCACTGGCAACTGGCGGTATTCCATCCTGCGTTTTTACTGGGATGATGAAACCACGCCTTCCGTAGAAGTTCCGGTGGGAGATTTTTTTGGTATGGGCTGGGGCAAATATTCTCCGTTGCAGTCGCTGGCAGTTTGCGTAAACCCAGGCAGCGCTTTTAATTGTTACTGGCCAATGCCCTTTAGAAAAAAATGTAAAATAACCATGGAAAATATGGATGATGCAGATATGGTATTGTACTACCAGGTTGATTATATTTTAACAGAGGTACCCCCGGATGCTGCTTACTTTCATGCACAGTTTAACCGTACCAACCCATTGCCTTATAAACAGGAGTACGTACTGGTAAATAATATAAAAGGAAAGGGACAGTATGTGGGTACTTATATAGCCTATGGCGCTCACAACAATGGCTGGTGGGGCGAAGGAGAAATAAAATTCTTTATGGATGGCGATACCAATTTCCCCACCATTTGTGGCACCGGCACCGAAGATTATTTTTGTGGCTCGTATGATTTTGATACACAGAAAAAAAATGAAGCAGGTGTGGAGCATTCTAACTACACAGAATATTGCACCCCGTATGCCGGCTTGCCTCAGGTAATAAAAGGTGACGGGCATTATGAAATAGCGCAGCGTTTTGGCTTGTACCGCTGGCACATTAAAGACCCTATCCGTTTTGAAAAAGATTTAAAAGTTACCATACAGGCGCTGGGCTGGAAGCACAACGGCACTTACCTTGTATTGCAGGATGACATTGCTTCTACGGTGTTCTGGTACCAGGCAGAACCGCATACCCCTTTTCCAAAATTACCGGCAAAAGATCAACTGGAAGTTAATTAAAAACACGCTTTCATCTCAAGGTTTGCGAGGACACCAGCCCCGGCAAAAAGGCGAATACGTCGGATGTTGATTTACAAGACACAACATTGGCTTCGGGAAATTGCAGGATATTATGATTAAAAAGCGGGTTCCAGCAAGGGCTAAAAAAAACGCAATATTTGTTTTTTTCTTTAGACAGTGGGTTTATAATGCTCAGTTTAGTTATCAATCTCAACGCTTTTCATAAGTTAAATATTAAAAAAGTTTGGTTTTAAAAATTAATAAATAAATAGTATTTTAGGTTTGTCAAATCAATTATCCATGTGTAAATCTGTAACTCAGGTATGGCATTGCTTTTAAAAAAACACCATTTAGTTGTATCAAGCCTCAGCAATTAATAATGCAGAAATCATAAGCATTTGTAAAATAAACACCAAAATGTTGGATTATGATTACGATTGTTTTAAAACCATTTCACCAAAATGCAGAAGAGCGTATTGGGATTTTTTTTGACTTTAATTTAAGTCTTGACAGGAAAATAAGAAAAATACATTTTGTGCGTTGGAACAATGCCTTTAAATGCTGGCACTTGCCAGTAAATTCAGAAAGTTACAATGAGTTGTCTGCAGCCGTAGGGGATGCTGCAGCGATTGACAACAGCCGGTTAAGGTTTTATCTTGAAAAAAGAAATAAAATTCAGGCAGGCAATCAATTTGCCATTGCAAACAAGAGTGATGCCGTGGCAACAAATAATAACTTTTCGATAAAACGAATTAAGCCACCAGCATCGGCCAAATCCCTGATATGGCAGGTAAGTAACGAAAATTTAGAAGAGCTGGCAAAAATGGTACAGCTATTAAAATTACAAGGCAAAAGCGATCGTACAATCGATACTTACCGCAGTGAATTTCTGCAGTTGCTTCAAACCATACAAAAAAAGCTGGTGAGCAGCCTTACCACGGAAGAGTTAAAACGGTACATGGTGTATGCAATGGAAACGAAAGGCATTTCTGAAAATACCGCCAATAGCCGCTTAAGTGCGATTAAATTTTACTTTGAACAGGTATTGGGCGGGGAGAAATTTTTTTGGGAGATACCAAGAGCAAAGAAACCGAAGCTATTGCCAAAACTTATCAGCGAAGAAAAAATAATTTTGGGGCTGATGAACGTTGCCAATCTGAAACACCGCACGCTGTTGTTACTTGCCTATAGTGCGGGTTTAAGAGTAAGCGAAGTAGTTGGGTTAAAAATAGCGGATATCAACAGCGACCGGATGCAAATTTCCATTAATGGAGCCAAAGGCAAAAAAGACAGGATGGTAATGCTAAGCGCATCGATACTGGAATTATTGAGGGAATACTATCAATGCTATAAGCCAAAAGAATGGCTATTTCAGGGACAGCACAAGGGTGAACATTACAGCAGCCGGTCGGCACAGGAAATTTTTAAATCAGCCTATAAAAATCTGGGGTTGCCGGAGCAATGCAGCTTTCATAGTTTGCGGCACAGTTTCGCCACCCATTTACTGGAAAACGGAACGGATATCAGCTATATTCAAAGACTGCTTGGGCACAGCGATATAAAAACTACATTAATATACGCCCAGGTAAGTAACAGAGATGCAGGAAAAATTGAAAGTCCGCTTGATAAGATACTGCGGAAAAAGAAGGGCTAGAATTAGATTTCAGATGTTTTATTTAATATGCGGAAGTTTGCTCAAAACTTGCGTTTTTCCAATTAATCATACATTATTTAATATTTTATACGAAAGTTTAAACTTTCATATATTAATTCCCCGTTTATATATAATTTTAGTAATTAAAAACTTATGCGGTTTTAACATTTTTCAGAAAAATGAACATTCGCATATAATTACGTTGGTTGCTATTTTAAAGACCCCCACCATTTGACACCATTTTTGACAATTTCAACCATATTAAAAGCAATGGACATCAAAATTATCATAACTGCTATCTTAACTTTTATTGCGACGGGAATATTAGCACCATTTAGTAAAGTAATTTTTGAAAAGATATTTTCTGCATATAACCCAGACCCAAAAAAAATAAATTCAGGAATAAAGAATACTCTCCTTTTTGCATTGCGGTATTTAGTGCCAATTGCTAATGTTATATACTTATATATTTCACATAAAGAGGTTGACAAGTTTTTAGTTTTAACGACTGTTTTTATTTTTTCGGTATTAGTATTAAATATTTCGTTAGACATGTTATTTAAGTTTATGGACAGGTTTTTTATTAATAAAAAGACAGATTTACTTTCTCCAATAATTTCAATTATTAAAGAATTATTAGATAAGAGTGTAACACATGATAAAGTGCTTATTAAACTAACTGAAGTCCAATATGACCATATAAACATTGCAAATAAACTCTCCGAGCAAGTTGCATCTATCCCTAAACAGCAAGACCAAAAACAGCAACCAACATGAGGTTTTATAATATTGGGGCCTGACCAACAAACATCAGCTAAAAGCAAAGCCAGGCATCAGTTTCGGCTTGACCAGCATCTTTAATCTTTAGTACAAACAATGAACTTTTAATTATTAATTTGGCTTCGGTTGCGGGCAGACGGAAGTTAATATCCCAACATCATAAAGCCCTACCGTTGTACGTCACCCTATTGAACATCCTACACATATACAAGCATCCATGACTTTTGCCGACACGACCCAAAGCACAAAGTCAGGCACATTGCAAGGCACACAAAAACGAAACACAAAAGCCAAC
>NZ_JACMOO010000286.1 GCF_014377975.1 Ferruginibacter sp.
AATTGAAAGACAGGAAAATTGAAAGACGAGGCAATTGAAAGATGGGGCAATTGAACAACTGGATAATTAAAAAGGGAAATCAACAAAACAGTGTAAAAATTATTTGCCATATATAAAAAATAAAAACATGCACCGCAGAACCTTTATCAAAAATTCTTCTATCGCAGCAGCAGGATTAATTATTCAGCCGTCATTGGCTTTTCAGGAAGATCCTATTCTTGGGCAAGGCAACAAACGCTATCGACTCAATAATCATTGGAGCCAGGCAGATGTAGCACGCAACCCGGTAAATGATTGTCATGAGATGGTGCAGGATGGTAAAGGCAGGATTATTTTGCTGACCAACGAAATAAAAAACAATGTGCTCATTTATGATAAGGCCGGTAAATTATTAACTACCTGGGGCAGCGAATATCCAGGTGCGCATGGACTCACCATCTTCAATGAAAATGGTACGGAAGTTTTATTTATTTGCGATAACAACCGCCACCAGGTAATTAAAACCACTTTAGATGGAAGGGTGTTGCTAACGCTGGATTACCCTAAAGAAACCGGCCAGTATTTAAAGCCTGAAGAATATATTCCAACAGAAACTGCCATTGCAGCCAACGGTGATATTTATGTAGCCGATGGTTACGGAAAAGATTTTATCATTCGGTACGATTCAAAGGGACGCTACATTGGTTATTTTGGTGGCAGGGGCGATGAGCCTAAACACCTGCTGAATGCACATGGTGTTTGTATCGACAACCGGGATGCCAATAGGCCTTGTCTGCTGGTAACCTCCCGCCAGCAAAACGCTTTTAAAAGATATACTTTTAACGGTGAATACATTGATACTATCCCGCTGCCCGGTGCATGGGTTTGCCGTCCGGTGATTAAGGGAGATTATTTATACGCTGCAGTATTGCAGAGTAGTTCAAGCCTTTCGAAACAGTCAGGTTTTGTAACCATACTTGATAAAAATTTCAAGGTGATTTCCAATCTCGGCGGTACAGAACCATTGTACCTAAACAATAAATTACAGGAGATGAAACAGGCCATCAAGTACTTTGATTATCCACATGATGTATGCGTAGATGATGAAGAAAATCTTTACATCGCACAATGGAATTCCGGCAAAGTTTATCCTTATAAATTATCTCCTGTTATTTAACAGGCAAACTGCAGTAATAGAAAAAACCACTTTCAGCAAGCGGCTGCCAGTGCATTGAAAGTACAAAAAAAATGAAAAAAAGTATGCAGCGATGGAAATCCATTTTGTACAATACAAGTTTTGCATTGAATTGCCTGCTGGTATTTTTGTTGATGTTTGAAAAAGGTTTGGTGGTGCCACCATGGGTACAAACCATTGGACGTATGCATCCACTCTTGCTGCATTTTCCCATCGTACTGGTGCTGCTTTGTATTTTCTGGGAAGCTGTATCGGGGTTTAGAAAATCAATCACTGAAGAGCAGCGTAATATTGGCGATGGGCTGTTATTGCTGGCTTCAACTACTGCAGTTATCAGCGCATTAATGGGACTGTTGCTTTCTAAGGAAGATGGTTATACCCAGGAGGTGGTGGCCTGGCATAAATGGGGCGGTGTTTCGATTTCATTGCTGGCATTGGGCTGGTACACTTTCAGAAATAGCGTAAGGAATACTAAAGGCTTACTGGCATTGGCTTCTGCAACTGGAATTGCAACTGTTATTATTACTGGTCATCTTGGTGCAGATATTACGCATGGAGATAATTTTTTACTGGCACCTGTTTCAAAAGAGAAACTGGCACTGCCGGTTTTGTTTGAAGATGTCATCATCTATACCAACATGGTACAGCCCATTTTAAAAGCCAAATGTATCAGTTGCCACAATACTCAAAAAGCTAAAGGGGAGTTGGTAATGGAATCATTTGCTGCGCTGCGCAAAGGCGGTAAAGACGGTGCTTTGTGGGATTCAACGCAAGAAAATTTTGGATTACTGATGGGCAGGATACACCTGCCGATGGAAAATAAAAAACACATGCCTCCATTGGGTAAGCCACAACTAACCGATGAAGAAACAAGTATTTTGTATCACTGGATAAAAGGTGGCGCAAACGATACCACTAAAGTTGCAGTACTACCGGTAACGGATACACTGCATATATTGGCAACAACCTTGTTTAATACTATTGAAACAGATGATTATACTTTTAAGCCTGCGGACGAAAGTAAAATAAAGGCACTGCGAAATAATTATCGGTTGGTTGCACCACTCTCGCTGGGCTCTCCGGCACTGGGCGTGCAGTTTTTTAGCGCTGTACAATTTAAGCCGGAACAATTAAAAGAATTGCTTGCTGTAAAGGAACAGGTGGTAACACTAAATTTAAATAAAATACCCGTGCAGGATGAGGACCTTGCAACCATAGCACAATTTGTAAACCTGCGTAAACTCAATTTATCATTTACCAATATTAAAGGAACTGGTTTACAGGAATTGAGTAAACTAAAAGAATTAAAAGAATTGTCATTATCCGGTACAGGAGTAAATGCAGCAAGTTTAAGTGCGCTTGCATCGCTGCCAAAACTAACGCAGTTGTACATCTGGAGCACGCCTGCACAAAATCAAAACCTGGCAACAGTGCAAAGGCAATTTAAAAATACAAAGATAGAAACCGGCTTTACCGGCGATACCATTATAATAAAATTAAACAAACCACTGATTGAAAATGAAGAGCAGGTTTTACTTCAGCCGGTAGCATTAAAGTTGAAGCACTATGTAAAAGGAGTGACCATTCGTTATACCACGGATGGCACAGAACCCGACAGCATTCTATCACCAGTGTATAAAAGTGATTTCATGCTGGATAAGAATACTACGATAAAAGCAAAAGTATTCAAACCCGGATGGATCAGCAGCGATGTTACTGAAAAAACTTTTTACAAAGCAGGGTATAAAATAGATTCCATACGCTTTGTACAACCCGCTGCAGATGAGCCGTATAAAAAGATGAGTGCTGCTGTTTTAGCCGATGCACAAAAAGGCGATCAGAATTTTCGCAGCGGTAAATGGATTGGTTTCAGAGGTTACCCTATGCAGGCCATTCTTTATTTTGATACCGTTCGGAATATTTCTTCCGTTACCATCAGCAGCCTGGTGGATATCAATGGCTTTATCATGCCTCCCCAACAACTCGAAGTGTGGGCTGGCAAAGATTTAGAGCATCTTCATCTGCTTAAAAAAATAAACCCCGAACAGCCGGTTAAAGAAGCGCCGGGTTATTTAAAAGGATATGAATTAAACTTTGCACCGGTAAAAGAAAAGTATATTAAAGTAGTGGTTACACCTGTTGCCAAATTACCTAATTGGCATAAAGGCAAAAACGATAAAGGATGGATATTTGTAGATGAGATTTTTTTAAATTAAAATGGATAGCCCGGGCGTAATAAATAGCCCCGGCATTTATATCAGGGTAATATAGCCGGTATAAATATTATGGAATTATTCAAAAAGATATTTATTCAAGTTGTATTAGCAGCCTTTTATCTTTAAAAAATCCGATTATTAGAAAGCAAACAAACAAACGAAGGCAGTTTTTAAAAAATATAACAACGTTGAGTACCATGGCAATTGTTGCACCCCGGTTATTGAACGCCATGGCAATGAATGATATCCAAACAGAAGACCATTATACATTCCTGTTTCAGGGAGATTCCATTACGGATGGCAACCGCTCCCGTAACCACGACTGGAACCATGTAATGGGCCATGGCTTTGCCTATTTGATAGCAAGCAGGTTGTGGTATGATTTTCCAAAGAAAGGTTTTCATTTTTTTAACCGTGGTATCAGTGGTAATAAAGTAGCAGACCTTGCCGCACGCTGGCAGACTGATACTATTGATATAAGGCCTGACCTATTAAGCATTTTGGTGGGCATTAACGATGTGGATGCTTTTATGGGTGGAGATAAAAATTTTACCGCAGAAAAGTTTGCCGAAGAATACCGCCAATTGCTGCAACAAACAAAACAGCAGTTACCCAACACACAGTTGGTAATTTGTGAGCCTTTTATTTTACCGGTAGGCAGGATAAAAGAAAGATGGGAAGAATATGAAAATGAAATGGCTAAGCGACAAAAAATAGTGAAACAATTAAGTATTGAATTCAATGCAATTTTTATAGAATTTCAAAATACTTTTAATAAGGCAATAGCAAAAGCACCCGCTGATTACTGGATATGGGATGGAATTCATCCAATGCCTGCCGGGCACGAACTGATGGCGAGAGAATGGATACAGCAGGTGAGTAAGAAATTATCTTTTATTAAATAGTTTGATGCTACTCACGGACACTGACCACTTTAGTACCTTACTTAAAAAATAAAATGAAATTTCTAATATTTTTTGATTTCTTACTTTTATTTTTATTCTCTTTTGGGCAGGCAGATAACAAAAAGTAAACAACCAAGATTAGGGTTCAAACAAAGTATACTTCAATAAATGTGATTTTAAAATTTGACACGCCTGACAGTTGGTTTTTAAAAGATGTTTAGCCTGGTAAGTTTGACCGCAAGTGAAATTTACGCGATTGAGACACTACTCAGTCAATGCATGGATAATTCAAACAAAAAGTGATACCTCTACTCAATAGTAAGACATCATCCGGAAGATTAGTTACCTCACGATGACTTTGTAATTTAAATTTTTTTTTATGATAAAGCTATATCCAGCACCTGTTGCATAGTTTTTACATAATGAAATTTTGTACCCTTAATAAACACTGGATTTATTTCAAGCACATCTTTTTCATTTTGCCAGCACATGATAATTTCCCTGATGCCGGAACGCTTTGCAGCGAGTACTTTTTCTTTAATACCACCTACTGGCAATACTTGGCCCCGAAGGGTTATCTCACCCGTCATAGCGAGATAAGATTTTATTTTGCGTCCGGTAAATGCACTTGCAAGCGCTGTCATCATAGTGATACCTGCGCTGGGGCCATCTTTCGGCACGGCGCCCTCCGGTACATGAATATGAATATTCTTTTTATTAAACATTTCAGGATCAATGTTTAGTTTTTTTGCATTTACCTGTAACCAGGTATAAGCAGTGGTAGCACTTTCTTTCATCACATTACCCAGGTTACCCGTCATTTTTAATTCACCTTTACCATCACTTAAACTGATCTCTATAAAAAGAATATCGCCACCCACGTAGGTCCATGCAAGGCCAACAGCCACACCAGCCATGTTTGCTGTTTTGTACATTTCGTTATTAAAACGAGGTTTGCCTAATATGCGTTCCACATCACCGGAAGTAAGTGTTGGCTTTAATTTATTTTTAGTGGCAAACTGCATGGCGAGGTTACGCATTACTGCAGCCAGTTGTCTGTCCAGATCCCGTACGCCGCTCTCACGGGTATAGTCTTCAATTATTTTTTCAATAACCTTGTCACTTGCTTTAACGATTATATTTTTTAAACCGTGTGCTTCTTTTTGTTTCGGAATTAAATGCTGTTTGGCTATTTCAATCTTTTCTTCCACTGCGTAACCACTTAAATCAATAATTTCCAGGCGATCTCTTAAAGCAGGCTGAATATTATTAATATTATTTGCGGTTGCAATAAATAATACCTTACTCAGATCATATTCCAGCTCTAAGTAATTATCGTAAAAACTATTATTTTGTTCGGGGTCCAATACTTCTAAAAGGGCAGAAGAAGGGTCTCCACGCTGATCGTTACCTACCTTGTCAATTTCATCCAATATCATTACCGGGTTGCTGCTTTTTATTTTACGGATAGATTGAATAATCCGGCCGGGCATGGCGCCAATATAAGTTTTACGGTGACCGCGTATTTCACTTTCATCATGCAGGCCACCTAAACTTACCCGTACATATTTTCTTGCAATGGCATGGGCAATGCTTTTTCCCAGGCTGGTTTTACCAATTCCGGGCGGGCCAATAAAACAAAGAATAGGGCTCTTCATGTCGCCTTTTAATTTTAGCACGGCTAAATATTCCAGTATTCTTTCTTTTATTTTATGCATGCCATAGTGGTCATGATCCAACACTTTTCTTGCCTTTTTAAGGTCGTAACTATCTGCCGTATAATCTTCCCAGGGTAGGTCAAGCATCAGGTCAAGGTGATTGTACACCACCGAATAATCAGGCGTGCTTGGGTGCATCCGTTCCAGTTTTTCAGCACCTTTAATAAACATTTCTTTGGCGGCAATGGGCCATTTTTTGCCTTCCGCTTTTTTCAGCATTTCTTTTACTTCCGCTACATTATCACCACCCAGCTCTTCCTTAATGGCCTTCATTTGTTGCTGCAAAAAGTATTCTTTTTGCTGTTTGTCCAGTTCAGCCCTTGTTTTATTAGTTACCTTATTTTTTAGTTCTGTATACTGCAGTTCAGTCTGCATCAGGTTCATCAGTAATTCTGCCCTTGCCTTGATGTTGTTGATAACCAACAGCCTTTGCTTATCCTTTATATCGCTGTTTAAATTGCTGCTCACAAAATGAATCAGGAAAGAAGGATTTTCTATATTTTTTAAAATGATGGCTGCTTCACTGGGAAGGTTGGGAGAGATACTGACAATCTGCGAAGCAAGGTCTTTAATACTTCCTACCATTGCCTCAAAATCGTTGTCATCTTTTAAAACTTCTTCTTCAAGCGTTTTTATTTTAGCTTTAAAATAGGGGTCTTCGCTTGTTATTTTTTCTACCTTAAATCTTTTTTTACCCTGTATAATAATAGTGGTGCCTCCGTCGGGCATTTTTATCATTTTGGCTATTTTGGCAACGGTACCAATTTCTTCCAGGTCGCTTACGGCAGGCTCTTCTACACTACTGTCTTTTTGCGCTATCACTCCTATTAATTTGTCAGCTTTGTAGGCATCGCTTACGGCTTTAATACTCTTATCCCTGCCCACGGTAATCGGCAAAACTATTCCTGGAAAAAGTACAGTATTGCGTAGCGGTAAAAGGGGTAATTCATCTGGAATGGGCTGGGTATCGTTGTCTTCATTGGCATCCTCATTTAGCGGAATGAGTGGCATAAACTCCATTTCGTCCTCCATACCTCCTATAAAAAATTTATTATCCATAATTTATTCAATATAATGCCAAATTGTCAATGTGCACAGATAATTCTATGTTTTTTTGCTGGCGCAGTATATAGTCAACATTAATGCCGAAGGCGAATTAAACATTAAATATGCGTTGTTAATAATGAAATTTTTGTAACGGAAGGTCATGGATGAATGCTTTATTTTTACCATCTAAGTGCTTCGGATGCATCTAAAAAAGTAACCAAACTTTGTTTCCAAAAGTTTTACATTACAAATTACCAGGTCTTCAAATTTTTCATAGCAAATTTTTCATCCACCAAAATTCATAACAAATATTTCATAATTCATATTTCATAACTCATATTTCACCCTTATATTTCAATTCCTGTTTCTTAATTTTTAATTGAACCTTATCTTCGCGGCATTATGTACATTCAGTGCTCCCATAAAGAACTATCAATTTTAAAAAAAATTGCACAGGCAGCAACAGGCTTGCAGGTTCCCTGTTATTTAATCGGGGGATTTGTAAGAGATTCGGTTATTGGAAGAAATACAAAAGATATAGATATCGTTTGCATCGGGGATGGCATAGCGTTGGCGCATGCTGTGGCCAAATTGTTTACTCCCAAACCGGTGGTGAACTATTTTAAAAACTTCGGTACGGCACAAATAAAAATACTGGATGACGAGATAGAATTTGTAGGAGCAAGAAAAGAAAGTTATATATACGAAAGCCGTAAGCCGCAGGTTGAAGCAGGTACTTTAAAGGACGATCAGGACAGAAGGGATTTTACGATGAATGCACTTGCCATCAGTTTAAACCAGGAAGATTTTGGAGAGCTGCTGGACCCCTTTAATGGCATTGAAGATATTAAACAAAAGATTATTAAAACTCCATTGCCGCCTGCACAAACATTTATAGACGATCCCTTGCGGATGATGAGGGCTATTCGTTTTGCAGCCCAGTTAAATTTTACCATTGAAGAAAAAACTTTTGATGCCATTGGTGAAAATAAAGAGCGTATAAAAATTGTAAGTGGCGAACGGATTGCTGATGAACTGAATAAAATTCTGTTGTGCAAAAAGCCTTCCATGGGTTTTGATCTACTATATAAAAGTGGATTACTCAAAATTATTTTTCCCCAGATGGTGGCGCTTGCCGGAGCAGAATATATTGATGGAAAAGGACACAAGGATAACTTTTACCACACCCTGCAGGTGGTGGATAATATTGCGGAACATACAGATGATTTGTGGCTAAGATGGGCTGCTGTATTACATGATATTGCCAAGCCCGCCACAAAAAAGTTTGAAGAAGGGCATGGCTGGACTTTTCACGGGCATGAAGTGCTGGGAGGAAGAATGGTACCCAAAATTTTTGCGCAGTTGAAACTTCCGCAAAACGAGAAAATGAGGTTTGTACGAAAGCTGGTTGAACTGCACTTAAGACCTATCAGTTTAACTAAAGAAAATATAACAGACTCGGCTATACGCAGATTGCTTTTTGATGCGGGAGATGATTTTGATTCGTTGATGGCATTATGCAATGCAGACATCACCAGTAAGAATAAACAAAAGGTAAAACGCTATTTGGAAAACTTTGAAATGGTACGCCAGCGCTGTGCTGAAGTGGAAGCCAGCGATCAGGTGCGCAACTGGCAGCCGCCCATAACCGGAGAACTGATTATGGAAACCTTTAACCTTCCGCCGGGCCGTGTAGTGGGCGATTTAAAAAATGCTATCCGCGAAGCTATTTTAGAAGGAGATATTCCCAATGAGTATGAAGCAGCTTTTAATTTTATGGTTCAAAAAGCGACGGATCTTGGCCTTTTTTATAAAGCATGATTAATTGTCATTATTCCATTATCAATTAGTAATTTTACAGTATGGCAATATTACGTTTCAGAATTTATTGGGAAGATGATGACAGCATTTACAGGGATGTGGTGATAAAGCATACGCAAAATTTTGCAGACCTGCATCTGTGCATTTTAAAGAGTTTTGAGTTTGATAGTAAACACAAAGCCACTTTTTACCGTAGTAATGACAGTTGGCTAAG
>NZ_JACMOO010000287.1 GCF_014377975.1 Ferruginibacter sp.
ATCTTTCCAATAAGACAGTGTCATTTTTATTGGAATTTAGTTCAAATAAAACCCCTGTAAATCTACTTTTATGATAGAAAATTATATCATTAACTATTGAAATAGAATTGGAGGATTTTAAAACAAATATTTCTGCTGGCACTTTCGTTTTGCAAGAAATAGCCATAATGGCAATAATAAAATAAGTATTAAATTTCATTTATTGAGTTACAGTTCCTGGCGTACCATAAAAACCATTTCCATTTAAATATGGGGCATCATTTGTGAAATGATAATGATAAATTCCGTTTGGGTAGTCAATGGTAGCGTGCGTATGTCCATGATAAACATCAAGTCCACTACTTGTTACTGTTGTTCCATTTTCTTCTTCTGGGCCGTATACTGGAAAACCATCCAATAAAAACCCCATTAAACCTGATTTGGTAAATTTTACTGTGGTTAAATAAAGAGGTTCAACGTGGTAATGATACATGCCTGAATTTTGTGGATGACCATAATATTTATCAAATGATGTAATTTCACCTGTTAATGGTTGGCTTGGCCCTGCATATTGATTGAAAAGGAATACTCCGTTTAGTGCAATTCCTATCGGACCTAATGGTGTGGCGGAATGCAAAGCGTTTACAGCAGGATTTAATGGTATCTTAACACTACCCAATTGCTCAACAATTGAATTTGGGTTTTTATTAAATGTATTTCCACCAAATGTTGAACCGCTATAAGACTCATACAATGCATTTGTTGTTGGATAATAAGCACTTTTATGATCTGGCAAATCTCTGGTTTTGATATATATCCAAGTTCCGTCACTTTTTACACTTGTTGCACCATAGATTTTTAGATACACTGCTGGAACAGGCGAGTTTGCAGTTACTTCAGTTGTAGTAGTATTTTTCCTACAACTAATTACACCTAAAGCAAAAAGTAAAAATATGGGTAATTCTCTTGTTTGAAATTTCCAATAATTCATTTCTCTATCTTTAAATTGATTCATAATTATGATAGACGTTTAATCTTAATTTTTCCTTCGGTGTAGGTCGGAAATATTTTGGCTAACGTTAAGGCTTAGCGATGAAAGAGAGAAGATGCAAATAAAGTCTACAACTAATGTAAAATTAAAAAACAACAGTACAACTTGTGGGCAAAGAAAATTGAAAAACGGGTGATTGGTAAAAGAGAATTGCTTGATGCAAATTTACCTGACCCTCAACTGTACACTCGCCATAATTAAAAAGAAAAAACCATTATAAGATATCGACTTACAATGGTTTAATATTAATTTAAGTGGTGCGAGCCGGGGTTGAACCGGCGACACATGGATTTTCAGTCCATTGCTCTACCAACTGAGCTATCACACCATTCCCTTTCGGGGCAGCAAAAATAGGAGTTTCTGCTCAAATATTTCAAAACATGCCCGCCAAATTAATAAAGAAATAAAAAAAGGCGGGCAAATTAAGGCCCACCTTGTAGTTATGTGTTTAAAAAGTTTATTTTATAGAGGCAATATCAATCACAAAACGATACCGCACATCACCTTTCAGCATCCGCTCGTACGCCTCATTTACTTCGGATGCATTGATTACTTCCACATCACTCACAATATTGTGTTCGGCACAGTAATCCAGCATTTCCTGTGTTTCTTTAATGCCACCAATTAACGAACCTGCCAGAGAGCGGCGCTTGCCTATCAGGTTAAATGCGCCTACAAGAGAAGGGTGTGGCGGAGCACCCACTACCACCATCGTGCCGTTTAAGGTTAATAAATTTAAATAATCATTGTATTCGTGTTGGGCAGAAATGGTGCTTAAAATAAAATCAAATTTGCCCTGCAGGCTTTTCATGGTTTCGGGATCTTTTGTTACCGCAAAGTGATGGGCACCTAAATTCAAGGCATCCTGTTCTTTTGATTTTGAAGTACTCAACACCGTAACATCTGCTCCAAAGGAAGCAGCAAATTTAACGGCCATATGTCCTAAACCGCCCAAACCCACTACAGCTACTTTATGGCCCTTGCCAATATTCCAGTGTCGCAAAGGAGAATAGGTTGTAATGCCTGCACAAAGTAAAGGAGCCACTCCTTCAATAGGAAGCTTTTCGGATACATGAAGGGTATACTTTTCGTCCACTACTATTTGGGTAGCGTACCCTCCGTATGTAGGATTGCCTGCTTTATCCCGGCTATTGTAAGTACCTACCATAGCAACATCACAATATTGTTCTTCGTTGGCAAGGCAGCTTGGGCAAACCCTGCAGGAGTCTATAAAACAACCAACGCCAGCCAATTGACCCACAGTAAAATTTTTAACTTCATCGCCAATTTTGGTAATGCGGCCTACTATCTCGTGGCCAGGAACCATTGGGTAAATAGAGCCTCCCCATTCGTTGCGCACCTGGTGAATGTCGGAGTGACAAACACCACAATACAAAATTTCAATCTGGATATCGTTGTTACCAACATCCCTTCTTTCAAAATTAAAAGGTGCCAATGGCGTTGTGGCATTTTGTGCTGCGTAAGCATTTACTGTTGTCATAATTCTTTTCTTTAGAGTGAATACAAACAGCCACCATGGAATGTTTGCATTTTTAAAATTTAAGGAATAATTAATTTTAAATACATTGTTTTATTCATTGAGGATTAGAACCTGCTGACTTTTTTTCTGATAAAAAAAGCAACAAAAAAAATAAAGCCCCATGGCTGAACGCCCCATACCAGAATAAATCTTTCAGGCCTGGCTGCATAAAAAAAGCTACCAAATTTGAATGCTTACCTAAATTGAAATTAAGTCAATCAGCAAAATATACCCGGGCTTTAATATAACTTACAGGCTAATGGCAAAACTAAGTATTTGTAACAATAATTTCAGTTCTTAACTACATCTACTCTAATTTCTTACCGCTTTTTTAAGGGAGCCTCAAACTATAAACGGCCGATCTTTTTTATCATATAAATTTGTTTATGGAAAAAGAAAAATCCGTGCCATCACACAACAGGCTAAGGCGTTAAAAGGCTATAGATAACGGTATCAGGAAATTGATTGTTAAAATAATAGTTTTCTTTAAAATAAGCCTCCTGATTAAAATTATTTTTCAACAGTAATTTTTTGGAGGCTTCATTTGCAGGATTTACATTGGCCTCCACCGAATGCAACCGCATACTATTAAGGCCGTAATCCAGTGCAATAACCATTGCTTCCTGCATGATGTTTTTTTTATGCTGTTGCGGCTGCAGCATGTATCCGATTTCTGCCCGGTGATTTTCTTTATCAATTCTCCAGAAACCAATAGTACCAATTAGTGTGGCTTCCCCTTTAAAAGCAATGGCCCAGGTAATGCCCTCGTTGATATGGAGATTGTCAGTAATTTTTTGAATAAATACAAGGGCATCATCCTGCGTTACCGCCATTGGCCGGTCAATAAATTGCATGATCGTTTTGCTGAAACGCAATTCAAAAATTTCCTTTACATCGCCTGTTTTGAGTTGTCTTAATTGTAAGCGGCTGGTGTATAAAGTTGGAAAAGGATTGAAATTTACTGTGAGCATTGGCCGGTAATTATAGCAGCAGGTATCATTTAAAATTTATGGATCCAATAAAAAACCCGAAACAATATGCTTCGGATTTTTATCCGGAATAAAAATGTAAATCGTCTAAATTATTCAAGCCTTCGTTGCCCTGGCAACCCGGGTGCGGTTTTTATCAGAAGAGAAGAGGCTAAAATTCCGCACTCTTCGGATACCGCGGAAAAGGAATTACATCCCGGATATTTCCCATACCGGTTACAAACTGCACCAGCCGCTCAAACCCAAGTCCAAAGCCAGCATGCGGGCAGGCACCAAAGCGGCGGGTATCTAAATACCAGTTCAGTTCTTCTGCCGGAATATCCATTTCCTTCATGCGTGCGGTTAGTTTGTCCAGCCGTTCTTCTCTTTGTGAACCACCTACAATTTCCCCAATGCCGGGTGCTAAAATATCCATGGCCGCAACTGTTTTACCATCCTCATTGAGCCGCATATAAAACGACTTAATGTTTTTTGGATAATCGGTTAAAATTACCGGTTTTTTAAAATGCTTTTCTACCAGGTAACGTTCATGCTCACTTTGTAAATCAACACCCCAGCCTTCAATTAAATATTGAAATTTCTTTTTCTTATTGTGATTGCTTTCTTTTAAAATTTCTATTGCTTCAGTGTAAGTCAGTCTTTCAAAATCGTTGTTCACCACAAAATTTAATTTATCCAGTAACCCCATTTCACTTCTTTCTGCCAGGGGTTTTTGTTTCTCTTCTTCTTCCAGTCGTTGCGCTAAAAATTCAAGGTCTTCCTTGTTGTGTTGCATCGCATAGTCAATAACATATTTGATGAAAGCTTCTGCCAGGTTCATATTATCTTCCAGATCATTGAATGCAACTTCCGGCTCAATCATCCAAAACTCTGCAAGGTGCCGGGCAGTGTTGCTGTTTTCTGCCCTGAATGTGGGTCCAAACGTGTACACATCACTAAAAGCCATGGCGGCCAGTTCGCCTTCCAGTTGCCCGCTTACGGTAAGGTTGGTGCTTCGCCCAAAAAAATCTTCTTTAAAACTAATGCTGCCATCATCATTTTTTGGTGCGCTTCCATCCAACGGTAAAGTAGTTACCCTAAACATTTCGCCGGCGCCTTCTGCATCACTTGCGGTAATAATGGGTGTATGCAGGTAAATAAATCCCTTATCATTAAAAAACTTGTGAACGGCAAAAGCAAGGGAATGCCGGATGCGAAAAATAGCGCCAAAAGTATTGGTCCTAAACCGCAGGTGAGCAATCTCTCTTAAAAATTCCAGGCTGTGTTTTTTTGGTTGCAAAGGAAATTTCTCAGCATCACTATCCCCTAGTATTTCTATGCTGGCGGCTTTTAATTCTACCTTCTGGCCCTTACCTAAAGATGCAACCACTTCGCCCGTTACTTTGATACAGGCGCCGGTAGTAAGTCTTTTTAAGGTAGTTTCTTCAAATAAACCCAGGGAAGCTACGACCTGTAAATTATTATTGGTACTGCCATCATTCAGTGCTATAAACTGGTTGTTGCGAAAAGTCCGCACCCATCCCATTACGGTTGCTTCAAAGCCGGTATCATCCGACGCCAGCAGCGCTTTTATCTTTAGTCTTTTGTTGAACATAATAGTGTTAATTGGCTGCAAATATAATACTTTGCAGCAAGGGCATTTAAGAGTACAGTTCAAATTTTTGTTTCACACAACGAGCACAAA
>NZ_JACMOO010000288.1 GCF_014377975.1 Ferruginibacter sp.
CGCATCTGCATCTTCAAATAAATTATTTAATATTATTTTAAACGATTCCGGCTTCTTTATAAATGCTTGTCCTTTTTTGGTAATTTTCAATACGCCGTATTCTTCAATATCTTTTTGAATCAGTCTTTCAAGCAGCATCTGCCGCATCAGCGAATTCCAAAAAAGTTCATCCCTGCTTTTGCCAATTCCAAAAAAATCCCGCTCATCATGCCTGAACATTTTTACTTTGGGGTTGGGTTTGCCCCGTAAAATATGCATCAGGTATTCCATTGTAAATTGTTCATCCAGCCCCTTTATAATTGTTAAGGCCTGGCTTGCTTCTTTTTTAGCTTCCATCATTTCTTTCGGATGGTTGCAATTGTCGCACATTTTATCGGTGCATTGTACCACATCATATTCTTCCCCAAAATAATTCAGTAAAATTTTTCTGCGGCAAACAGAACTTTCACAATAGGCCACGGTTTCATTAATCAGCTGTGCGCCTACTTCCCGTTCGCTCAGCGGCTTATCTCTCATTAAATGTTCAAGCTTCGCCACATCTTTATGACTGTAATATAAAATACATTTTCCTTCCATGCCATCTCTTCCGGCACGACCAGTTTCCTGATAATAATTTTCTATTGATTTTGGAATATTATAATGAATTACAAAACGAACATCCGGTTTATCTATCCCCATTCCAAATGCGATGGTGGCGACAATTACCTGTACATCTTCATTCAAAAAAAGATCCTGGCGGTCGGCTCGTAATTTACTATCCAGCCCTGCATGATAAGCCACTGCTTTTATCCCATTGGCCATCAGCATATCAGCCAGCTCTTCAGTTGTTTTTCTGTTGAGCGTGTAAATGATTCCGCTTTTACCTTTGTTTTGCGATACAAAACGAACAATGCTTTTTACCGTTTGATCCTTATTTATTTTCGGTAAAATCTCGTAATATAAATTGCCCCTGTTAAAAGAAGAGATAAATATTTTAGGGTTACGCAATCCCAGGTTTCTTAAAATATCGCTCTGCACTTTTGGGGTAGCTGTAGCGGTTAATGCAATCATAGGTGCATGTGGACTTATTAATTCCATCATCTCCCGGAGGCGGCGGTACTCCGGTCTAAAATCGTGGCCCCATTCAGAAATACAATGTGCTTCGTCAACAGCAAAAAAGGAAATGTTGAGGTCTTTAAAAAACTCAATATTCTCTTCCTTGGTAAGTGTTTCCGGTGCCACGTACAACATTTTTGTTCTGCCGGTAACTAAGTCGTCTTTTACAATTTTTTGTTGCCCTTTATTGAGAGTGCTATTTAAAAAATGCGCTACATCGTCTTTGCTACTGTAACTTCTTACCAGATCAACCTGGTTTTTCATTAAAGCAATCAGGGGCGAAACAATAATGGCACAACCCTCACTTATAATGGCAGGTAACTGGTAGCACAAACTTTTACCACCACCGGTAGGCATAATTACCAATGCATCATTGCCAGCCAATAAATTTTTTATGATTGTTTCCTGGGGGTCTTTAAAACCATCAAAGCCAAAATAGTCCTGTAACTGGGCTGTTAAATTCAGGTTTTTTTCTAAACTGATTGCTTTTACTGCTGATTTTTTCGGAAGCGGTTTTTCTTTTTTTTCTTTAGTAGAAATAGTTTTCCCGGGTGTTTTTATTGTGGTCATATAGATATCTTCTCTTTCAGGATGGGTTAAAAATTATAGGAAAATGAATAAAAATCAAATGGCTAAAAAAATCCCTTTTACCACCTAATATTTTAAAGGAGCGTGAAGTTACTTCAATACACCTGTATTTTCAAATTCCCGCAAATGTTAAGGATTAATTAAGTTAGGCAAATATTTTTAAAATGAAAGAATAAAATTAGGCCACCTTTTGCGTTGTGACCTATTTAAAGTAGGTTTGCCTCCGTAACAATGAGTAATAAAGATATTATAACAACAGCAAAAAGCACCATTCAGCTGGAAGCGGATGCCATTAAAAAGTTACTTGATTTTATTGATGGTAATTTTGAAAAAGCCGTTGACACAATTGCATTTTCAAAGGGTAGGCTGGTAGTAAGCGGTATTGGCAAAAGTGCCATCATTGCCCAAAAAATTGTGGCTACTTTTAATAGCACCGGTACACCCGCTTTGTTTATGCATGCGGCCGATGCCATACATGGCGACCTGGGCATGATACAAAAGGAGGATATAATTATTATCATCAGTAAAAGCGGTGATAGTCCTGAAATTAAAGTGCTGGCAACACTGATAAAAAACTTTGGCAATACACTGATTGGTATGGTGGGCAACACAGCATCCTTTTTAGCTAGCCAATGCGATATTATTTTAAATACTACCGTAGATCAGGAAGCTTGTCCTAACAACCTTGCGCCTACAACAAGCACCACTGCACAAATGGTGATGGGTGATGCACTGGCTGTTTGCCTTATGGAGGTAAAAGGTTTTGGCACAATAGATTTTGCCAGGTTTCATCCGGGTGGAATGTTGGGGAAGAAATTATACTTAAGGGTTATGGACCTGTCTTCACAAAATGAACATCCCGCCGTATTCCGCAATGCTACTATTAACCAGGTAATTGTTGAAATGACGCGGAAGCGGTTAGGAACAACGGCAGTAGTTAATAACGATAACACCGTTGCGGGTATTATAACAGATGGAGATTTACGCCGCATGCTGGAGAAAACGATCGAGTTTTCCGCATTACAAGCTCAGGATATTATGTCGTCCCGTCCCGAAACAATCAATGCGGCAATGCTGGCAGCAGATGCACTTGAAATAATGAAAGCAAAAGATATCAGCCAGTTAATAGTAATAGAAAATGGTTTGTATGCAGGCATTATTCATTTGCATGATTTAATAAAAGAGGGTATTATTTAAAGTAAATGATGCTGCTAAAACATTCAATACATTTGCGTTGCAAAATTGAGATATAAATATAAAAAATGAATAACAATAACTATGTAGCCATCATGGCAGGGGGTATTGGCAGCAGGTTCTGGCCTTTAAGCAGAACAGATTTTCCAAAACAGTTCCTGGATATTTTGAACACCGGCCGCACCCTGATCCAATCCACCTACGACCGGTTTACCTTATTTATACCGAAAGAAAATATTTACGTTGTTACTACACATCAGTATAAAGATATCGTTGCTGCACAGTTACCCGATATTCCGTTAGAAAATATTTTATGTGAACATTCGCGAAAAAATACCGCACCTTGTATTGCATACATTTCTTACAAACTGAACCAGTTAAATCCGGAAGCCAATTTAATTTGTGCCCCTGCAGATCATATTATTCTTGATCCTGAAGGGTTTAGAAATACCTGCCTGCGGGCATTACATTTTACTGAAAATATAAAAGCATTGGTAACGCTGGGCATCAAACCCACACATCCCAATACAGGGTATGGTTACATTCAGTACGATCAGCAGGAAGTGAGTGAAAATGTTTTTAAAGTAAAAACTTTTAGCGAAAAGCCAGACAGGGAACTTGCTAAAACATTTATATCAAGCGGCGATTTTTTATGGAACGCAGGCATCTTTGTTTGGCAGGTTAAAAATATTGTAAAAGCATTCGAAACTTTTTTGCCTGAAATGCACGATGTATTTGATGCAGAAAGAAATAATTTTTCTACAGCAAATGAAAAGGAAGCCATTGAAAGAATTTATCCGCAATGCGTAAATATATCTATTGATTACGGGATCATGGAAAAAGCGGACAATGTATACATCATTCCTTCATCTTTTGGATGGAGCGATCTGGGTACCTGGGCAAGTGCTTATGATAATCTTGAAAAAGACTATCTGGAGAATGCGGTTTCGGGCGATAATGTAATGATCATTGATGCCACAAAAAATATCGTGCATGCCGGTAATAAAAAGCTGGTATTGATACAGGGCCTGGATGATTTTATAGTGGTGGATACAGAAGATGTATTATTGATTTGTAAAAAAGATAAAGAGCAGGAAATAAAAGAATACGTAGCGGAAGTAAAAAGAAACAAGGGGGATAAATTTATTTAGGGTTAATAGGGTATTGACCATTCTTGAATTACCACCTAAAAAGTGGCCAGGTGTACGCCCCAAAAACCTCCGGATGCAAAACGAAAACTCTATTTTTAAACAGCCTCTGGAAACTGTTTTATTTCCTGTTGATATCTATGTTGATTATTAAAGTTAAATGTATCTGATTCAATGCCTTCACTTTCCATACACAGTAAACTTCCGCTGGTTGGCACTACAATTTTTACGCGGATGAGTGTGCTGGCGGCAGAACACAATGCCATCAACCTCGGTCAGGGATTTCCCGACTTTATGATGAATGCCGGACTGATTGGATTGGTGAATGACGCAATGAAGAAAGGCAATAATCAATATGTTCACATGAACGGCCTTGCATTATTGCGGGAAAGGCTGGCCGAAAAAATCGAAAATCTTTATGCTGCCACTGTACATCCGGATACGGAAATAACCATCACACCGGGAGGAACATACGCCATCTACACGGCACTTACAACGATATTGCAACCCGGTGATGAAGTAATTGTTTTTGAACCGGCATACGACAGCTATATCCCCAACATCCTAATCAACGGAGGAGTGCCAGTATTGATTCCACTTAGTTATCCTTCTTATAGCATCAACTGGCAATTGGTTAAAAAAAGTATCACACCAAAAACAAAAATGATCATGCTAAATTCACCTCACAATCCTACGGGGATGGTGTTAAGCAGTGATGATATTGAACAATTACGCAGCATTGTAAGGGATACCGGCATTTTTATTTTAAGCGATGAAGTGTACGAGCATTTAATATTTGATGATCTGCCGCATGAAAGTATGTTACGGTATCCGGATTTGAGGGAAAGAAGTTTTGTATGTTTTTCATTCGGTAAAACCTATCATTGTACGGGCTGGAAGCTGGGATATTGTGTTGCTCCTGATGCATTAATGAAGGAGTTTAGAAAAGTACACCAGTTTAATTGCTTTAGCTGTAATAGTCCGGTGCAGTTTGCGTTGGCAAATTTTATTCAACAAAAAGAGCAGTATCTGCATTTGGGTGCAGCAGTGCAGCAAAAGAGAGACTTTTTTCAATTATTGATGCAGCAAACAAAATTTAAAGCATTGCCCTCTCACGGAAGTTATTTCCAATTGTATAGTTATGCGGGTATTAGCGAAGAAACTGAAATGGAGCTGGCAATAAGACTTACTAAGGAATATAAAGTGGCAACAATACCGGTGTCAGTTTTTTACAGTAAAGAAAAAGATGATAAGGTATTAAGGTTTTGTTTTGTAAAAAAAGAAGCCACACTGGAAGAAGCGGTAAACAGGTTAATAAAATTCAGTTAGAAATTCGATAGCTTTATTGGTGAAAATTTGGCAAAGCTGTTCCCATTCCTGCCTTTTTTTAATCTTAGAAGGATTTATATTCCATCACAAGCCGTAAGTGGTACCCCACTATTTTTTCAGACAATAATTAACAAAACTTGCCGTTACATGTACGATAAAATTAAATGTAATGGCAACCATCCCAAAAAATAATGGATTTCCCGTAATGCAACTGGTAAAAAACGTGATAAATAAATTAATGCAAACACCGGATATTTATCCCATTAAATACTATAAAAAAGGTAAAAAGGCAGGCAGAAACAGAAACTTCCTGTTGATATAATTTAGATAATTAACCTTCATAGAATAAATATGCCCTCATTTTTTTGAGGGCTTTTTTGTTGTAGCTTTCTTTATGTTTTATGTAAATTTTGTTGGCAAATTGATATTTAAATCAAGTATTTATTACGCAAATTTATCCTCCACTCTTTAAAACTGAAACTTCATTACGTCAATCTTTACTAAAATTCAATTTTCGCCATCCAAATCATTTGCCTTTTATTACTGCATATTCACTACTGAAAAATGCCTGTAAGCGTTTTATCTCCCAAGTAAAAGTAAAATTGACTTTTTAAAAAATTTAAGATCTATTTTATCCTCTGCAAACGTTTGCAATAACATTTTCAGTCCCTAGAAACTTTTATAATTATTACAATGTTAAATCAAAGTTATAATTTCAAATCACGATTTGCTTTTACCAGTCTATTGCTATATGAAGACGGTGTTCTGTCCTTGAATGCGGTTTATCTGCCGCCATATTCTTCATAAACAATTTACCGAAAATAATAGTCGTAATTGTTATTAGTCCATTAAAAACTAAAATTAAACAATCAATTATGAATTTAAAAAAACTCGCAAAAGGCATGCTATGCCTCTATTTTGCTTTGTTTTCCACAATGTCTTATGCCCAAAACAAAGAAGTAACTGGTAAGGTAACCGACTCGAAAGATGGTTCTCCTGTTGCCGGTATATCTGTTTTAGGCGTCACTTCCTCTGGTAAAAAAGTTGGTACTGCCACTGCAAATGACGGGACCTTTAAATTGTCTTCTGTGGAAGGTATATCTAAAATCATACTTTCCGGAGTAGGCTTCGATAAACAGGACTTGAATGTTTCAGGCAAATCGGAGGTTGCTGTTTCGATGAAAGGCAGCAATAATTCCTTAAATGAAGTGACTGTAGTTGGTTATGGTACCCTCAAGAAAAGAGAAATCACAAGCGCTATTACCCGTGTAAACGCAGAGCAATTTAATAAAGGTAACATAAATGATGTTGCCCAGTTATTGCAAGGTAAAGTAGC
>NZ_JACMOO010000289.1 GCF_014377975.1 Ferruginibacter sp.
AATGATGTAAAAGCTGCAATACGTTGGGTTAAAGCAAATGCAGCGAAATACAAATTTAGCCAAAAACGAATCGCTTTATGGGGTGGATCGGCGGGAGGTAATTTGGCTGCTTTGGCAGGTACTTCTGGAGATGTAAAGGAATTGGGAGATATGAATATGGGCAACGCAAATGAATCGAGCAGGGTGATGGCTGAAGTAGATTGGTTTGGCCCAACCAATTTTTTATAAATGGATGAACAACTCACAAAAACGGGTAATGGCACACCTGATCACAGCGAAGCCAATTCACCGGAATCAAAAGTGTTAGGACAAAAAATTACTGCGATTCCAGCCAAAGTAAAGATGGCAAATCCTGAATCGTATATTACGGGCGATGATCCACCATTTCTAATTGAACACGGCACAAAAGACCAGATAGTTCCAACACAACAGTCTGTCATGTTTTACGGGAAATTAGAAAAAGTATTAGGCAAAGAAAAAGTAATACTGCATTTGCTGGAAGGTGCACAACATGGCGGGAAGGAATTTGAAACATCGGAAAACCTGCAAATAGTATTTTCTTTTCTTGATAAAATATTAAAATAAAAATAGAGCTTTCTACAAAATAAAATAAATAATTATTACAATGATAACCAGTGCATCCAGACCAGTTCCACATTATTTCCAAAAAGCTAAACCGGCATCTATCAGGTTATGGCATTGGCTAACATTTTTGTTCTTCACTATTTCTATAACTACCGTAATATTTGGGTCAACTTTATTTAAGACTAATAATAATATCGAGATGGTGCAGCAGCAGGTGCAGGAAAAAGGAGGTACTGTTACTAAAAGCCAGGCATGGAGCGTGGCTCATGAATACAGTGATAAATTGTGGATGCTGCATAAATATATTGGTTTCGGCCTAAGTTTTCTAATCTTTAGCCGTATTATAATTGAAGTAAGATTGTCAAAGGAAAAAAAACTGTCAACAAAGATTCGTTCAGCCCTTGGTTACCCAGCAGGTACCCCAGAAAAAAAGCATTTCCTTTTTGTGCAATTTAGCTATGCGGTATTTTATATTCTCTTTATTACAATGGCTACTACAGGGCTGGTGCAAGCTTTTGAAGATGTTGAGTGGTTAAAGCCTGTACATAACTTCGCAAAAGAAACGCACAGTATAGTACAATGGGGATTATACACATTCTTTGTAATCCATATTGCCGGCGTTATAAGAGCAGATCTTACAAAACATAATGGTATTGTTTCCCGGATGATTAATGGTAAAGAAAACAATTGAGAATCATGAAAGTAAACTGGCAATTGAATAAAAATTCAATATTGATGCTACATGCTTTGGTATGGGTAATGATTTTTTTATTGCCTTTTATTTTTATCTCTGAGAATGATTCATCAAAGGACGCCGGTGATCTTGCTTTTAGAAACCTAAAGACGGTAACCAATTTATTCTGGATGGGATTGTTTTATCTAAATGCATTGGTATTGATACCGAAGCTATTTAATAAGCATAGGTACATTTACTTTGTATTTTCTCTTTTACTATCTTTTTGTATTATCATGCTGTTTCATGGCGCTTTGTTTAAGCCATTTGTACAGGGTCATGATTTTAATTTTTTTAGATCATCTGCTCATAATATCATACCCTTTCTTTTTACTGTAACAGTAAGTACAACTTATAAAATTATTTACGATAAAATTAAAGCCGATACCGTTGCAGCCGAAATACAGAAAGAAAATTTAAAAACAGAATTATCCTTTCTACGTTCACAAATAAGCCCTCACTTTTTATTTAATGTACTGAATAATATTGTGGCAATGGTTCGGTTAAAGAGTGATGAACTAGAACCTACTGTTATTAAATTATCATCGTTATTACAGTACATGCTGTACGAAACTGATGAAGAAAAAGTGTTACTCCGCCATGAAGAAGAATCGTTGCAGAATTATATTGACTTGCAAAGGATTCGCTTTAGCAGCAAGCTTACATTAAATACCAGTTTTGATGTAAAAGAAGAGTGGCATACCATTGAGCCCATGTTGTTGATACCTTTTGTAGAAAATGCTTTTAAACATGGAAACGGGTTATTAAGCAATCCTGAAATCGACATTGATTTGCATTCATCCAATAATCAACTGGACTTTTTTATAAAGAATAAGTATGTTAGCTCGGATACAGCAAAAGATAAAACTTCCGGGATTGGATTGACAAATGTAAAAAGAAGGTTGCAACTGTTGTATCCTCAAAGACATACACTTTCAATTGACGACAACAACGGTTGGTATAAAGTTCACTTAAAATTATTTTTAAAATGACAATGAATTGTATTGCAGTAGATGATGAACCATTGGCTTTAAAACTGCTGGCAGACAACATCAGCAAAGTGGCGTACTTAAAATTAGTGGCCTCTTGCACCAATGCATTTGAAGCTGTGAAGGCTTTAGAGGAAAACTCAGTAGATCTAATTTTTATTGATATACAAATGCCTGGCTTAACAGGATTGCAATTTGTCAGCACACTTCAAAATAAACCATTCATAATTTTTATTACTGCCTATAAACAATATGCGCTTGAAAGTTACGATTTATCAGTGGTGGATTACCTGGTAAAGCCTGTTGCGCTGGACCGTTTTATAAAGGCCTGTAACAAAACCAAAGAACTGCATGAATTAAAATCGTTAAAACAGCAACCAATTGCAGCAAATACAAAAGAATTTTTTTTTGTAAATGTTGATTATAGTCAGGTTAAAATAATGTTTAGCGACATTATCTGGGTAGAAGGAGTGCGGGATTATATAAAAATATATCTGAGAAGCGACAATAAACCCTTGTTGATACGTTTCACCTTAAAAGCAATTGAACAGGAACTCCCATCCTCAAAATTTTTGCGGATACATAAGTCTTATCTCGTTGCCGTTGAAAGCATTACTTCCATCCGTAAAAACAGTGTGTTTATTAAGAATATGGAGCTTCCCGTTGGTGAAACATTTCGTGAGGATGTAGAAAGATTGATGAGCAAAGGTTCTTAGTGTTGCTTATTAATTTTCAATGAATTGTTCTTTGTTTGGATACGGATGTTTAAAACCATTACCCCATTTATAATCTACAAGGTATTGACAACAATCGTTTGCCGATCAGGTAATTTGGCGTAAAATAATAATTTAGTATTTAACAAGCATTCAAAAACCTTTTGAGCATGTAAAAACTAATTTTATTAATGATATGTTATCAATAAACTATGCAGGAAAGTGATTGTTTAATATAAAGTACATTTTGAAAATAGTTCAAGTTAATAACGGTCAATAGTATTCTCTTAAAAATAAATTTATGCGTTCAAAATTTTATTTATGTTGTTTCTTTTCAATTTTAACCAGTGTGGTATTTGCACAGGATAATTATGAGATTCAGGTATATGGGGCTGAAACAGTAGAAAAAGGAAAAACGATGGTGGAAATACACAGCAATTATACCTTTGATGGAAATAAAGAAACTGGAAAAGTGCTGTTGCCAACCAATCATATTATCCACGAAACCATTGAGGTAACTCATGGATTTACGTCGTGGTTTGAAATCGGTTTTTATTTGTTTAATGCGATAGGAAATAATAACCGGACAGCTTATGTTGGATCGCATATTCGTCCAAGGGTTTCGGCACCGGTAGATTGGCATTTGCCAGTAGGCCTGAGCTTTTCGGCTGAATTTGGATTTCAGAAAAAAGAATATTCAGCCAATACAAGTACCCTTGAACTTAGGCCAATTATAGATAAAAAATGGAAAGCACTTTATATTGCCTTAAATCCGGTATTTGGAAAAAGTTTTCAGGGGCCTGACGAAAATAGAGGACTTATTTTTTCACCCAATGTAAAAGCCAGTTATGACCTGAACAAAAAGGTTGCCCTAGGTTTGGAGTATTATGGAAGTACTGGGCCTGTACTTCATTTTGATACTTTCAACCAACAGCAACACCAATTGTTTATAGTTACAGATTTAAACCTAAGCCCGGAATGGGAATTTAACGCTGGGCTTGGACGGGGATTTACAACAAGTACGGATAAACTCATTTTTAAAGTCATTTTGGGAAGAAGGTTTTAAACCAAAGTTTAATTAAATAAATAAAACAAAAAATAATAACATGAAAAGATACAATGTTTTGGCAGCGATGCTCTTAACAACAGCATTATCTTACGCCCAAAATAAACCAGCCTACCACATCAGTGGTACATTCTCTATTAAGGGTAGTGGCGGCTATGATTACATGACTGTTGATTCTGCTTCTGAAAAATTGTATGTTTCCAATGGATCACAGGTGAATATTTTAAATAAAAATACCGGCGACTCATTAGGAGTTATTAAAACCCAAAAGGATGTACATGGCATTGCTCTGGTGCATGCTTTGGGAAAAGGATATATTAGTAACGGAACGTTGAATAAAGTGCTGGTATTTGATCTTGTTACGAATAAAATACTTAAATATGTACCAACCGGAAAATTTGCTGATGCGATTTTCTACGATGATTTTTCAAAAAAAGTGATTACGTGTAATGGAATGAGTAAAAATATGACGGTGATCGACCCTGCCGGTGATACGGTTGTTGCCACTATCCAACTCAGCGGCTGGCCGGAAACAGCTGTAAGTGACGGTAAAGGGAACATCTATGTTAACAATGCCGAAAAAGCTGAGATGGATGTAATAGATGCCACTACTTTTAAAATTACACATCATTGGCCGAATAAACCAGGTACTGGTGCCTCCGGCCTTGCAATAGACAGGGAAACCATGCGATTGTTTGCAACTTGCGGCAATAAACGTATCATCGTGATGGACGCTTCTAATGGTAATGTAGTAACAAGTTTCCCAATTGGAGAGGAGGCTGACGGCGCAGGATTTGATAATAGTTTAAAAACTGTTTACTCCTCAAACGGTGAGGGCACACTAACTGTT
Source organism: Ferruginibacter sp. (assembly GCF_014377975.1). Taxonomy (GTDB): domain Bacteria; phylum Bacteroidota; class Bacteroidia; order Chitinophagales; family Chitinophagaceae; genus Ferruginibacter. The sequence goes on from NZ_JACMOO010000289.1 coordinate 4,937, forward strand.
ATTAAAGAGCTTTCGGCTGATAAATTTATTTTAACCGGAAATGTAGTAACCAAACTCGGGGCAAGAACGATCACAGTTGATCAAAAAACACACAAGGTTTATCTGCCATCCGGTTTATTTAAACCTGCGTCTAAAGAAACCTTTCGTCCGGAAATAATCCCTGGAACGTTTAAAATATTAGCTGTAGAAATGAACTGATCATCCTCCTTATCGCAATGTTTCATTCTTTGAATTGTGCTGTGCTAACTGGAAATCCCGGCCACGCTATTTGCCTCCGCCATTTATATTTACGTTTAAATCGGAGAAGCAGAAAGAGTCAATACTCGTGAATTATATATTTTGTAATATAATATCCCCGATGCCTTCGTCTCCAAAAAAGGTCTCCTTTAAAACGGGACGGGATTCAGGCATTCCTTCGTAGTATCTGATCAGATTATTCTTCTCCAAAAAAACAGTAAGCACACCCGACTCACAGATATTATTACCAGGTTTAACTTTATCGAAAAGCATATTAAGTTCCATAACAGTAGGTGTAGAAAGGGTTGTAGTAGATACAAAAAAGGTAATAAGCAGAAACCCAGGATCCACCATGGGTGTTAGGTCTACCCTTGTATTCTTTTTTTAAGCCGAACATTCTTTTATTGCCTGCTGGTTTTTTATTTTCAATTTCGGTCATGGTACTTAGTTTCCAGCTGAGGGGATGACAACAAATATTTCCATACGCCTTTATTAAAATTTTTCCCTTGTGGTATAAAAAATAATACAACTGGATTTAAGGCAAAAAAATCCCTTTACAAATCTTTTGTAAAGGGATACATATATAATTCAAAATCGTACTTAATTATCCTGAACAACGAAGGTAATTGGCTGACGGCGGTATGCATTAACATTACGTCCGTTTTGCAAAGCGGGTGTCCATTTAGGCCCCCTCTTAATAACCTTCACGGCTTCGTCTTCCATGCCATAACCATATTTTGATTCGGCCTGAACATCACTGATACTTCCATCTTTACTCACAATAAATCTTACAATCACCTTATAAGAGCCTTCCGGAGCACCATTATCGATGGGTGTACTTGCATTCAGATTTTTTTCAAGAAATCTTCGCCATGCAGCTTCGCCTCCTGGAAATGCAGCTTCATTTTCTACCTTTGTAAAAATTTTATCCTCATCATTACTTTTTGGAGCTTCTGTAATTTGAGAACCCTTGTCTTCAACGGGAGCCTGAACGATTGCCACTTTATTTTCGCTTTCCACGGTTTTGGTACTGATAACCTGGTCTTCCTTTATTTCTTCAATTTTTTCATCTGGTTTTACCTCTTCATCTTTTACAATTTTTGGAGGGGTAAATTTAATCTGGTTAACTACCGGCGGCGGTGGTGGTTTTACCGGCGGCGGTGGTATTGGTGGTGGTGGCTCGGCTTTCTTTATTTCAGCCATTTGTGTATCAACCACTTCAATTTGTTCGCTTTTACCCTTACCAACAAGATTGGCAAAAATGGATGCTAAAAATACCAATACTATCACACCGCCCGTATACAGTAATGCTTTTGTAATGCGCTTATTATACGTTTTACGAAGATCATAAGCGCCATACTCCTTATTTTTACCCTCAAAAATAATATCGAGAACATCGGCGCGTAATATTTTATTTATATCCATTGTAAATTAATTTGTAGTTAGATTCTAAATTCAACAAATTCCATAAACTATTTAATCCCATTCGCAGTCTCTGTCGACTTAATTAATTGAGATTCAACATCACTCATATCAACTTCAGCATAGTGGCCAGGAGGAACTGCATTAATCGACATTTCATCCAATATATTAATCGCATTTTTAAAGGTAGCCTGCTTGTCAGCTTTAATGATATACATCAAATCGCCGATCGGAGTTGCATTCTTCTTGTCTAGAATTACCTGCCGGATATCTTTAAAATTACTACTTTTAAATTGCTTATTTGGATCAACGAGCTCTCCCATATAGTAGTACACCTGATCGCTTTTACCAAGCAACAAGGTCATAACTCCGGAATTTTTAACTTTCAACAGATTATTCGGATCGTCCTTGGGTTCATTCATGTTCATGGCCGTTGCCTGGCTCATGGTGGTGGTAAACACAAAGAAAGTAATTAACAAAAATCCTAAATCAACCATGGGGGTAAGATCTACCCTGGTTGACTGTTTTTTTGGCTTTTTTACGCCGGGGCCTTTTTTATGCCCGCCTCCCGACGAGGTATCTACATCTGCCATATCGGTAATTTTTTATTTGTTTAAGATGACTTAAAACAAAAGTGTACAATTATTTTTTCTGCAATGCTTCTTTTTCCAGTTCGGAACCCGGTGGTGGTGGCTCAGAGTTGGTAACAATTTTGAACTTATAAATATCATTTTTCTTAAATGATTCCTTTATACTTTTAAAAGCCGGATAAAATGCTGCATTATCACCCTTTACCAGAAGATTCAGGTTGTCCATATTTTCTCCTTTGTAAGCGTTTGCTACACTTCGAATCCAATCTGTAAGTTCATTATTGGTACTATCAACACAAGGAATACCGGGCATCTGTTGCGGTGGTGGTGTAGTAGCTAAATCGAGAAAACTTTTTAACTGGTTGAATGGAACACCAATAAAATCAATTTTCCTGAGTTTTGCTATTTCGGCACCTGATAAATTCAACCCCTTAGTGGTGTTGATATCATCAATGATGGCATTTTTATGCGCTTTGTCACCCAACATCAAAAAAACTTTGCCCTCCTTTGTAAGCGTTACCAGTATGGCTTCTTCCTTGGCGACCTTGGTAGATACGGAATTGGGAGTTATAACTGCTACGGCTTCCGGTGGTTTTGTTTTGGTTGCCAGAATGAAGAAAGACAACAATAAAAACGCTACGTCACACATGGCCGTCATATCAATATGTGTGCTTTTACGGGGTATTTTGGCTCTTGACATTTTTACAAAATTTAATTATTTACTTAGATACAATAATTGCAATTTTCCATATACTTTATTTGTACATAGAAGCAAAACTTTGTGTTAAAGTAAATCCTGATTCATCAATACCGTACGTAATACCATCAATTCTGGTGGTAAAAATATTGTAGAAAATAATAGAGAAAGCAGATGTACCGATACCCAGGGCTGTATTGTATAAAGCCTCCGCAATACCTTGAGATAATTTACCTGCAGCAGCACCGCCTCCATCTCCTTCACCTAATGCTGAGAAAGAACGGATCATTCCTAATACCGTACCTAACAAACCTAACAAGGTTGCTACCGATGCAATAGTTGACAGAAAAACCAGGTTCTTTTCAAGCATGGGTAATTCAAGTGCTGTAGCTTCTTCCACTTCTTTTTGAATAGCCATTACTTTTTGATCTGTAGACAATTCCGAATTGCTGATCATTTCTTTGTAACGGTGCAAACCTGCTTTCATTACATTACCAACACTACCTTTTTGTTTATCACATTCTGCAACTGCTGCATCCAGGTTTTTATTGGCAAGATGATATTGAACTTTACGGATAAAGTCAGCATTACTTCCTGTACCTGTCGCTTTGGAAATGGTTAAAAACCTTTCGATGATAAAAGTTAATACGGTTAAAAAACATCCAATAAGAATCGGCACAATAATACCACCAGAATACATATTATATAAAGAGTTTTTGGCACCTTCGTGACTTGGCCAAAACCATCCGGTTCCTGGGTGATTAAAATGCGAAGGATTACCCAAAATAACTCTCCAGATAAAATAGCCAGAAAGTATACATACTACGGGTGCAATCCATGAAATAGAATTGCCTGTTTTTTTTGCCTGTACTGAAGTTGATGGTTTTACGGTTGCAGTTGATTTTGTTTCTGCCATGACGTTCAATTTTTAGTGAGTTAAGTGTAAATGTTGTTTGTGAAAATAAATATTAAATGCTGATAAAAATGATTTTTAACCATTAAATATCCTCGTGGAAATATTGTTTTGGCGAAGCACAAGTTAATAAAATAATTGAATCTAACAACCGTGCAGAAGAATTTTATAAGTTTTTATTAATAATTACTAAAGTTTACCCCAAAAAATTAATCATCAAACAAACTATTACAGAGAGATACCGGTATTTGCTTTTATAAATAATTTTAAAATACCATCTGCCATGGCAGCATTAAAAAGGCAGGCATACCGAAGAAACGTTTGATACCTTTTGTACCATTTATTTTAGTTTTAAATCCAGGCCTGTATCTACATTTGTAAAATACGCAATGGCATGTTAAACAGCAGTAATATTCCCGATGCCATTATAGCTTCTAGCCTCCATGTTTTTTAAGTTGTAGTATTGTTAGATGCAGCGTTTGAGTTTTATGCGGCTAACAATTTTTAGTTTACTGCCTGTAAAGTGTTCAATAATTTAACTGCAACCGCCCGGTCTGTCAATTGCCGGTACCTGCTACAGCTGTTTTTTCTATTAGTTTACTGAAGGCTTCTTTTATTTATTTTGTGCAGAAATAACCTTCTTTTTTTTTGAAAATGCTTTAATATAGCCACACTATCTTATTATTTTTATAATGGATATACTAACAATATTGAGGGCTTCATTGAAGTAAATCAGTTGTTTAGTAACCCGTTAATCAGGCTTATCAAGGACTTATCCAGGATATCTGAAATTTATTAGCTGTTGCTTTAAAACACACCATGGCAATGGAGTTTGAATCCATGAAAGTATTAAAATGTGTGTTGAAAGCTAAAATTTTCCATGTTCTTTAAATGTGTGTGCCAGGAAGTAAAAATAAAAAAATTTTAACGGGTTTCCTTTATGAAAACTATTCAAAGCACATATTCCTGCTAAAAAATATATCTACTCAAAAAATTTAAAGAATTCATGTAGTAAAAACGGGGATGCTCCGTCTATGAGAAGTATAAAAAAACTGCATGCAGGGGATACTGGTTATGGTAGTTTTTACCGTTGGAGTTTCACCTGTTAATTTGTTTATCACTGAAAGAACAGGCAGCAAAAAAACCGCAGGAACGAATGGTTTAAAATAGTAAGTGCCGCATTCAGCGGCACTTACTAAAAAATATTTATTGTAACTTATAACTCATTACGGCCACCTCGGCTTACCTCAAATAAAAACCAGATACGCCGTTCTGTATTATCCAGCAACTCCTGCAGAATATTACTGGTAGGGGTGTCGTTATTGTCATCAGCTGTCTTGATAGCTTTACGCTGGTTGCGGGCAATTTGCTGGTTATCGCTTAACAACTCTGCAATCATTTTATCTGCAGGCACAAAATCATCGTTATTATCCTTTATTGTTTGCAGAGAAGAGATGTGTGTAATGCTCCGTATCGTAGTACCACCTATACGGCGTACACGTTCAGCCAAAATATCAATACTTTCAAAAATTGCATCGGCCTGCTCATCAAACATTAAATGGTAATCCCGGAAATGTGATCCTGATAAATGCCAGTGAAAGTTTTTTGTTTTTGTGTAAAGTGCAAAAGCATCTGCAACTAATGGGTTTACTGCGGTAACTACATTTTTAATTTCATCTGGCTTAAGATCGGAGGGTGTAGCCAGGTCTGCGGGCACCGGGTATCCGCTACCTGCTTTGCCCACTGTGCCTTGCACGCTATCTGGTAATTTTTTTGTTGTGCTCATGTTTAGATTATTTTTTTAAACTTCCATACCGGAAGTGATAAGCGCAGGTTCAATAAGCATGCCAGGCAGAATTGTACAATATTTTTTTATTGTTGTGGAATAAATACCCGGTTAAAGCAACATTTATAAAAATAATTTGTGCAAAACTTTAAAAATTTTGATACAGATAATACATCACAAGATTTAGTACCTGGAACCGGGTATTTTAATACTTGCAAAGTTTACAAACTACTTTATTCTGTTAAGGGAAATTTGCATAAAAAAATACAACAATAAACAAAATGAGTAACGGCAAAAATTCGATGATGCTAACACTATTGCAAAAAACTAATAATAACACCTAAATATATGAAATTAGATAAGAGTAAAACTGATTTTTTGATAGTGAAAGCGAGTTGATTAGTGTTATATATTTTGCATTGTTGGAAGTACAATCCGTTTTACAATACAACCCATTTGTAATAGCAAACTTGCGGGACCACTTCGATAAAAGTTCATCAATGGTATGTTGTACAAGTGAGTGACACAACAATGCCGCTATGAAAAATAACTGCTGGTAAAATGAAATTTACAACCTCATTAAATCCCCAACACCTCCTTCAATTTTGCATAACCAGCTTTGCTTACAGGTAACCGCTGGCCAGTGGTTAGCAATGCAAGGTGACTGTCTTTTTCGTGCAGGTCAATGCGGGTGATTAATTGTGCATTGATGATGTAGGAGCGATGGATGCGGATGAATTCCTCCGGTGGCAGGCTGTCTTCAAAATACTGCAT
>NZ_JACMOO010000290.1 GCF_014377975.1 Ferruginibacter sp.
AGCGTTACGGTATCAATATCGTTCAGCAATTTTTTTTCCGTTTCAATTACTGTGGTGCCAATGGCCCCGTTTTTTATACCGAGCGCTACTACAGGATGCTGATGTGCTGATAATTTTTGTACGGCCAGATAACTGTACCGTGCAGGGTTTGCGGATGCACCGATTACCAAAGTTTTTTTCTTTTGCATAATTATTTTTTCCGATTACAAAAATCTGGCCTTTAATTCCGGTGTTGGAATTATGCAGGAATCTTTTTTGCCAAACCAACGGTAGCGGTTTTTCGCAATCGAGGTGTACACTGCATCCCGGATAAATTTTGGGACAATGGTAAAAATAGATAAGCAGCTCCACGCACCTTTTATTTGCTTTGCAACCTTTAAGGCTCCGGAAGATTTAGTATATATTTTGTTATCCTGTAGCAAAATAAAGGAACCAAAATCGGTTGAAGGAAGATTGTACTGTTTTAACAATTGTTGCCCGGCTTCACTTTGTAAAGAGGCAAATAAAAATATTTCATCGGGATCATGCCGGATAACAAACTGTACTGCACCATTGCAAAGGTTACAAATACCGTCGAATAATATAATGGGTTTTGAATACATTGATATTGTAAAGGTAAATGGTATAGTTTGTTGTAACACCGCTAAATCAATATTATTTTTTACAGAACTGCATATTATAGGTTGCTTAAACTTTTTAAATATTCAAAACTGCTTTTAAAATAAGTAGCCTTTTCATAAAATAAAGTACAAGCTTATTATTCCGATATTTTTTAAGAATAAGATTTCTGCAGGAGAACGATTTTTATTAGGATTAAACAGCCTCCCAAAAAACTGAATTTTTTTGTGGTTACTGAATAACCAAATTTTTTACAACTGAAAATTATTTGCGTGTTGAAAGCCAAAGCGGAACAATGGTATTGGGTACAAGAGGGCGACGCAACGATTTACCACAAGGCTTCTTAGCCCGGACAACTATTATTACTTCTTTAAAAGTTGTAATAAAATGTTCAATAATGTTTGGTGAACTCAATAAAAAAAGCGCTGGCTTTTTAAACCAACGCCTCTTAAAAATTTATAAAAGAACTTACACCAACATCGTAACCGGATTCTCTAAAAACCTTTTTAATGTTTGTAAAAAGGCCGCACCCACAGCACCATCCACACTTCTATGGTCGCAGCTCATTGTAAGTTTCATAATGTTGATTACACCAAAACCATCACCTTTCTTTACCACTTTTTCTTTAATGGCACCTACGGCTAAAATTGCACTGTCTGGTGGATTAATGATGGCAGTAAACTCTTCAATATCCATCATTCCTAAATTAGAGATGGTAAAGGTATTACCACTAAATTCTGCAGGCTGTAATTTTTTATCTTTTGCTTTAGCATACAATTCTTTTGCATCTGCCGCTATTTGTGATAAAGATTTTTGATCGGCAAAACGAATTACCGGAACAATCAAACCTTCAGGTAATGCCAGCGCAGAGCCAATATGGATGTGTTGATTGTGGCGTATAAATTCTCCCATCCAGCTGCTGTTAACATCGGGATGCAGGCGCAAAGCCATGGCACTGGCTTTAATGATCATATCATTAAAAGAAATTTTTACCGGGCTTATTTCGTTCATAGCCACTCTTGAAGTTATGGCATTGTCCATGTTGATTTCCATGGTTAAATAAAAATGCGGTGCGCTAAACTTACTTTCACCCAAACGGCGTGCAATTACTTTACGCATTTGTGTAAGGGGCGTATCGGTATAATCTTCCTGTCCGGTTGCAGTAAATACAGGCGCAGCTTCAGCAATTTTCGCAGCAGGAGCCTCAACTGTTTTAGCTGGCGCAACTGCGGGTGTATAATTGTCAATATCTTTTTTAGTAATACGGCCATTGTCTCCGCTGCCATTTATTTTTGATAAATCAATCCCTTTATCGGCGGCTAATTTTTTTGCCAGGGGTGAAGCTTTGATGCGTTGATCGGTGAAAGAAATTTGATCGTTGGTAGTTGGTAGTTGATCTTCAGGGACTTTTAATGTTACTGCTTCTTCTTCCTCCTTGTCACCGTCAGGGGCCGTCGCATTACTTCCGGATTTTTCAGCGGCCACATAAGCGCTCACATCTGTTCCTGGTTTTCCAACAATAGCAATGATCTCATTTATTTTAGCGGCGTTGCCTGCTTCTACACCAATGTATAATAAGGTGCCTTCTTCATAGCCTACTACTTCCATGGTGGCTTTATCCGTTTCCACATCTGCCAGTACGTCATCACTTTTTACGGTGTCGCCCACTTTTTTATTCCAGGATACTATCTTGCCTTCCGTCATGGTATCACTTAGTAACGGCATTCTTATTTCTTTGGCGCCTTCAGGTAAAGCTACTTTTGCAGTTTTGGCTACCGTGGCAGCAGGTGCTGCAACAGCTGTAATAGTAGGGGCTGGTGCTTCGGCTGTCTTTTCTGGTGCTGGTTTTGCTGCGTCTGTATCATCAGTAAGCAAGGCCTGAAAATCTTCTCCTTCTTTACCAACAATGGCAATAATCTGATTAATTTTTGCAGCCTGTCCCGCAGGTACACCAATATAAAGCAAGGTTCCGTCCACATAACCGTTTACTTCCATGGTAGCTTTATCGGTTTCCACATCTGCCAGTACATCATCGCTTTTAACCTTATCGCCTACTTTTTTATTCCAGGTTATTATTTTTCCTTCGGTCATAGTATCGCTCAACAGCGGCATGCGTATTACTTCTGCCATAATAAATAATTTCTGTTTTGTTTTTAATTGAAGGTCGAAATTAATGCAAAAAAGGGAAATGTACCATTGTTGATGGGTGCATTTAAAATTGAGGCATTAAAATGTATAAATTTAACGAAAGGACGACCCGAAATACAAAAGCCAAAAAGTAAGGACACTTTGTGGACTTTATATTATTTTTTCACATTGTTTGCAATGCTGGCTTCATTAATTAGTCAAGCTCTAATTTTAACCTTTCTTTTAATTCCTTTATCAGCGGGTATTCCTCAATTATCTTTAGGTACTGTTGTTTCCTGGTTAAAGGAACTTGCGTTGCAACAGCAGTATCTTCTTTTTCTATCACCAAAACCTGGTAAGTAAGTACCCGGTTATTAAAATGTTGCTGCAGATGTGTAACCAGTTGTGCCCGCTCTACCTCAATAAATGCTTTGTGTATTTCGCCCTGTGTAATAATTTCAATTGTGTTGTTATCAATTACTTTTAATTCGGCTGCTTTAAAATTGGTTACGGCCGAAAAATTACTTTTAAGTCTTAGTTTTTCAATAAACTGGCCCCAGCACACATACAATTCATCTTCCGTAACCTGCATGGCCTCGTTGTTGCCATTTTTATTTTGCTGTGCTATTTGCTGGCGTATTTTGTTAAGCGAACCAAGTGTTGTTTTGGGGGTTGCAATGGCAGCAGTTGCGCCCGGTAAATTTGATGCAGGAGGATTAACCGGTAATTTTTTTATTATCGGGGAGGGTTCTTCAATGATCAATGTTGCTTCGCGCTGTGCGGTACCAGTTGCCGGCTGTTTACGCTGAACTACAGTTTCAGTAAGCTTTTCAGTGGTAGATTGTTTTAATTTTTCAACAGGTAAAGCCCTGAATGCAATTGTTTTTACACCATCAATTATTTTTTTTTTAGTTACAACACCATCGTTGTTTACCAGTTCCAGCGCCTGCTGCAAATAACTTAGTTTAATAATGGTGAGCTCAACATGCAAACGTTTATTGCGGGATTGCTTGTAATTCAGTTCGGCTTCGTTTAAAATATTTAAAGCACTGATGATATATGCGGCAGGTATTTTTTGAGCGGTCTGTAAATATTTTTGTTTAAAATCTTCCGCCACTTCCAGCAGCATCGCTACTTTGGCATCACGGCTTACCAGCAGGTTGCGTAAAAATTCGGCAAAACCATCTAAAACAGTATCCCCTTCAAAACCTTTGCGGTTTATTTCATCATACATTAACAATGCACTGCTTAAATCTTGTTGTTGTAAATAATCCAGCAGTTTAAAATAATAATCTTCGTCTAAAATATTCAGGTGCTCTAATGTATTGGTGTAGGTAACTGCACCGTTGGTAAAACTTACAATCTTATCAAGGATGCTCAACGAATCCCGCATGCAGCCTTCGCTTTTTTGCGCAATTACGTGCAGGGCAGCTTTATCGGCTTTGATGCCTTCTTTATCGCAAATTTCCTGCAGGTGTTCAACCGTATCACCGTTGGTAATTCGTTTAAAATCAAATATCTGACACCGGCTTAAAATGGTGGGCAGTATCTTGTGTTTTTCGGTTGTAGCTAAAATGAAAATGGCATAGGGTGGCGGTTCTTCAAGCGTTTTTAAGAATGCATTAAACGCCGAAGCACTTAGCATGTGTACCTCATCTACAATGTACACTTTATATTTACCAGCCTGTGGTGCAAAGCGAACCTGCTCTACCAGGCTACGGATATCATCCACGGAATTATTACTGGCCGCATCCAGTTCATGAATATTTAACGAAGTGCCTGCATCAAAAGAAACACAACTGTTGCAAACATTGCAGGCCTCGCCGTCTTTTGTCTGGTTTTCGCAGTTGATTGTTTTAGCCAATATCCGGGCGCAGGTGGTTTTACCTACCCCTCTTGGTCCGCAAAATAAAAATGCATGCGCCAACTGGTTATTTTTAATAGCATTTTTCAGCGTGGTGGTAATATGCGCCTGACCTACCACCGTTGAAAAATTTTGTGGCCTGTATTTTCTTGCTGATACTACAAACTTATCCATGCCTGCAAATTACGATTAATACCCTTTTTTGAAAAGATATTTATTGATAGATTCCTGTTTTTGTAAAACCTACGCCAGCATTGGGTGCCGTTTAAATTCTTTTGTTCTATCGAATAAATATCGGTACGTAGTTAGCCTGCGGCTTTCAAAAACTTCTCCGAGGCTCTGGGCTATATTGATCATTTTAGGATTAAAATCCCCAATCCACTGCATTTCATATTCTGTATAGGAAAGGTTAGGTGTTTGTATTACTTTGGCAGATTCTACCACAATATAGGCATCAATGCCTTGTCCCTGCCATTCGGGCACTACTCCAAATACAATTCCGCAAAATTTTTTATTGGGCTTAAATTGTTTAAGCCATAAAAATTGTAGTTTTTGCAATAAGCCAAATTTACCATCCAGGTATTTAAACCACTGATTTAAATCTGGCAGGTTTACAAATATTGCAATGGGTTCATTTTTATGGTAAGCAAACCAGATAATTTTTTCATCCATTACCGGCTTCATTTTGTTAAATAAAAGTACCACTTGTTCTTGGGCCATTTGTTTTAAACCGCCATGCCCTGCCCAGGCTTTATTGTAAACTGTGGCAAAATCACCGGCAAATTTTTCCAGGTGTTTTTTGTCGATGTAACGGGCTGTAAAATCAGGATCGGTTTCAAACCGGGCATGTCTTTGAAACATTTTAGTACTTAAAGAATCTTTGGGATGCATGCCAAAACAAAGTTGGTTGAAGAAGGGTTTGAACCCATAACTTTCAAGTAATTGCTGGTAATACGGTGGGTTGTAATTCATGCAGTACATTGGTTCTGTAAAACCTTTTGTTACCAGGCCCCACCATCTGTCCCGCTCGCCAAAGTTAATGGGGCCGTCCATGGCTTCCATACCTTTTTGCATCAGCCAGTGCTTGGCATTGTCTAATAAAAAGTCTGCGGCTTCCTGCTCATGGATGCATTCAAAAAAACCAATGCCACCTACCGGTACGTCATCTCCCTTATTTTTATATTTTTTATTTACAAAAGCCGCTATGCGGCCAATAAGATTGTTTTCGTTGTCTGTTAAAATCCAGCGGGCAGCTTCGCCAAAACGAAATGCCTTGTTTTTTTTTGTATTAAATACTTCTTCAATATCCTTATCCAGCGGGCGTATCCAGTTAGGGTCTTTTTGATAAATTTTTACAGCCACCTGCAAAAATTGTTTGGCGGTTGCGGTATCATTTACGGGAATAAGCTGCATCATAATTTTAAAAGAAACAAATGTAAGTAAGGCAATGCAGACTTCATGTTTTGCGATGTAGTGCTTTTAAAAACTCATATCTGCCATAATTCCATAGTGATCGGAATATGGAACCGTTAGCCGGTGGTACTGGTGAATATCAAATTTTTTGTCAGCAAAAATATAATCTATCCGCAGCGTTGGAGATATAAATCGGAATGTTCTTCCCAGCCCAGCACCCTTTTGCAAAAAAGCATCCTGCATATTTCCCTTAACGGTAAAATAGGTATAAGAATTGGGTACATCATTAAAGTCGCCGCAAAGAATAACGGGGTAAGGACTTTTTTGCACAAAGTCATGTACAATATCGGACTGGATGCTTCTGAAGTGGTAACCCCTTTTTAATTTGCTCACGATTGTTTTAGAATCTTTAAGCCCGCTTTTTTCACTGTGTTTTATCTGATCAAGACTTTGATATTCCCTTTCGCCAAACCTGACCGATTGCAGGTGAATGCTAAAAACCCTTATTGGTTTTCCTTTGAAATCAATATCAGTATAAATAAGCTGTTGCACAGATTCGCCGTCGCCAAAATCATAAACACCGGTATTAGTAATGGGATATTTTGAAAAAATAACCATGCCCATTTCACTGTACTTTAGCTCACTGTAACCGGGAATATAATAATGGTAGGGATACCCCATTTTTTGCAGTTCAGGAATGGTAGCATCATACTTTGCAAGATTTCTTGATTCAAGAAATTCCTGAAAACAAAGTATATCTGCATCATATTTTTTTATTTCTGCAAACATCAGGGGGCGATAGCTGGTTCCCCCTTTTTTTTCTTTATTCAATTCATCCCAGCTGGAAACATTCCAGGATAAAACACGCAGATTACCCCGAGCTTTAGCATTAGTAAAAGTTTGAAAAGGATGCCAGCCAAAAGCTACCGCCACTTGTTGAAAACTTATCACAAGCGCTATTAAAGAAAGCAAATACCACCTGGACCCCACGATGAGCCAGGCAGCTAAAAAAATAGCCACCGCACAAACCAACAAGGGAAATGCCAGCCCTATAATGCTGATAAACCAAAATTTTCCTGCATTTAGATAGGGCACCAGGCAGGTAAGCAGGTAAATAAAAACCACCAAAATATTACCGGCTAAAAAAAGTCTGCTAATTATTTTGTTTGAAAAAGCCAATTGAAATACGTTTTTTTACTAACGAAATGGATGAAAGGATATTTTAAAAACCCTATTAAATTTAAATGAAGATAAACACCACCTGCAACTTAATTAAATTTTAAAATTGCTATAGTAAAGAAAGGCTTCTTAACACCCGAATAACGATTTTAAAAAAAATCAACATAAAATAAAAAGGAATAACCGATGAATAAGGAGGTAAAACCAGCCACCAAAATATTGATTACCGGATTTCAAAAATTACTTTACAACCCTTACCTTTGCGCTCTAAAAAAACCCCTCATTACAATAAAATTTGATTTATGGCCAATACAGGCAAGATAAAATCGATCATTGGTGCCGTAGTTGACGTACAGTTTGACAGTGGCAGCAAACTTCCGGAAATTTTAAACGCATTGGAACTAAAGCGTGAGAATGGCGATTCACTGATATTGGAAGTTCAGCAGCATCTGGGTGAAGACAGTGTACGCACTATCGCAATGGATGGTACGGAAGGTTTGGTAAGGGGCATGGCGGTAACAGATACCGGTATTCCTATATCAATGCCGGTGGGAGATGGAATTAAGGGACGTTTATTTAATGTAACTGGCGACGCCATTGATGGTTTGCCACAGGTTAGTAAAGTTGGTGGCCGTCCAATACACGCCAAGCCTCCTTTATTTGAAGACCTTAGTACTGCCAATGAAATTTTATATACCGGTATTAAAGTAATTGATTTGATTGAACCTTACGCAAAAGGTGGTAAAATTGGTTTGTTTGGTGGAGCGGGTGTAGGTAAAACAGTACTAATTCAGGAGTTGATCAACAATATTGCAAAATCATATAGTGGTGTTTCTGTTTTTGCAGGTGTGGGTGAAAGAACAAGAGAAGGAAATGATTTGATGAGAGAGATGATTGAAGCCGGCATTATGAATTACGGCGACAAGTTTAAACATAGCATGGAAGAAGGTGGATGGGATTTAAGTGCTGTGAATATGGAAGATTTGAAAGAGTCGAAAGCAACTTTTGTATTTGGACAAATGAACGAACCACCAGGTGCCAGGGCACGTGTGGCTTTAAGTGGATTAACTATTGCAGAATATTTCCGTGATGGGGAAGGAACAGGACAAGGCAAAGACATTTTGTTTTTTGTAGATAATATCTTCCGTTTTACTCAGGCGGGTTCTGAAGTATCCGCTTTGTTAGGCCGTATGCCATCAGCGGTGGGTTACCAGCCTACACTGGCAACTGAAATGGGGTTGATGCAGGAAAGAATTACTTCTACCAAAAATGGTTCTATTACTTCGGTACAAGCGGTATATGTACCTGCGGATGATTTAACCGATCCAGCTCCTGCTACTACTTTTGCGCATTTGGATGCCACTACGGTATTGAGTCGTAAAATTGCCGATCTGGGTATTTATCCTGCGGTAGATCCATTGGATTCAACCTCAAGAATTTTAACGCCGCTGATTGTAGGTGATGAACATTACAATACCGCCAACCGGGTAAAATTAATTTTACAACGCTATAAAGAATTGCAGGATATCATCGCAATACTTGGTTTGGATGAATTGAGCGATGATGACAAACAAACCGTATCAAGGGCACGTAAAGTACAACGTTTCCTTAGCCAGCCTTTCTTTGTGGCTGAACAGTTTACCGGTTTAAAAGGAGTATTGGTGCCAATTGAAGATACCATTCGTGGCTTTAACTCTATTATGGATGGCGAAGTAGATGAATATCCTGAAGCAGCATTTAACCTGGTGGGTACTTTGGAAGATGCCATAGAAAAGGGTAAGAAGCTGATAGCGGCAGCGCAGGCATAAATAGTTAATTAGCAAATGTGAAAATTAGCAAATTTGAAAACAATCTACAAAATGTATATAGTTTTCAATTGAGCAATTTTCAAATTAACCAAGCATAAAAACTAATTAGCAAATCGGAAAATTAGCAAATGGGAAAATTATATACGAAACGTATAGAGTTTTTAATTGAGCGATTTTCAAATTTTCAAATTTTCAAATTAACCATGACTTTAGAAATTTTAACACCCGAAAAAAAATTATTCAGCGGCGATGTATACGGTATACAGTTGCCAGGAATTACTGGTTTGTTTGAAGTATTAGACAAGCATGCGCCAATGGTAAGTGCCTTAAAAGCGGGGAAACTTAAGATTTTAAAAGATAAGAATACTACCCTGTTGTTTACTATACAAAGTGGTTTTGCAGAAGTATTGAATAATAAAACGACTGTATTGGTAGAAGGTGCAGAAGAAGTATAAGATTGAATTTGACTTATTTTAAAACCTTCAATTTATTGAAGGTTTTTTATTTCCCCCCTGTTGAGTTTCAGGTTTTTATTATTCTTACGTTTATACAATTTTATCTCAAAAGCAAATAAACTACTAACTTTAAATTAGAATTGTTTGTTATGAATGGAGAAAAAAGTTTGAATTCAACTAATATTTATCACTTGCAGCAACGCATTGCTGAATATGAAGATGAAGAAGCCTATAAACAACTATTCTTTCATTATTTTCTTCCACTCAAAAGTTTTTCTTACTCCATTATTAAATCAAAAGAAACAGCCGAAGAAATTGTGTCAGATATTTTTTTAGATATCTGGGTAAAACGCAAACAACTGTGCGCCATTGAAGATCTGAAAATGTATTTATACACCAGTGTACGCAATAACTCAGCACGTAGACTGCATCAAAATAAAAAGGCCACTTTTTTTTCTTTAGATGAAGTACAGGTTGAGTTTGCTTCGCCGGATGAAAATGCGGAAGCCATTTTAATGACCCACGAATTATCCTTTAAAATAAATACCGCTATTGAAGAACTGCCCCAACGCTGCAGGATTATTTTTAAGCTGGCCAAAGAAGATAAATTAAAGTATAAGGAAATTGCAGTGCTGCTGAATGTGAGCATTAAAACAATTGATTGCCAGATTGCTATTGCCGTAAAAAAAATCGCTTCTGTTTTAAATATCCCCATCAAAAAAACTTCAACCGCTGAATGTTAATTTATTTTTAACAGATATAGGGGATTTGCTTTGTCTTTGCCTCTTGTTTAATACAAGCTATGAGCAGAGACAGAATTTTTACATTGTTATCCAGAAAACTGGCCGGGGAAACTACTCCCCCGGAACTGGAGGAATTGGCAGAACTGCTTGCTGCAAATCCCGATCAGCAACGTTCAATGGACTTAGCAGATGAATATTGGAATACTGCACCTGAACAGGACAAAGACTTTTTAGAAGCAACGTACCATTTGCATTTAAACAGACTGAAAGATCTTGGTCATGACCTTACCGAAACAGCAACAAACGAAATAAATAATAACTGGAAATACCTGCCTGCTGTTTCGTTTAAACAAAAATATTTAAAAAAGCTGGTGGCTGCCTGTGCTTTTATGATTGTTGCTGCCTCCTTGTTATTTTATATTTTTTCTAAAGATGCTCTTCACATCAATTCTCCTAAAAATCCGCAAAGCGAAATAAGTACAAAAACGGGTTCCCGAACAAAAATACAATTGCCTGATGGTACCGTTGTATGGTTAAACGGCAGCAGTAAACTGGTATACAACAATGAACATTTCGGCGAAGAGATAAGGGAAGTTACTTTAACGGGCGAAGGTTGTTTTGATGTAGTAAAAAATCCAGCAAAACCTTTTATCATCCATACCAGTAAAATGGATATAAAAGTGTTGGGAACAATATTTAATGTACGCTGTTACCCAGAAGAGAGAAATACAGAAACCAGTTTAATAAGAGGCAGTATTGAAGTCACTTTAAAAAACAGGAAAGATAAAATCATGCTGAAACCATCTGAAAAGCTGATCATTAGTGATGAAGCATTTGCAACAACCGGTAAGGCAACATCAGCTGATAATGCTGCTGGTAAAGGAATTGCAAAAGATATGATTGTGTTGCGCCACTTAACAGTGCTTCCGCAGGACAGTACCATTGTAGAAACAGCCTGGGTACAAAATCGCCTGGTATTCAGCAGCGAATCGTTTGAAGAAGTTGCCTTAAAGATGGAGAAGTGGTATGGGGTAGTAATTGTATTTGCTGATGAAAAATTAAAGCAGGAGCCACTTACCGCTACATTTAAAAAAGAAACCCTCCAGGAAGCCCTGCTCGCATTGCAACTAACAACAAGGTTTAATTTTAAAACAGACAATGATACCATCACCCTTTCAAAAACAAAAAATTATGTAAAAATTAAAAGATAAAAAAACGGGAAATGTTGACGCATTTCCCGAATTTAAAACGGCTAACACGGAAAATTTGAAAAACGCTTAAGTGGATC
>NZ_JACMOO010000291.1 GCF_014377975.1 Ferruginibacter sp.
AACGGTTACAATAAAATCTTTTCTGTGGTCTGATAAAAATACACCATTACGATATTCTTTTACCAAAACGCAGACAATGTATTTACCTGCAGCCGGAGCAATTCCCGAAATAAAACCGGTAGATGTGTTCATCACACCCAAAGGACCAAGTGGCTGAAATCCTGAATAAGGAGCGGCATATGGTACAGAGCCGTAAGTTGGCGGTGCAGGATTATTAAAGCCAGCATCTGCTGCTGCCCCTCCGTTAAATGCATCGGTAGTTGAATAAACCAACGAATCACCATCTACATCCGTTGCACTAAAATCGAGTAAAAATTTGTTCGCCTGGCATATTACAGAAATGCCTGTTTGATACCGTGGACTATTGTTAATACCTGTTGGCAGGTTTTGTGTGCCTGGTATAGAACCTATGTAAGTTGAACCTACACCCGGCGCATTGCCAATGTTAGTAATATTAGCTACCCTGCAGCAGGTTTGGTAAGTAATTGTATATCCAGTAGCATTATTCGGTAACTCAGTATCAAATTCATAACTACCGTAACTGTAATTAAAAACCGGAGGGTTTGATAAGCATGGAGGCGAGGTAACAATGCCAATTGGTTCATCTGAATTTCTGGAAACAGTTCTAATTCCTCCAACAAGCGAATTATTGGTATTATCAAAAATTGCCAATGCTACTGATAAAGGCATACCGGCACAAGGAGGAGGGCAATTATTATCTCTAAAAAGCCTTAAAGTAATTTTGTAAACTTTTGATTGTGTATTTGAACCCTGACCTAAGTAGGTATATATAACCTCACCACCGGTAATATGAGCTGCAAAAACAGGGAGAAAACCGACTACTAAAAATATGGTTGAGAGAAGTTTCCTCATGTTATAAGTAAGATACTAAATTACGTAATTATGATGTATTGCAGTATTCATCGCACAACATAAAGCAAAAATTCTCCCAGATATTTGTTTACCATATCTGGTTCTTCAATCATACCCATGTGGCCAGTGCTCCTCAACATATGTACGTACGCAATTTGTGGTAAATGTGATTGCTGTAAGCCTTGCTCACAGGGAATTGCCTTATCATGCTCTCCTATAATAAAGAGTATTGGATGCTTAAAAGTTTTTAAAATAGAAGTTGTATCGGGTCGTGCAATCATTGCATTGTATTGCTGAATCAATACCTCCGGCGCAAAAGAATTTCCCTTTTCGATAAGGGTTTTTACAGCATCTTTATTTTTATCAAGATCATAAAAAAGATTAGGGATGGTTGTTTTTAAAAAAGCAGCTGTGCCGTTTTGATCAATAAACGAAATTGATTTTTTTCGGGTAGCAATTTTTTCTTCATCATCTGCATATGCACTGCTGTGCAATAAGCCAAATGCATTTAATGTTTCTGCATATTTGTTTGCGTAAGCAAGGGTTATGTATCCGCCCATGCTATGGCCAAAAAGTGTAAAGCTGATTATTTTTTCTTCGTCAACAATTGCTTTTAAAATTTCAGCATAATCAGTTAACAGTACATTTTCTTTTTTAAATATTTCTGATTTTCCGATGCCTGGTAAATCAGGAACAATTACCAGGTAATTTTCCTTTAAGAAATTCACCTGTGTATCAAAAATGCTGCTATCTTCTGCAAAACCATGTAACAACATTACAAGTTTACCACTGCCGTAAATACTGTAATGGATATTGGTATTTTGATAAGAAATGTTTTTGTGTAGCATTCTTTTTAAATTTTAGATTTCTCCACTTTAATTGATTTTTGTTTTGTTTGAATCGATGATGCTGCTCTCCAGATCATGAGCACAATTAATGGTAAAAGTGCATTGTTCATTTTTTGGACAAGAAAAAACCAGGAGCATAAAAGAAGAACAAGAAAAAAGCATAAAAGGATTGAATATGTTTTTACGCTTCTATAGCTTTTATGTAATACAAATGCATAAACAATGTGCATTGGCCATGCCCATAAAAGGTTATAGTTATTTTTCGTCATAATATGGTCGGTACCAACCCACATAAATATTAATAATATGCCGAGTACCCCAACGGAAAAAAAGAGAAAACTATCCAACAGCCTTAAAAAACTTTGTGCGGTATTATTTTTAATAAGATGTAGAAATACAAATAGCAATAATATTGAAGCAAACAAAATTAATGGTGTAAAGAAAGTTTTTTTGTTAT
>NZ_JACMOO010000292.1 GCF_014377975.1 Ferruginibacter sp.
CTGCAAACTATTCAGCGGTTGATGGCAAACTACAATGTGTTACTTAAGGCAGTTGGCAAACAACCATCATTATTGGTTGATAAAATTCCATTACTTACTGCCGCCGAAAGCAGCAAATTATTACTTGATTTTAATCACACCACAAATGAGATATCGAATGATTTTACGGTTGTTGACTTGTTCAAGCAACACGTATTAAAATCGCCCCTTGCTACAGCTGTAAAATATAAAGACCAGGTACTAACTTTTAAGCAACTCGATCAACTATCCGATCGGCTTGCTATAAAGATTTTAGCACAAGGTGGCAGGCCTGGAGACAACATCCCGCTTTGCATAAGCCGGGGTGTTAACATGATGATTGGCATTTGGGGTATACTAAAAGCAGGAGGAGTTTACGTTCCTGTTGACCCGTTTTATCCGGTAGAAAGAAAGGCGTTTATAGTAAGTGATACCAATGCTGCTATTTTGGTCTGCGATGATGAATCAAAAGCTTCATTAGCAGATTTAAATGATGTTCAACTACTCAACCTTGATGATCTTGAATCCGGGACAGGTCTGGCCGATGCTGGTGAGTTTTCTTCCTTGGCATTACCTTCCAGCCCTGCTTATATCATTTACACTTCGGGTTCTACGGGTAAGCCAAAAGGAGTTATTATCACACATGCTTCACTGGTAAATTACCTGGTCAACAGCAAAACAAATTATGTTGATCCATCAAGCAACAATACCGGTTCCTACGTACACCTGTCGTTTACGTTTGATGCTTCAATCACTGCTTTATTTATGCCACTGCTGGCGGGTAAATCTGTTGTTATAAGTAGTACGGAAGGCGTGAATGTTTTTGAAGATGAAAATTTTTTAGCTCATGCTCCCTACGATTTTTTAAAGATTACACCAGCACACCTTGAGCTGTTAAAAAGTCTTGACATAGATAGTGACGAACCATGGGTAACCCGAAAACTGGTAATAGGTGGCGAAGCATTATACCCCGGCCAGTTTAATCATTTTTACAACGAGGATATTGAGGTGGAAGTGATCAATGAATATGGACCAACAGAAGCGACAGTGGGTTGTATTGTATTCAACTTTAGAACCGTTACAGATCATCATAAAATACAAAACGGAATATTGATTGGTAAACCAATTGACAACACCAGTATTTATATAATTGATAAAGCAAACAACCCTATGCCTTTAGGTGCAGCGGGAGAAATATGTATTGCAGGTAAAGGTCTGGCGCAAGGGTATATAAATAGGGAAGATCTTAATGCAGAGAAATTTATTGATCACTCCTTTGTTGATGGTGTAGTAACCCGTATGTATAAAACTGGTGACTATGGCCGATGGCTGGCTGATGGAAATATTGAGTACATAGGCAGGCAGGATGACCAGGTTAAGATTAGGGGTTACAGGGTTGAATTGGGGGAGATTGAAAACACCATTCTGCAAAGTGGCATGGTAAACCAGGCTACTGTAATTGTAAAGAATGATAAACAAAATAATAAGCGGTTAATCGCCTACATCGTATGTAAAAACGGTATCGATACAACCCAGGTTAAGGAATATTGTAATGAAGTATTGCCTGTGTATATGCAACCGTCTTTATGGGTAGCAGTAGACAGTATGCCGCTAACCATAAGTGGTAAAATTGATAAGAAAGCTTTGCCTGAACCGATGGATACTGTGCCTGTAATTGAAGCCGAAATGCAAGGCCAGCTTACCGAATTACAGGATGTGATTACAGAGATTTGGAAGGATTTATTAGAGATAGATACTGTAGGCATTCATGACAATTTTTTTGCCATGGGTGGCGACTCTTTGTTGGGTGTTAGAGTGGTGGCAGCAATCCGTAAAAAGCTTTCCATCGATATTGAGATCAACTCAATTTTCGATCATTCAACCATCGCCTCATTAAGTTCCTTTATCGAGAATAAGAATGAAAGTGCCAATACGCCTGACATCATCGCAACCGTACGTCCGCATCAAATTCCGTTATCGTTTGCCCAGGAGCGTTTGTGGTTCATCAACCAGTTAGAAGGCAGTACTCAATACCATATTAGCATCGTCCTTCAACTCAATGGTATACTTAATGTAAAGGCTTTACAATATGCATTCAAAAGTGTTATAAAACGTCACGAGGTATTAAGAACAGTTATTAAAACAGATGATGGAAAACCATACCAGTTTATAAATACCCCTGATGAATTTCATTTGCATACGTTGCAAATTTCTGCTGATGATAACAATGAAGAACATCTGCATCAGCTTGTAAGTAAGTTGGTTAATCAGCCATTTAATTTTGAAGAAGATTATATGGCAAGGGTTCAATTGCTTCAATTAGCAAGCGAAGAACACCTGTTGGTTATTACGTTTCATCACATTGCTTTTGATGGTATTTCCAATACAATTTTCATTAAAGAGTTTATAGCCTTATACGAGAATTTTATTGCAAACAGGCCTCCTGGTTTGCAGCCCTTGCATGTTCAATATGCCGACTATGCCATTTGGCAACGCTCTTATTTGGCTGGTGATGTTTTAAATGAAAAATTAAATTTCTGGAAACAAAATCTTACAGGTCTTGCTCCATTGGAACTGCCAACCGATTTTACCCGTCCATCACTTCAATCTTTTGAAGGGCGGGTAGTGCCATTCAGTTTCGATGAACAATTATTAAGGGGTTTAAAGCAGTTGAGTACAAAAGAGGATGTGACATTATTTATGACTGCCTTGGCAGCGTTTTATGTGCTCTTATCTAAATACAGTGCGCAGCACGATATAAGTATTGGTACGCCGGTGGGTAATCGTTCGCAACACGAAATTGAACAGTTAATTGGCTTCTTTACCAACACGATCGTATTACGTGCAAATGTTGATGACAGCCAATCTTTCACCCGTTTTCTTAAAAGCGTAAAGGAACAATCGTTGCTGGCGTTTCAGCACCAGGATGTACCTTTTGAGAAGGTGGTAGATGCTGTATTAAATGTTAGAGATGTAAGCAGAAGTCCTTTGTTCCAGGTAATGTTTGTTTTTCAAAACGAAGCAGTTTCCGAGCCTACGTTTATTGGTGAAGTAAAGATCACACCAAAAAATCATCCTCATCAAACTTCAAAATTTGATCTTACTTTTTTCTTAAAAGAATCTGATAATTCTATCGAGGGTTTTGTAGAGTATGCAACGGGTTTGTATAAAGAAGATACTATCCTCAGGATGATTGGACATTATAAAACTTTGCTAACAGCCATCAGCGAAAATCCTTCTAACAAGATCTCCGACCTCACCTTATTAACGCCACCAGAGGAGCAGCAGTTGCTGAACGAGTTTGCTGGTCCCACCTCCGACTATAGCCACGCCGATGTAATAACAATGCTGCAGGAGCGGGCAACACAGCATCCCAAC
>NZ_JACMOO010000293.1 GCF_014377975.1 Ferruginibacter sp.
GCGATGCTGCAAACGTTGGAAGTAGAACCACCTGCAGTGCCGCATTCTGTTCTGTTAATAGTTCTGGTTGTCTTTTTAATATCAAACCACCGGTGTCCTTCAGAGAGTAACTCAACTCTGCGCTGTAAAATTATTGCGTTCAATAATGCAGTTCCTGTTTCGCTGCCTGTTGCAACTCCCCTGTTTGTTCTTAGCTCATTCAGGTCATCCAATGAAGTTGCATCACCGGTCTGTTGTTTGGCTTCAGCACGTATCAGTATCATTTCGCCCGCCCTGAAAACTTTAAAGCTTTTTATACCCGCATACTTACGCGAAAGCGTACGTGGAAAATTACCAATGCCGGTTTGGTCAAAACCTATGAGTGAAGAATTTGCGTATGCGCCGCCCTGCGCAATTATAATTTTTGACATGGGTGAAGAAACCCTGTAATTAGGATTGGCTCCGTTGGTAGCACCACCCGGTGTCATACTGCCATCGGATGGAATGGCCCAATACACTTCACTTGAAGGAGCAGGTTCACCTGCTGCAGAAAATACGGCTGCAAAGCCGGCAGCGTCAGTCAGCGGCCGAAGGTTAAGTGCAATGGTGGCATCGCTTATAGCCGCATTCCAGTCTGATGCATAATAATCTACCCTTGCCTTGATGGCGTACACCACTGTGCTGTCAATATAATTTCTTGAGTCGTTAGCCGGTGTATCTCCTCCATTTCTGAACGCAGTAAGCGCATCATTTAAATCTGCGTAAATTTTATCATAGTCTTCCTTTACCGAATTGCGTGGAGGCAGATTTGCAAAAGGTTTTATAGCGTTGAATATTGTTACGTACGCCACGCCGGGGTTGGTAGAAGTACGATCATAAGTTGGGGCAAAATAACGCAACAAATCAAAATGGGCATGCGCCCTTATTGCAAGTGCCTGGGCTTTTATTCGTTTTGCTTCTGCAGCATTGTCGCCTGTTTCGTAATTAACGATGAAATTTAAAAGGTTATTCACTCTTGAAATAATTTCATACGGCTGGCTGTAAACACTTTGTATTGGTCCATAGTCCGCAGCATAACTCATTTCAGATTGGGTTCGCCAGTTGCCAAGACTTTCAAGTGCTTCTATCATATCATCACCCATTAAATCGGGCAAAGCACTCCATCCGCTTCCTGAACCTGAAGCAGCAGGATTGTTATAATAATCTGCACTTTGAAAACCGGCATAACAACCCTTCAGGGCGCTCCTTACATCATCAAAGGTTTTAAGATCTGTTAAGGAAGTTTGTGGGGTTGTTTCTAATTCTTTTTTGCAGGAAGAAAGTAAGACCAAACCTGTAAATAATGTAATAGCTGTGAGCTTAAATATATTTTTCATTTGTGTGTAATTGAGGTTGATTAAAAGGTTACGTTCAATCCAAAGGTTACTCTTTTTAAAGTTGGATACTGGGCGCCCGTAACATCTGCACTTGAATTAGCGTCCGCAGAACTGATAGAGGAAACTTCCGGATCCCAGCCCTGGAATTTGAATTTGGTGTATAAATTCTGGCCTTGTACAAATATCCTCACCGCCTGAATCTTTAATTTTTCCACTACAACTTTGGGTATAGAATAAGCGAGTTGAACATTGCGCAATCTAAAGAAATCTCCTTTTTCAAGATATCTTGTTGTTTTGCTCTGCGTGGTTTCTGTAATTCTTGGAAAGTTAGTTATCTGGCCTGGTGTAGTCCATGCATTGATACCATTTTTTGCAAAACCCGATGAAGTATAGCCTGAGTTTTCTACATTAATACGGGCATTGTTATAGATATAATTTCCGGCCGAGATTACGCCGAAAGCAGACAACTCAATTCCTTTAAAATAAAAGGTAGTTGTAACACCGCCGTTGTGTGGTGCATCACTGGTGCCCAGCACTACCAGGTCGTTTGCATCATAGTCTTCCGTGATTGTTTTACCATCTGCTTTCAGATATCTAGAATTGCCATTTGCAGGATTAACACCTGCAAAAGGTACCAGGTAAAAACTATTTAACGGCTTTCCAACTTTTAAAGCCTGAAAGCTTTTGTACAATTGAAAATCCTGTTTATCCGGCAAGGATTTTATGGTGTTTTTGTTGTAAGCATAATTAAGATCTACCGAAAATTTAAAATCTTTGGTGTCTACTATTTTTACGCTAAAAGTAATTTCTATTCCCTTATTCTCCATGCTGCCATTGTTACTTAGAATAGCTCCCCCGCCACCACTGGTACTGGGTACAAAAGGAGAGAAATACAGTCCCTTTGTCAGACTTTTATACACTTCAACGGATGTTCTTAACCTGTTTTTAAATAGTTCGAGGTCAACACCGATGTTTGCAGTACTCCTTTTTTCCCAGGTAAGATCAACGTTACCCAAGCCTCCGATTTGCAATGTTCCAGCGCCACTATAGGTTCCCCTTCCGTAGCGTTGTTTGTACGGAAAATCGCCAATACCATTTTGATTGCCTACGCTTCCGTAGCTGCCTTTTAGTTTCAGGTAATTGATAGCCCGTATCTTAAAAAAACCTTCATCACTTACGATCCATCCGCCGCCTACCGACCCGTATTTTGTCCACCGGTGTTCCGGGCTTAACTTGGATGATCCGTCGGTACGTCCTGTAACTGTTAGGTAATATTTATTTTTAAAGGCATAATCAACGGAACCGAAATAGGACATTAATGCACTGTTTTCAGGGAATCCACCACCAACAACCGGAATAAACCCATTTGAAATAGTACCTGCAACAAGCCCTGCTTCATTGTCAAAAGGCAGCAACAATCCATAGCCGGTATAATTAAAACTTCGTCCCTTGTTGCTTACAAATTCGGTAAATACTGAAGTTGACAGGCTGTGGTTTCCAGCTTTATCAAGTAAGGTGCGATAATTTAAACTATTGGTGATGGTATATTTTGTACGCCTGTCAAGGCTGCGGCTCACTTCTCCGTTCAGCCTGAAAGCCTGGCCCAGTGCATCGTTTTGCAAAGCACTCTGTGTGCCATTTTTGGTAATGCCAAAGCCTTCAAATTGCGAATAATCAAGACCACCGTTAATTTTATACGTAAGGTTTTTTACCCAGGGAAGTTTCCATTCTAAATACATATTACCAGAGCCCTTCAACCGGGCACTGCTGTTTTTATTTTCTGTTAATTCTTCAACAGGGTTTATCCAGAAAGGAAATTGTACGGAGTTGGTATACTTGCCTGTGGATGTGTAAGGCGTTTCGTATGGCAGCGCCCATATCACTGTGTTTAGTGGCGAACCTACACCGGAATTTCCTTCCAAAGTACTGGTAAAATCAGACCAGCCGGTGGCAAGGTTCACGCCCATTTTTATATTATTTTCTGTATGTGCGATGTTTAGACGGGCATTGTATTTTTTTATACCGGTAGCGATGGTAATCCCTTCTTCATTATAATAGCCGAGCGAACTATAAAAAGTTGTCTTTTCGCTACCGCCGGAAAGCGATAACTGGTGCGATTGGGTATTGCCTTTTCTAAATACATAATCATCCCAATTGGTGTTTATTTTTCGGTAATCGGCCACCTGCTGGTCTGTCCATCCCCAGGGGTTACCTGCAATCTTTGTTTCAAAATCAAGCTTCTCCTTTGTGTTCATTAACAGTAATTGATTTTTGGGAAGTTTAGAAGTTCCTATTTGCACGTCGTAATTTATTTTCAACCGGCCAGCTTTTCCTTTTTTGGTGGTAATAACAATTACACCGTTTGAACCTCTTGAACCGTAAATGGAAGTTGAAGCTGCATCTTTTAACACAGTGATGGTTTCAAAATCATTTTGGTTCATTGAACTAAAATCGGAACCCCTGATTTCTATTCCGTCTAATATGTACAACGGATTTGTAGATCCGTTGATGGAGCCTTTACCCCTTATTACCACATCGGCACTTGTGCCCGGTTGCCCCGAGCCTGTTTTAACATTTAGTCCAGGCGCCTGCCCCTGTAAAAGCTGGTCAAAGGATGCATTCGGTTGCGAGCGTACGTCATCTACTGATATTACCGACGCAGAGCCAGTGTTGGCACGTTTTGACCTGGTAACATATCCTGAAATGATTACTTCAGACAATACCTGGTTGCCTTTTTTCATGGCTACCAGCATTTCGCCGGCAGTAACAGGCAACTCAATTTCGCTGTAGTCTACCGAAGAAAAAATGATGGCCTTAGTTTTTACCGGTACAGAAACATTGAAAATTCCGGACGCATCGGTAACTCCGACAGCAGCCCCATTTTTTATTTTTACCGTAACGCC
>NZ_JACMOO010000294.1 GCF_014377975.1 Ferruginibacter sp.
TTAGGTATCAACGAAGTACTTCGCCGGGAAAACCCTAACGATGAACGCATCAACATCCCTGCCGACCCTAAACATTACTGGCGTTACAGAATGCACATAAGTTTAGAAACCCTGCTACAGGAAATTAATTTTAACGAAGAGCTGAAAAGCTACGTAGTGGCCAGCGGACGGTAGATTTTTTTTGAGCCCGGCTTTGGAATATTAATTGAGCTTTATAGGCGTCGCACTCTTGTACTTTATATCTTTATTGAGCTTTGATTAACCATATAAAAAGATTAATAGTTTTATAAACTTTAGCCGCATTCTTTTTGCCGGCCTCATAAAAAAGACGTAAAGAAAATTTGAAAGTGTGGCGTTAAGAAATGAAATTAACGTTACAGGTGTCAGGCTTTGCAATTTGCCCGTAAGTTGCACAAAAGAAGGGGCATATTCAGAAGTTTGAGCTAATTTCATTTTAGCCATTCATTCAAATTTTTAGTCTTTTTTATGGAGCCTTGATTTTTCTTGTTACTTCTTTGCATTAAGGCAAAGAAGTAAATACGGGCTATCAAAACTGAGAAAACTTTTGCGGTCAATTAAATTATTTTAAAGATTAATTAAGATAATGCCAGTGTAATAAACTGGCATTTTTCCATTAAGTATTACAGGTTGCTTTTAAAATATGTGACAACAATAAAGAGTAACCGCAATAAAATTTACACTGTAAAAAGCAGCCGATGAAAATAAGCTACAAACAATTCAATCTCCCCTTCACCCATCCATTCACCATATCCAAAGGCACAAAAACGCACCAACCAACATTGGTAGTAGAGCTGGAATATTTTGGCCATAAAGGTTACGGTGAGGCGCCCGCCATAAGCTACTACAATATTCCGGTCGAAAAAATGATAGAAGACCTGGAACGAAAAAAGCAGTTTATAGAAAAATTCGCCTTCTCCGACCCTGAAAGATATTGGCATTACCTGCATCATTTATTACCTGCCAATCCTTTTTTGGTTTGTGCAATCGACATGGCCGGGTGGGATTTGTTTGGTAAAATGAAACGCCGCCAATTACATGAATTATGGGGATTGGATATCGCCAAAAGCCCCGTCACGGATTTTACAATCGGTATTGATACCATCGAAAAAATGGTAGCAAAAATGCAGGAAAAACCATGGCCCGTTTATAAAATAAAAGTAGGTGTACCCGGCGATATTGACATGGTAACAGCCCTGCGTAAACACACCGATGCTGTATTTAGAGTAGATGCCAATGCAGGCTGGACATTGGAACAGGCCCTAGAAAAAATTCCTGTATTAAAAGAATTGGGTGTTGAGTTTGTAGAGCAGCCACTGGCAAAGGACAATTGGGAAGGAATGAAAGTGTTATATGAAAAATCGCCACTGCCGTTAATTGCCGATGAAAGCTGTGTAAGCGAACACGATGTTGAAAAATGCCATCTGCATTTTCATGGTATCAATATCAAACTCACCAAATGCAGCGGCATTACACCAGCAAAAAGGATGATTACAAAAGCACGGCAATTAAATATGAAAGTAATGATTGGCTGCATGAACGAAAGTTCAGTGGGAACTGCAGCCATCGCACAATTGGCGCCACTGCTGGATTATGTTGATATGGATGGCCCACTGTTGTTGGCAGAAGACATTGCAACAGGTGTAAATTTTGATTATGGAAAAATTATTTACACCGATAAACCAGGTATTGGTATTGATATAACCGCTTTTTAAAAAGCCGATGTTAAAATTTGATTATTGTTAATGGATTGCAAGTCACAAACAGGGGATACGTAAACAAATGTCTTCGGAGGTGAATAGAGGCAGCAAATTCTTTTTGGTAAAATAATGTAACAGCCATTACTTTGCACCACGAATGAAAAAATTCATCCACATACAGCACCATCATACGCTACCAACAGGTAAGCAATGCTGATATGTATGTACACAACATATTTCAACAAAGGGCTTACCAAAACGGTGAGCCCTTTGTTTTTTAAGTAAATCAAAAAAATAATCAATCATCAAACTACCTGTAAATAAA
>NZ_JACMOO010000295.1 GCF_014377975.1 Ferruginibacter sp.
GAGCATGTAACAGCTGATAAATTTATCTTTTTCTCAGATGCTATTGATGAAACTATTGGGGATGTTAATGCTCCTTTTTATTATAAAATTCAATCTGGTAACGATTTGGGTGAAAAAATGAAGAATGCTTTTGTGCAACTATTTAAAAGCGGTTACAAACGAGTGGTGATAATAGGAACAGATTGCCCGGGTATTAATGAAAATATTTTAAAAACGGCATTTGGTGAATTCAACAACAGCGATGTTGTAATTGGCCCGGCCACCGACGGTGGCTATTACCTGCTGGGCATGAAAGAAATGCACAACGACTTGTTTGAAAAAATTGACTGGAGCACTTCCACGGTACTGCCATCTACGAAAGAACGTTGCAATAAAAGCAATTTGAGTTACTCCCTAGTTACAGCATTAAGCGATGTTGACGAAGAAAAGGATTTGGTACATTTAGAAAACCTGGTTAATCTGAAAATACAGAAAACTGAATAATATGATTAGCATTATCATTCCAACATTTAATGAAGAAAATAATATTAATACACTAATTGCTCATTTGCAAAACTGATGTAAAGGTTACGATACAGAAATAATCATATCCGATTGTGGCAGTATAGATAAGACAGTGCAAGCAGCAAAGAACCTGAATGTAAAAGTTGTAAGGTGTCCATGCAAAGGAAGGGCAATACAAATGAATTGTGGAGCTGCCGAAGCAGTGTACGATATTCTAT
The DNA here is from genome assembly GCF_014377975.1 of Ferruginibacter sp. Taxonomy (GTDB): domain Bacteria; phylum Bacteroidota; class Bacteroidia; order Chitinophagales; family Chitinophagaceae; genus Ferruginibacter. Next base: position 723 of record NZ_JACMOO010000295.1, read on the forward strand.
ATTTTGTTCATGCCGATTCAATTCCTCCCCGGTCTTTTTGTGCAGATATCATTGCCACAGTAAATACCGGTTACGAATTTGGGAGATATCGCACCCGGTTTGAAGGCAAAAAATGGTTTTTGAGACTCAATGCTTTTTTTACAAGGTTAGATTGGTTTATGTGCTATGGTGGTGATCAAACGTTGTTTATTACCAAATCACTTTTTGGTAAGCTCAATGGTTATCAAGAGAGTTTATTGATTATGGAAGAAAATGATTTAGTTGAAAGGGCTAAATAATTGGCCAGGTATAAGATATTTTCAAAAGCAGCGATCGTTTCTATACGCAAGTACCAGACAAATTCGTGGCTCAAAGTGCAAAGAGAAATTATACAACAGTGCGGCTTTACAAGAAAGGACTTACGCAGACGGAATTAGTTGCACAATATAAGAACGGCTCAATTTACCGCACTTCAGATACTATCCTCTTCCAGGGCAGATACCTGAACGGGCACCGATGCGCCCGGAAGATCGTTGCCGGTGAATAGTGATGGAGGTATGAGACCGCTCAATGTAGACAATACCTGGTTTAATGAAAAAGATAAGAATTGTAAAATATTGAGAAATGCATGCAAACCATCAAACGCAATCAAACCTGCTTCGATAATGATTTACGAAGGAGGCAATATTTCTTTAGCATAGCAGCTAAAAAATTGGTTAGAAAACCTCACCCAGGTTTCCGGTAAAACCGCGGGAGCCTTTTATTCCTATGCCATAATCAAGACACACATTTGTTTTAGAAAACTTATTAAATTTTATTCTTAATCCCGCACCAACGGAGGGGAAAATAGTTTCAAACTTATTTGTATTTAATTCTGAAACAGATCCTGCACTACAAAAAATAACTCCACCCAGTAATCCGTTCTTCGTTATCCCAAACCTGAATTCTGTTTCCAGGTCTATGTACTTTTTCCCAATAAATCTTCCCTGCATATAACCTCTTCCTGCATTATTGTAGCTATCATTACCGGTACCGGGAAGGTCAAGATAAGGAGGGGTGCCGTTTAACGTTAAAACGCTGTAAAGCCAAAATGCAAGTACATTTTTATGAGGTAGTGCCAGATATTTTCTGACGTCAATAAGAACCGAATTCCACTTGCTGCTGCTTCCAAGACGACGGCTGTTTTGTAAGAACTTAAAATTTGCGAAAAAGCTACCGCCTTCAGGGTTGATAGAGTTTACCCTGGAATCGTACAAAATATCTAATGCAATCCCCGACGAGAAAGATGACGGGTGAAAGCCATATAATTGAAAATCAGTAATCCGCCCGGGAAGTACATCTAATTCTGAAATGGTCCAATGATAATCCAGCTGATATCCAAGTCCGATATAGAAATCTTTCCATACTTTTTTTAAAGCAAATTCATAAAAGCGAATGTATTTGTATGTGATGATATTTCTGTCAGCCGTTGTTTTAAAACCTCCAAGGCCGTAAGTATCCTGGGGATAATTAAGATAACGCCAGTCGCCTCCAAAATTATATTTATTACCAGGGGTCCATAAAATAGATTGTACCGGGAGCAAAAACTGCTTTTTTTCTGTATATTTTATTGCACCCAAAAATGAAGAAATATTGGTATTTCCTTTCAGACTGGTAACAAATGCACCACCGGCGGCTAACCCGGCCGTAAAACCAGTTGAAATGGTGTATTCAATAATGGGGGATATGGAAAGGCGTATTTTCATACTTTTAGTTTGGGTACTATCCAGCCTTTTGTTAGGATCTTTGTGTAAAAGCAGCAGGGCAATATCAATAATGTCTCTTTGTTTTTTATAAGAAATAGCATCTTTTGCGGAAGATGGATCAACGCTGTCTGTATATGTTGTTGTGCTGTTTTGAGCTAAAACTGATAAATTACAACAGAAGACCAATGATAGAAATATCCAAAAGCTATAAATGAAAATTGACTTATTCCGCATATTAAAATATTGATTAAAAGTAGTTTTTCTATCAGACTTATTGAGGATCAAAAAAAAATGGTGCGTTGGAGAGTCGAACTACACCAATAGTGCCTGTTTTTTATCCGGTGTGTTTAAGTTATTAAATCCATTTTTGTTTGGGAACATAGATCAATACTGTAACCAGCAATAGCCAGTCGTTGTGTTATTACTTTCTCCTGTTGCCCGTCATTTATTATACAAACCAGAGAACAAAGTATCAGGGGCCGGCATCGGAAAGAAATATCCGTACGATCTATCACAGGATTATTACAATAACAGCAATCAAATTTCAAGTATGCCAGTAAAGGAAGGCAAAATGTAATTAAAAAAATATTCATCCTATAAAATTTTACAACAATTCAATTGCTGCATTGTTTAAAAAAGTATTGGTTAGATGCTAACGAGAGTGAACATTAAAATGTATTCAAATTACGAATATTATTTTGTGTCTATTCTATCGGAAGTATAAATGGTGTTTATTTTATCGGGCATGATATTAGGGTTATCAAACAATAAGTGTATTATTCAGTATTGTAAACAAACGCCAAAGGTGCAGAAAGATCAACGGTACAAATAACAATCGAATTAAAATCAATTTTATAAGTGCAGGATGCACCATAATAATTGATATTGTTCATCTGGGTATTCCTCCAATAAAAAATAAAAGTTAGCAACAATTTGACAGTTACTGCCAAATAGGAAAGATATATTTAGAATCGGGAAGGTGGAAAGAGTTGCTGAAAAATAAAAGTTAGTTAGAAACGAACGGTAATCTGTATTGCGATGGGACATAACTAAAAACATAATTTTTTTACCAGTAAAAATGTACAAATGGAATCACACATAGTAAAAATAAAATCGATTAATAAGGTAACTCATGATGTGGTGAGTATTGTAATACCGAAGCCGGATAATTATGCGTTTACTTCAGGCCAGGCTACTGAAATATCTATTAATAAACCAGCATGGAAAGAAGAGAAAAGACCTTTTACATTTACCTCATTGCCGGATGACAATTACCTGGAATTTACCATAAAAATTTATCCGGCACACAAAGGAGTAACCAACGAGTTACTGAGCTTACAACCGGGGGATGAGCTGATCATTCATGATGTATGGGGAGTAATTGCTTACAAGGGTGAAGGAATATTTATTGCAGGTGGTGCAGGCATTACACCTTTTCTTTCTATATTCAGGTACTTGCACAGCATCAATAAGATGGACGGTAACAAATTGATTTTTGCAAACAAAACAAAAGCAGATATTATATACGAAAAAGAATTGCGGAGTTTGCTGGGAGATGCTTTTATTAATATTTTATCGGATGAAGCAGTAGGAGATTATAAACAGGGCATGATCACAGAAGCCTTTTTAAAAGATACTGTCGCAAGTTTTGATCAACCATTTTATGTATGTGGTCCTCCACCCATGATGGATGCTGTGCTTAAACAATTGGCAAATCTGGGCGTTGGTGACCAGGCAATTACTTTAGAAATATAATCGAAGGCCCTTACAAGTATTGATACTACTGCTTTATAAAACCTTGTAAAAGAAAAATGGTTTATAATCACTTTATAAATTTTACCTGTAGCACTGGTGAAGGCCAGCATATATTCCCGCAACAAAAATCCGTGGACACCTTTTGTATAAAGTCTTTATTGGCGGACATCTTACTACCAGGGTCAATGA
>NZ_JACMOO010000048.1 GCF_014377975.1 Ferruginibacter sp.
CCTGCAGATAAGCGCCGGGCAAGGCAACCAGATTGTTTCTATTTTAATGAGCGAAAAAGAAGCGAAGAAAACCGCAAGCGATATTGATATGTGCTGGATAAACGGAGAAACTTTTTACCAGCTCAGGCAGATAAGTTCATTGTATGGGCCATTCGTAAATAAACTTCCTAATTCAAAATATATCAATTTCAACAACCCATTTATCAAGTATGATTTCCAGGAACCTATTGAAGGAATGGAATGCCCGTGGGGAAATGTTCAGTTGTGCATCATTTATAATAAAAACAAAGTACAGGCTCCGCCCAAAAACAGGGCGGAGCTTGCATTGTATGTAAAACAAAATACCGGCAGATTTACCATCGGGGCAGATTTTACCGGTCTTACTTTTTTAAAATCTTTACTGATTGATATTGCTGGCGGTTCAAAAAACATGATGGGGAAATTTGATGAAGCAAAGTATACAACATACTCTCATCAATTATGGGATTATATTAACAGCATTAAACCATATTTCTGGAAGCAGGGAAAAACATTTCCAAATGCCGTTGCACAAATCCACCAGATGTTTGCATCAGGTGAATTGTATTTTACCATGAGCAATAACGATGGCGAAGTGGATAACAAAGTGGCTGAAAAAATATTCCCGGAATTTGCCAGGTCGTATGTATTAGATGCCGGCACCATACAAAATTCGCACTATCTCGGTATCACTAATACAAGCGGACATAAGACGGCTGCGATGGCTATCATCAATTTTATGATCTCACCCGAAGCACAATTAGAAAAGAATAAATCCACTGTTTGGGGCGACGGAACAGTACTGGATATTGCAAAACTGCCCGATACATTGAAATTAAAATTTACTGCGTTACAGGAAAGAAAATACGGCCCACGCCGGGCAGATATTCAATCCAAAGCGCTGATAGAGCTGGCACCAGAATACATGATACGGCTTAAGGATGATTTTAGAAAATATGTTATTGAAAAATAAAATAGCAAACAGGTTTGGGCTTAGCGCTTTTCTGATGATGGTCGCCATACCATTTGCAGCAGGATTGTTATATGCATTATTATACTCTTTTGGTTTTAGTGGCGTACTGGCAAATGGTTTTACATGGATGCATGTTTCTGCAGTAATGAACAGTACTGAAGTACTGCGGTCAATTGGCTTTAGTTTTTACGTAGCTGTTACTGCCATTATTATTTCACTAGCTATTGCATTACCCGCTGTAATTGCTTATCATCAAACCATAACTGAAAGCAAACAATCATTTATTGTATATCTGCCTCTGGCTATACCAGCTATTGTTACGGCATTTGTATCATTTCAGCTATTGGGAAAAACCGGATTATTATCCAGGCTTTTTTACCGGCTTCATATCATTAATGACCTGCAACAATTTCCTGACCTGATCAACGATAAGTTAGGTATCGGTATCATTGCCACGCATGTGCTGATGGCTGTACCTTTTCTACTAATCTTTTTTTCTAATCTTTTTGTTTCTGAAAGATTAGCGGCATTATCAAACGTTGCTGCCTCATTGGGTGCCAATAAAAGGCAAGTGATGTACCGAATGGTTTTACCAGTGCTGCTGAA
>NZ_JACMOO010000296.1 GCF_014377975.1 Ferruginibacter sp.
GGATTGAAAGTATAATCTGTGACACCTACTGTAAATGTTTCGGGGGCTGGAGGAAGTGGAGGTGGCGGTGGTGGTGGTTCTGCACCTTCTGCCAATTTTACAACGGGTGCAGGTGCTGTCTTTGGTGGAGGTGAGGGAACCACCACAACAGTGAACCTGTTATACTCCAGTAATTTTTTTAAAAACTCAACTCTTTCCAGTGATACATTTTTTTCTACAATGCCACATTTTATACCGTCCAGTTCTTCAAATTCATGATTTTTATTGATCGCCATAATTTTATTTTAAAATTAAGTGTTATACCAATGCTGTGTTATACCAATGCTGTGTTCGAGTAACTAGTCCAATTTAATCCTAAATATACATGCAAACCCACAAGTACTTTTTATTTTATCGGCACATAATCAATTTGTGGCTGTTGTTATAAATTTACTACTCTCATTTAAGCCAGACGCAGCACAGTAAATTTTCACCATTACAACGGTGCTATAAGTAAATTTAAAATCTTTATCCACCCACTTTAAGCGATAAAATAAGTGCCGCTTTCCAGTTGGTTTTGGTTGTGGGTATAACTGGCCCCAGTAATATTGTTTGTGCTTACATCCTTGTCTGCGGTATAAAAAGTAATACCGTCGATAAACATATACATTTACAAAAATTTTTTTTAATTGATTAGAGTAAACAAATGTCATTAATTAGTGTAATTAGGAGCTATGCAAAAAATTCAAACGACTTTTAAAAATTGTATTTGTTGTTGTTTTATGATGGCAATAACTTTTACTGCCTTTACCCAGGAAATAACTACAAAAGAAATTGCCGGGGCAGAAAAAATGTATGGACTGCAATTTTCTGAAGCCAAGAGGGACTCAATGATGAACCAATTAAAAGTTGATCAGCAATTGTATCAGTACCTGCACAGTTTTAATTTGGCAAATAGTGTTCCGCTGCCACAATGGTTTGATCCCATTGTACCGAACATGAAATTTAGTGGCAGCCAACAAACCATTACCTGGAGTATCCCCCAAAATATAACCATGCCTGCTGATACCAACCAATTGGCATTTTATTCTATTGCACAGCTTTCTTCTTTATTGCGGCATCATAAAATAACTGCGGTTCAACTCAGTCATTTTTTTATAAATCGCCTTAAAAAATATGGAGACAGGCTGCATTGTGTTATCAGCTTTACAGAAAAAATAGCCATGCGGCAGGCAAAGCTTGCTGATGAAGCTTTTGCAAAAGGAGTCATTAAAAGTCCGCTGCAAGGCATACCCTACGGCTTAAAAGATTTGTTTACCGTAAAAGGCACCAAAACAACTTATGGGTCGCCACCATTTAAAGACCAGGCAATAGAAGAAGATGCTTTTGTTTACCAGCAATTAGAAAAAGCGGGTGCGGTATTAATTGCAAAACTATCTATGGGCGAACTGGCAATGGATGATATTTGGTTTGGCGGACAAACTAAAAACCCATGGAACCTGCAAGAAGGTTCCAACGGATCTTCTGCCGGCTCGGCTTCTGCAACGGCAGCAGGCTTGGTGCCATTCGCCATTGGAACAGAAACTTATGGTTCCATTGTAGCCCCATCTGCGGTGTGTGGTGCAACCGGGCTCAGGCCTACTTTTGGCAGTGTTGCCCGTACAGGCGGAATGACACTTGCATGGACATCAGACAGGATTGGCCCTATTTGCAGAAGTGCTGAAGATGCAGCTATGGTATTTGCGTATATGCATGGCAGTGATGAATATGACCGTGCCTCCCGTACAATGCCTTTTAATTATACGGGCAATACCGATGTATCAAAATTAAAAGTGGCTTATGCCAAAAATTATATTGATAGCCTTCCGGAAAACAGTGCAGAAAAAAATGTTATCAAAATATTAAAAGCTGCGGGAGTGCAAATGACTGCAATTGATTTTCCATCAAACCTGCATACCAATGAATTGTTAACTACCATTTGGGCTGCAGAATCTGCTGCTGCTTTTGATGGACTTACAAGATCTGGCAAAGACAGTGAAATGGTGCAGCAATGGCAAAGCCGTTATCCCAATCAATTTAGAAGCGCCCGGTTTATACCTGCGGTAGAATACCTGAATGTTTGTCGTTTGCGCTACCTCGTTATGCAGGAAGCTTTCCCAATATTAAGTGCCTACGATATTATAATTGTACCGAGTATGGCCGATGAACCAATGGCACTTACCTGCCTTACCGGCAACCCTTGTATTACCTTGCCTGCAGGCTTGCCCGTTACCAATGGTGCGCCGCCAAGCATTACTTTTATTGGTGGTAAATTGTATAGCGAAGCCACTATTACCGCATTTGCAAAGTTATTTCAGCAGTTAACTCACTTTGAACAAAAGCATCCGGTTATGTTTATGAAGTAGTTAAATGTATACCTGGCATATAGTAGCATCATAAATATTAAGAAGCAGGCAATAATTAAATGAAGCAATTAGAATGATCTACAATTGTATCATGAAAATTTACAGCAATAGCAATCAGCCAACTATTTAAATAAAACTATGAAGTATATTATTAAAAAAATAAGCATAAAATAATTGATGATATGCTGCTCCATTGTAATTATGAGTACAACGATATCGATTGCTAAAAGCTTATTCCTGTAATTCGATATAATGCACAGGGTTGAAAAATAATTTTTAAAGCCCAAAAGTCATTTCCACAATCTCTAATTAAAGTGTCTGTATGTATTCCACTAACAATACTTTTAGGGTAAGATTCCCTTTTTTTTGTTAGAATTTAAAAAACTGTAAGACTGTATATCTCTGATATAAAAAGTCAGGCTATGTTCTGGCCGTGGAGCAAGAAATTTATCTGGAGGAATAGAATAAGCATCATATTGCCATCGAATGATTTGATATTTTCTAACAAATTCAGTGAGCGATAAATGAGGTCGCATGTTTTTTATTAACATCGTTTATTAGTTGAAGTTTGACAAGTATCCACCAACAATTAAAATGCTGTCTACCGTTTTTCTCCCCCTATTGTAAGTTAAGTAGTTGCTAAGCCAACGTCTTAAAGTTTACGCTCAATTTTAAGCTATTGCCTTTTCTTATTTGGTTAAGCTGGCCTTTTATGCCGTTAAATACTTTATGGTAAGTTCTTTTACAATGATACACCTAATTCTATTTTTATTACATTAACAATGCGTTAATGAAGTCGTATATCCAGCTTAATAATCCAACAAGCACAATACCTGCTCCGCAAATGATCATGCCCAGTTTGGCCGAAGGATTTAAAATAATTTTTTCAATGGGTTGTTCATTTGTATCCATGAATACTGCCCTTATTACCCGCAAATAATAATACAAAGAAACGATGAGGTTTAATGCCGCTATTATTATAAAAAGATAATTGCCTTTAGATGCACCAGCAGTTATTAAAAATAATTTTCCAAAAAAACCGGCTGTTGGCGGAATACCTGCCAATGAAAACAATGCCAGCGCCAGTACCCAGCTTATAAAAGGATTGTGTTGATAAAGCCCTTTAAAATCATCTATTCGTTCTTTACCTGTTTGCTGAGAGATGGCTCCTGCAACACCAAATGCAGCCAGGTTAGAGAACACATAGATCAACACAAAATAAACAACAGAAGCCGTGCCTTGTATTGAATTACTGCTAAGACCTACTAAAATAAAACCAACTTGCGCAATGGACGAAAAGGCAAGAAAACGTTTTATGTTTTGTTGCCTTAATGCAAACAGGTTACCAACAATCATGGTTATGATAGATAACAGCATTACCATATTGTACCAGATTTCCTGCATGGGTGCAAACACTTTATACAAAGTGGTGAGCAAAATAAATGCAATGGAACCTTTAGATATTACCGAGAGGAAAGATGTAACCGCAACAGGTGCTCCTTCATATACATCGGCCGTCCACAAATGAAAAGGAACGATGGATAATTTAAATGCAAAGGCAGTAAATAAAAATACAAAGGCCAGAATTTGCAAAGGGCTTCCATCCAACTGGGCAGGTATCTCTGCAAAATTAATGGTGCCCGTTGCTCCATAAATTAAGGAGATACCAAACAATAAAATACCTGATGAAAAAGCAGATGACAAGATCATTTTCATAGATGCTTCTGAAGAGATCTTTTTTTCCAGATCGAAATTTACCATGGCTGCAACTGGTAATGTTGAAAGTTCCAATGACAAAAAGAACATCAGAAAGCTACCACTGGAGATCATAAAAAACATACCGAGCAAAGCAGCTAACATTAACATAAAAAATTCCGGCATGTGTTCATGCTTCTTTAACCAATCAGAAAATAATAAGGAGATAAGAAACACTCCCAAGCTTAAAATACTTTTTTGAAAAACCATCAAACCATTGGTTATAAAAAGACCGCCAAATAAAGTACCTGCTTCATTAAAGAAAAATCCAAGTATAAAATTTGCGAGCAATAAAAATTGAATAATGGATAATAGCTTTTCATTTTTCATCTCTGTACCCACCTTAATAAATAACAGCAGAAAGATGATGAAAGCCATCGCCAATTCAAATTTCATTAATATAAAAAAGTTGTTCAACATACAGTTTTAAATGTACCCCCTATCCCCTAAAGGGGAATTTGGAGGTTGTATAAAATAATCAATAGCCACACTACTCATTACGGATGTACGCCACCTGTGAGTTTATGCATTATAATTTCGGTTGCCGGACTGATCAGATCATTTAACCAAAAGGGAGCTATACCAATGGCTAAGATCCCTGCAATTAAAATAATGGCAGCTAATTTTTCATTCCACTTTGCGTCGCTTAAATTGCCAAAGCCCTCCTTTAATGGCCCCATGGCTGTTTGCCCGATGGCACGTAAAATATACACTGCCGTTACTACAATTGACATGCAGGCTGCAATGGTTGCTATGCGATGAAATGGATCGGGATGCTGCCACGAGCCCATAAAAATTGTCATCTCTGCAACAAACCCACTCAGGCCCGGCAATCCCAATGAACACAATCCTACTATAAATAATACGGTTGTGATAAAAGGCATCACTTTCAAAAGGCCTCCCATTTCGTTCACCTGTCTTGTATGGGTACGTTCGTAGATCATTCCAATAACAGCAAAGAAAAGAGCCGTCATTAACCCATGCGAAACCATCTGCATTACTGCACCCGTGAGGGCTGTTTTTGTTAACATGCCAATACCCAGCAACACAAAACCACAATGACTAACAGAAGAATAAGCATTGATATATTTCAGATCCTTCTGCATCATAGTAGCGAACGCTCCATACAGTATAGCGATGGTAGACAGCACAATAATAATGTTGGCATATTCTTTTGCTCCGTCAGGCATTATGTATGTAGCTACCCGCAAACATCCGTAGCCACCAAGTTTCATGGAGATACCGGCCAGAAACATGGAGCCTGCAGTTGGTGCTGATGAGTGTCCATCCGGCACCCAGGTATGAAATGGAAATAATGCCGTAAACACACCAAAACCAACAAACAAAAGCGGAAAACAAATTTTTTGAACCTCTACAGGAATGTGAGCATTGGCCAGGGTTAGCAAGTCAAATGTTTTTTCGTGACTGCCAAAATACACGCCCAACAATCCTACTAACACCAACGCAGAGCCGCCCATTAACATCAATGCCAGTTTGTTGGCGGCATATTCTTTTTTGCCGCTTCCCCAAATACCAATCAATAAATATTTTGGTATCACCGCAATTTCAAGAAAGAAGAAAAGTACAAACAGATCAAGTGAAATAAAAAATCCATAAGCGCCCAAACTTAGCAGAATTAGCAGGAAATAAAATTCCTTTGTCATCTTTGTTACATTCCATGAAACCAGCACACCTGCCATAACCACAAAAGCTGTTAATAAAATCATGGCTACTGAAATACCATCCACACCTAAATGGAATGTAATATGCCACGCAGGAAACCAGTCGTATTGCAATTCAAATAACATTTGAACTTCGCTACCTGCAGCCCTTTCATTGCTAAAAGCAACCAGCAACACAAAAGCCAAAACAAACTGTGCAGTTGAACCAATGAGTGCCGCCCACTTTACCTGCACGGCATTCCGCATCAGCAAGATCACGATTGCGGTTAGCAGCGGTAATAATATTAGTAGTGTTAGATTCATTTATTGATTTGTA
>NZ_JACMOO010000297.1 GCF_014377975.1 Ferruginibacter sp.
GGCAGATGTGGACACCACCTTGTACAAAAAAATTACCAAAGGAGATGCCTGGATAAAATACAGCATGGGCAGAAGGGCACCTCAATCCAGCATTCATTATGGTATGAATGTGTTTTTTACAGGGCGCTTATGGGACTTAAACCCCGAGGGCAGAGTACTTGTATTAAACAACGACTCGCTCACTGTTTTATCACCTGCAGTAAAACAAGGCAGGGTGGTAAATTTATACCTGCCATAAAATTTAACGTGATTGTTATTAAAGCTGGGTAAGCAGGCTGGTAACTCCGTTTTTTTTTTGGCCTTGCAATTTCACAGGTCCGGTTTTGTATTCTGCCATTGTATAACTGGTTACAGTATTTAAAAATGCATTACAACGTAGGCGAATATTTCCATCCTAAAACATCATTTCAACATACGGATACTGATTGGTTAAATAACCCGAAGCATCAGCAGCAAAAGGTAAATTTGAAAGCAGGAATTATTTTATACATCGCATGGAGGCAGTGCCATAAAAATCATAAAATAATTAGTGTCGAATTAAAGTAAACAGCATGTTTGTGCAAAGAAAAAATGATCAGGTTGTAAAATCCTAATCCGGTAAAATCTTCACTATTAAATTTTTAAAATAAACTTTGCTTTTTGGATCATGGCCCTGCAAAGCAAAAGTACCATCAGAAATTTTACGCAAAGAATTATCGGCACTGCGTTGCACATTTTCGGGTTCGGTATAGGCTACTACAGTTTTATCATTCAGTTTTATATGTATTCTTTTTCCCTGTACTTTAATGTATTCAGTGTACCATTCATTGTCTTTTACAAAAACTTCTTTTACATCCTGAATGCCATATAAACTGCCGGTTCTTCTCCAGTCGGTATGCGAATTATTTACCTGCACTTTATAACCTTTTTCAGGCCATCCGCCTTGCTGATAAGCCGTGTGAAAATAGATGCCTGAATTAGAACCCGGCAATGTCATTATTTCAGCCTTGAACTCAAAGTTTTTAAAATCGTGCTGGTGTACATCGCCGTTGTAAAATAAATGCGCTGTTTCACCATTTACTACAATCATTCCATTCTCAACTGTAAACGTGGCGGCATTGTCGCCTACCTTCCAGTTGCTGAGCGTTTTGCCATCAAACAACGGCACCCATTCATCAGCGTTGTTTTTTACAACAAATGCGGTTCCAAAAACCAAAGCGATGGCAACAGTAAAAAAGAAAATATATTTTTTTATGAAATTTATTTTATCGGTAAAATTAATTGTATGTACGAATCTACTCCGTTTTACTGATAAACTGAATGAAAATAGGCACCTTTAGGCTGCAGAGAATTTTAATAGTTACTCTTAAAATAATTTTCACACAAAGATCGAAAAGGATACAGAGCTAACGACGAAAGCAAACGTTACCTGCAAGTATAATGCTTTGCATACTTTGTTTTTGTTGTATACTTTGTGTAAAATAAATGCACTATTTATAAAATAATTTATCCCTGCTGGCAACAGTACTTGCCACATATTGTTGTAAAAAAGATTGCTGTTCTGCCGTCTTCGCAGCCAAACGATCCAGCCGTTCTTTTAAGCCGCCGGTATCATATTGAAAATTTTCTACCGTTTCTCCAATGTGCTTTATTTTCTTTCGGGCATCAGTAAGTAACCCATTTACAGGTAGCAGTATAGCAATGATCTCAGCATCAGTTTTTGCAGGAACAAAACGGTTGTTTCTGTATTGAATAAATGCGTTAAAAACAGCGGTTGCTTTATTGAAATCAGCAACTGCGCCATTATATAAATTCATATCCTGATCGCCGTATACGATGGCAATTTTCATATCAATATAATTCCGCCAGTATTTTACCACATCGTTTTCTATACCTGCTTGTACTATACGCCGGGAAGATGCCTCCAGTTGTTGCAGGCTGTCCGATTGCAGAAAGCTGTCAATCGAATCAGCAACATTCCAAAGCGGGGTATCCTTTTTTTTATAATAATTTCCCCGGTCAAATTCTTTTTGAGATAAGTGTTGTGGAATCAATTGCCAGAGCGGATCAAAAGGCATGTGAGTTTCAATAAACTGAACCGGGAATATCAAAAACCAGTTGGTGCGATTGATGGAACCAGCGTCCCAGGTAGGATCGCACAGCAGCCATTCGTTGTTCAGTTGTACTGCACTCCAGCTATGCCCCGTTTTTTTTACACTACCAAATTGATTCGTGTAACCAGTAACTGTAAATGCCGGGATGCCACATTTAGAAACAATATCGGTAAAAACAGTGGCAAAATTTTCACAAACGCCTTTTCTCCTTCGCAAAGTAGAAGCTGCTTTAGTGTGTTCATCCACGCCCCAGTTGATGTTGTACATACTATCTTTATCATAACGGATATTGGCGGTAACCCAACCATAGATGGCACCCAGTTTATCTTTATCATCCGTATACTTTGATTGTACATAGTCAGCGATAGCCGCAGTGCAATAGGTTTGGGAAGAAGGAATATATAAACTTATAAAATTGTTTTCCTGCTGACCTTTTACAATAAAAGTACAACCGGTAAACAGCAAAAAAAGTAAGCCACTTTTCATACTTTAAAATTATTATAAATTGCGGATATTGAAAAGCTAAAATTTTATTGTAAGCTTTAAAAAAGCGTTTGCAAAAGTTATCGTCCTTCAGCCTATTGTAAAATGCAAAGTTTGTGACCCAGGTTCCATCGGAGCCACCACTTTGTAGAAAAAAATATTAAACAGGTATTTCCGCTCCATCGGAGCGACCCCTTGATAGCCAATATTTTTTGAATGGAGCGTTCCTACAGCACGCAAATATTTGTGTTATTTTATTTTACAAAAAGAGCCAACTCTTACGTAGTTAAGTCTCTTGCCGTTTTAGTGGATACAGAGTGCCGCAGGGTTCCCTTTACCAGATACAAAAATTAATTTTAAATGCGGCCTATTATTACATTATTTCTTTTGCAAAGAATATCTTTGAAAAACAAGCATATATTTTCAGCATGGATACAAATCGAATATTGATTTTCAGCAGTTCAAGAGCAGGAGATGGCGGTTACCTGGAAATGGCGGTGCCGGTAATTAAAACTTTTTTGGCCGGGCGAGCATTGAATATTGCCTTTATTCCTTTTGCAAGCGTCGACAATAATTATGAAGCATACGCAGAGATGGTTCGGTTGGCATTAAATGAATTGCCTTACACCATTACAACGGTGCTGCCTGAAAATGCTAAAATAGTTGTTGAAAAAGCCGATGCAATTATGGTGGGTGGAGGTAATACTTTTAAATTGTTGCATGATATTTATGATTGTCAATTGCTGGACATTATACGGGATAAGGTAAATAAGGGTACGCCATATATTGGCTGGAGCGCAGGCGCAAATATTACAGCACCTGGTATTGGAACCACCAATGATATGCCCGTGGTTGCACCCAAAAGTTTTAATGCATTGGGCTTGTTGCCCTTTCAGATAAATCCGCATTACAACAATGTTATACCTACAAATCACAATGGAGAAACCCGTGACCAGCGCCTGCAGGAATTTATGCAAATGAACCCCGGCTTACCCATTGTTGCTTTGCCCGAAGGTACTTACCTGCAACTGGAAGCAAACCTCCTGGTGTTTAAAGGAGATTATGAGGGAACGTTATTTTACCGGGATGAAAAAGATGCCCTAACAAAAAGGACCATTATTGCTGGCGAAGACCTTTCTTTTCTATTATAGTTTTTGTTTCATAAAAAGAGAACTGGGTTAACAAAGAACACTCAGTTTTTTTAATTAGTAATTTGAGAAGTTTCACGGGTTAAAGTAAAATCTTTGTATATCTTATTTTTATTATTACCCTTTGCGTGAAACAAAGTCCATTTAAAAATTAACCACTCCCCAAAATGCTTTTTTGGGTTGCAGATTTGTGTCAAATAGCAAGGGATAATTTTTACGGCCTTTTACAGGATAATTGTCCAGCCAGGTATGCCGGTCGCTGATATTCCAGAAGGTAACGCCGGTAATAAACTGTTTGTATTTACGCAACACTTCAAATATCATTTTATATTTTGCTGTTTGTTGCTGCTCAATTACCGGTGTGTATAAATCTATATCAGTTGCGTTTTTCGCTCTCGGTTCTTTTTCCCATTTGTAAACAGAAACATCCAGCTCGGTAACCTGTATTTTTAAATCCAGTGAAGCCATTTTTTGAATGGTATATTCCAGTTCATTTTTATCCGGTTCAAAATTACTCCAGTGTCCCTGTAAGCCCACCGCATCAATGGGTACACCTTTTTCTTTCAATTTTTTTAAAAGGATATAAATGCGGTCTGATTTTTCTTTTCTTTCTGTATTGTAATCGTTGTAAAACAAGAGAGTATTGGGGTCGGCTGCATGTGCATATTCGAATGCTTTAGCAATAAAATCTTCCCCACAAATTTGGTAAAATAAAGAGTTGCGTAAAAAATTGTTTGGGTTGTCATCCACCGCTTCATTCACCACATCCCAGGCATATACTTTTCCTTTGTACCTGTTTACTACTGTTGTGATATGATCTTTCAGCCGGTGTAATAAACCTGTTTTTGTTACCAGGTTACCGCTGCTGTCTTTAAAAAACCAGGCGGGTGTTTGCTCGTGCCAGCAAAGATTATGGCCTCTTATTTTAAGCCGATGTTGCACTGCAAAATCAACAATGGCATCTGCGTCTTTCCAGTAGTAAACATTTTCTTTCGGATGAATGGGGCCCATCTTCATAGTATTTTCCGAAGTAATACTTTCAAAGTTTTTTAATATCAGTTGTACTTCTTCTTTATTTGCAAGCGACCGAGGAGAGACGGCTACGCCCATGGTAAAATAATTTTTATAAAAGTCTTTCAACCCTTTTACGCTATCAATTGGCTTGCTAAGTTTTTGTGATTGTGCATACGTGTACTGTTGCATGTTTATCAGCATACTTACAGCAAGTACAACCGTTGTAAATATTTTCATAGTGGTTATTTATTTGTAGGCGTCAACCGGAATGATGCTGCCATCTTTTCTGTATTTTAATTCAGTAACCTTTACATTGCGCAAATATGTTTTACCAGACAGCTGCACGTCGTGATAAAAAATATACCACCTGTCTTTTATTTCAACAATTGATTCATGGCTTGTCCAGCCATCCACCGGTTTTAATATGATCCCTTTATATGTAAAAGGGCCATAAGGATTATCGCCCATGGCGTAACAGATATTGTGTGTATCCCCGGTAGAATAAGAAAAATAATAGTTGCCCTTGTAGAGGTGCATCCAGGCAGCTTCAAAAAACCGCTTGCCGTTATTGGCTTCTAAAAAAGGTTTGCCATTTTCATCCAGTATTTGTATTTCTTTTACTGGTTCAGCAAAGCTTTTCATATCAGCACTTAGTCTGGCTATTTTTGGAAGTACGGCCGGTTCATCCGCTTTGCGCAAAGGAGTTGTTGAATCATACACGCCATTTTTCCAGCGTTGCAGTTGCCCGCCCCATATACCACCAAAGTATAAATAATAGCTGCCATCTTTGTCTTTAAAAACACAGGGATCAATGCTATAGCTTCCTTTAATGGGCATAGGTTCAGCCTTAAAGGGCCCTGTAGGTTTTTTGCTGGTGGCAACACCAATTCTAAAAATATCCTGTTTATCTTTTAATGGAAAATATAAATAGCAGGTGCCATTTTTGTAAGCTGCATCCGGTGCCCACAGCTGCCGGCCTGCCCAGGCAATATCTTTTTTATCCAGCGCAACACCATGATCGGTAACTTTTCCACCAATGCTATCCATAGAAAGAATGTGGTAGTCCCGCATATCGAAATGATCGCCATTGTCATTCTCAGGAATACCGGATTCTATATCATGCGAAGGATAAATATAAATTTTTCCATTGAACACATGCGCTGAAGGATCGGCTGTATAGATATTTGAAATCAAAGGTTGCGAAACAGGTATTCTCTTTTTTGATTGCGCAGTTCCTGAAAAAAAAGAGGCAAGTAACAAGAAACCAATCAGTAATCTGCAGAAAATAAAATGAGTCATTTGGCTGATTTTTGTTCTTGAATTAAATAGAACTCAATTGCAAGTTAAAATTGCCTGTAAGTAATTATCCTTACAGGCAATCCTGATAAAATGAAATCCCTTTCGATGAACGCATTCAGAAGGGCCGTTTTTTATTTTGCCCTCAACCGATATTCTGCAATGCTGTTAAATATACCGGTTGATAATATTTTCCAGATACTCCTGCTGACCACTGATTGTTTTTGGTTCTCCGTTTTCAACTGCAAAGGTTCTTAAATCTTCCAGCGATAATTTGCCAGCTTCAAATGCAGCGCCCTGGCCACTGTCGAAACTTGCATACCGGTTGGCTCTTATTTTTTTATAGTCAGATTTATTTAAAACCGCCTCTGCAACTATCAACGCCCTTGCGAAAGTATCCATACCGCCAATATGTGCATAAAATAAATCAGCTGCATCAGTGGAGTTTCGGCGAATCTTTGCATCAAAGTTAATACCGCCGCCACCAAAGCCACCAGCTTCTAAAATTACCAGCATGGCTTCTGCCAATTCGTTTACATTGTTGGGAAACTGGTCTGTATCCCATCCATTTTGATAATCACCCCGGTTGGCATCAATGCTACCCAGTGTATTGGTATCTGCAGCAACCTGTAATTCATGCTGAAAAGTATGGCCTGCAAGTGTGGCGTGGTTTACTTCAATATTTAATTTAAAATCATTCAGTAAATCAAACTGACGTAAAAAACCAATAACGGTTTCACTGTCATAATCGTATTGATGTTTGCTTGGTTCGCATGGTTTTGGTTCAATAAAAAAAGTGCCTTTAAAACCATTTTTTCTTGCATAGTCTTTCGCGGTATGTAAAAAGCGTGCCATGTGCTCCTTCTCTCTTTTCATATTGGTATTCAGCAAACTCATGTAGCCTTCACGGCCGCCCCAAAAAACATAATTTTCTCCACCCAGCTCAATCGTTGCATCCAGCGCAGCTTTTACCTGTGCACCACCATGCGCCAATACATGAAAATCAGGATTGGTAGCAGCACCATTCATATATCTTTTGTTAGAAAATAAATTGGCGGTACCCCATAATAATTTTACACCACTGGCAGCCTGCTTTTGTTTTAAGTAATCTGTTAAGGCTTGCAGGCGACGGTCATTTTCATTTACGTCGCTGGTATAATCCACAACATCCACGTCGTGAAAACAGTAGTAAGGCATACCCAGCTTTGTAATAAATTCAAATGCTGCATCGGCCTTGTCTTTTGCCCTTTCTACTGCATCCGCCTTTTCGTTCCATGGATGCAAATGAGTTGGTTCACCAAAGGGATCACCACCATTGCCTACAAACGAATGCCAGTAAGCACAGGCAAAACGTAAATATTCTTTCATGGGTTTACCCGCCACTATTTTGTTTTCATCGTACCAGCGGTAAGCCAGGGGGTTATCACTTTCCACTCCTTCAAATTTTACCTGGCCGATGCCTTTAAAAAATTCTTTGTTACCTGTTACTACTGACATATGTTTTTGGTTTGCCCTCATCTAAAAAAATGATGAGGAAGTGTAGAAATTATAGTTTAATTTTTATTTTACTTTTTTTTGTTGACCGCACAATAGTTTTTCAATCAAACTTCATGGGCGTCGCACTCTTCTACCATTGTATTTCATGGCACCGCCCGTTCAAATTTAATATCCTGTTATTTATTTTTACAAATCACACCGCCATATTTTTTGCCAGCAGCCCCTTCCACAGGCCATACAATTCGTCATATACTTTTGCTTGCGTAGGTTCTACTAAATTTAGCGGCGTACTGTTTGAAAATGCTTCTTTGGGTGTTTTATAAAAGCCCGTTCCAATACCAGCACCTTTTGCAGCACCCACGCTTCCATCGCAATCATACAACTCAACCGGAACATTGGTTGCATTTACAAAGCAGTGGGTAAATACATCACTCAAAAACATATTGGCTTTGCCTGCCCTGATTAGGGAAGGTTGCATACCATTCTCCCGCATAATATCAAAACCATATCGAAAAGCAAAAGCAATTCCTTCCTGCGCTGCCCTAAATAAATGGGCAGGTTTGTGTACATTAAAATCAATGTTGTGTATGTGGCTTTGCACCAGTTTATTTTCCAGCATGCGCTCGGCACCATTGCCAAAAGGCAGCATTTGCAAACCATTGCTACCGGGTGCAATACCCGCCGCCGCTGCATTCATTTCGGGATATGAAAATGTATTACCTGTAATATTTTTTATCCAGCTGTTTAAAATGCCCGTTCCATTAATACATAACAATACCCCGATCCTTTTTCTTTCTTCGGTAAAATTTACATGCGCAAAGCTATTGATCCTTGACTGGTGATCATACACCAACTGGTTACTTACCCCGTAAATAACACCGGAAGTGCCCGCTGTGGCAGCCACTTCGCCAGGCTCCAGCACATTTAAGGAGAGGGCATTATTGGGTTGGTCTCCTGCTTTGTAGGATACAGGAATGCCAGTTTTTAGTGAAAGGCATTCAGCAACAGAAGCCTGCACATTTCCATGAGGCGTAAATACTTCTTTCACTTCGGGAATCAATCCTTTGTCAAAGCCAAAATAATCAAACACATCCTGCGACAGTTCCTGGTTTTTAAAATCCCAGAATATGCCTTCGCTTAATGAAGAAACGCTGGTAGTGATTTGCCCTGTTAATTTCATGGCAATGAAATCGCCGGGTAACATTATTTTATCAATCTGTGCAAAAATTTCCGGCTCGTTTTGTTTTACCCATGCCAGCTTGGCTGCTGTAAAATTTCCAGGAGAATTTAATAAGTGCTGTAAACTTTTTTCGTGGCCAATGGCATCAAAAGCCTTGTTGCCAATTTCAACTGCACGGCTATCACACCAGATAATACTGTCACGCAATACCTGCTGGTTTTTATCTACACAAACCAGTCCGTGCATTTGATAGGCAATGCCAATGGCACCAATATCCTGCGAATTGTATTTTTTGGAAGCATGCGCTTTAATGATAGCCTGCTGTACATTTTCCCACCACATCTCCGGGCTTTGTTCGGCCCAGCCTTTTTGCAGGGTGGTGATGCCTGTTTCCGCATCCGGATATTGTACAGATATAATACATTGTTGTGTTTGCGCATCTACGATGGCAACTTTTATAGAAGAGGTTCCTACATCAATACCTAATAACAGCATACAGCAATTTTAAATACACTATGATACAATCGAATTTTTAAAAGATAAAGTTCTGCCTTTAAACGGGTATGTACAACTGCTATTTTAAAAATAAAATATGCTATCTTATCAGTTATTGATAAATTTATGTGCAATAATTGATAAGATAGCAGTTAATAAGAAGATGAATGAAAACATTGATTCAAAAAATACACCTGGAGGAACAGCAGAGTTTTGCCTGCCGTATGTACCGTACGCCTGATTTTGAAACCAACTGGCATCGCCACGAAGAGTTTGAACTGATACTGATCACCGAAGGGTATGGCACAGCCATGATTGGTGACTTTATCGGCGAATACAAACCCGGAGATTTGTATTTTATTGCAGGCAATTTGCCGCACTGGTTTAAAAAACAACATCATAAAACCATTGGAGCTGCGTTAGTGCTGCATTTTAAAAAGGAAATATTGGGTAATGTTTTTTTAGATTTGCCGGAGCTTAAAAATATAAACCAATTACTACAAAAAAATGACGGGATACAAATAGGTATAAAACTGCAAAAGGAAATTGCTGTTTTACTGGTTGAAATACATCAGCTGAAAGGGTTTCAACGAATGGGTAACCTGTTGCAATGCATACAAAAAATAAGTACTACACCTGATTTTGTTGCTCTTACGCAAAATTTTTTATTCAGTAATAACCATGTTAATCCTGCCATTGAAAAAATAATCGATTTTTCTTTTAAGCGGTATCTAACGCCAGTTACCTTAAAACAGGTAGCCGATGTGGCGGCCATGAGCATCCCTACATTTTGTCGTTTTTTTAAAAAAAACATTAAGAAAACTTATTTTGATTTTATTCAGGATTTGCGTATCAGTCATGCCTGCAAACTACTTACCAGCACCAATAAAGCAGTGATGGAAATATGTTACGAAAGCGGTTACAACAGTTGGGCAAATTTCAGCAAACAATTTAAGCAGGTAAAAAAAATTACGCCCCTGCAGTACAGAAAAGAGTTTGACGAAAAAAATACCGGGGGATATTGAATAGTACTATCCAACATCCCCCGGTTAGGTTTGTGATTTTAAAATACAAAATGGAATTACCGGTGAAAACTTTCGCTTACAAACTTCAGTACTTCCGGTAAAGCCGTTCTCCAGTAGGTCCAGTTATGTGCACCATCCCGTACCCTAAATTCATGTTTTACCTTTTGGTCTGTTAGTAAAGCATGCAGTTCCATATTGCCCTTTATTAAAAAATCATCGTCGCCACAATCTATGTAAAAGCGCACCTGGTTTAGTTTTTCAGCCGGTGTGGTGGCAGCAATTTTTAGGATAGAATTTTTGTACCAGGTATCTGTCAACCGCTTTTTTCCTTCAGCATTGGTGCCATACAATTCGTTGAATTTATAATTGCTCCAGTCGTTTGCAGACAGCCCGGCGATATGCTCATCGTTCCATACAGCAGCACTTAAAGGGGCGCAGGCAGCAAATAAATCCGGGTGTTTCATACCATAGATCAACGATCCATAACCGCCCATTGACAAACCCGCCACTGCACGATATTCTTTTTTGTTGCGTGTTTTATAAACAGAATCAATGTAGGGAATAAATTCTTTTATAAAAAAATCTTCATAAGGTACTTTGCCGGCAGCATCATTGATGTACCAGGATACACCTGCATCCGGCATGGCAATAATCATTTGTGTAGCATCGCCTTGGGCAATTGTTTCGTTGGTTATTTTTTGTACCTCACCAAATTGTGTCCAGCCGGTTTCATCATCACTATACCCATGCAATAAATACAGTACCGGGTATCTGCGTTGTGAAACTTCGTAATCACCGGGAAGATAAATGGAATATTTAACATCCTTTGCCAATAGCTTACTGTGTATTACGAGACCCTCAACAATTTTACCCTGCGAAAAAGAAAGGGTGTAAATAAAGAATAGTAAAAGAAGCAAGATAATTTTTTTCATGTGTTGATTGTTTTATTTGAACCTGTAATATCGAACAATAAATATAAACAGGGTATAAATTTAATAAAGCAAAAAAGCAAAAAACTTTAATTCTTGTAAAAATAAAAACCCCAAAAGCAAAGAAGCTTTTGGGGTTTAATACCATGCGTTTTCTTGCTATTTTATAAATGCTTTTATTGAACAATTATCATTATCTGTGCTAACCCTGAGATAGTATTCACCCGCTGCATAACTTGCAATGGGTAACATTATCCTGGTAAAAGGCAGGGCGATGTATTGTTTACTTTGTTGCAACACAACTCCCGCAGTATTAATAATACTTACCAACGCATATCCTTTTTTATTGTTGCTGATATCAGCAATTACTGTAGCGCCATTATTGTTCGTATATAAACCGGATATCATGAATGAACAATTGTTATTGATAATACCAATGGTGGTTGAATAAAATTTGTGGGATGGTTCAATAACTTTAATCCTGTAAAAACTTTTACCCGGTAACGCACTTTTATCGGTACCAACATAGTCTGCAGATTGTTTTGCTTCGGCAACCGTTGTACTAAATACATTTTCAAAATCAATATCATTTGCACTTCTTTCAATGTCAAAAGTGGTGTTCGGTTCCTGTTGTTCTGTATGCCAGCTAAAACTGGTACAGTCATTTTTTAACCGGGCATTAAAACGGGTTAACTGCACGGGAAGCACGCTGCTGAAAATATTTTTATCCTGCACCCTGCCAAAAAGAAATCCATGCCCTATATCATTGGGGTGTAACGGAGAAGTTGGATCTCTTCTGTCATCCCTCAGCATATTCTTCCCATCGGTAGTAACAAGATCATCCCAAAAGTTGATAGAAAATACAGGAAACTGTGTTAAAATGGAATCTTTCATTTCCAGCAAAGCCTGCCGTTGTACATCGCTGTAATCGTTCCTGGGCTGGCTGGTGGTAATATAACATTTCGCTCCGCTGGAACTAATACTGCTGTACATCAGCCGCAGATTGTACATGGTTTCTGTTATTGTGTAGCCTGCACCCACATCATTGCTGGGCAGGTTGATGATTACCACATCGGGACCGTAGCTCAAAGCCTTTGTTATATTGGCCAATTGATCGCAAGCTGGCCTTCCTGCAGGTGGCACATAACCTGTAGGCATTTCCTGGTAAGTAGTATAGCCGCCCACCGCTATATTAAAAAAAGTAGTATCAATTCCGTCAGTGGTATTCATGTTGAAGCTGCTTTGTAACCTTCCGGCCCACGATAACGGATAGCTGGTGGCTCCATAACCCGCAGCGGTGGAAGAACCCATAATTACAACTTTTTTTTGTGCAAAAGCAGGGTGAGCCAAACAAATGATAGCCACACAAACTACTAAAAGAAGAAGTTTAATCTTCATAACCTTTTATATTTTACAAATGAAAAAATTACAAGGAGGGACTTGTGGTTGGGTAATAGGTAAGAAAATGGAGATGCAAATCTATGTTTTTTATTCGATAAATTATTCAAAATAACTTTGAGCTGTGTTATATTATTGTAATCCCTTTGCTTTTAATAAAAGATAAAGTAATGAAATGCGTAAAATTAGCGGTAATTTATTTTAGCGTTGTAGCTTCTCACACAGTTTTTATTGTATTCAACCAGTAGTTTCAAACGATGAGCAAAATGCTCTATTTTTACCAAAATCACTAATACGCGTTGGCAATGGAGGATATAAAACAACTATTTAAGCAATATTGTAAAGAGGCCATACTTGATATTGAAATGATTCCGCAAAGTGGCGGCGACAGGGTTTATTTCAGGATTAAAACTGCTACGGGTTCCTTTATTGCAACAAGTAATTACAATGTAAAAGAAAATGAGGCCTTTCTTTATTTTAGTGAACAATTTAAAAAAGCATGGTGCCCGGTTCCGGAAATTTATATTATAAATGAAAATAAAACGATTTACCTGCAACAGGATATGGGCGATACTTCTTTATTAGATATCCTGGAAGTTGAAGGGCATAGCGGCCATGTATATTCTTTATTTCAAAAAAGTTTACTGGCGCTCGCAAACCTGCAGGTAAGTGGCGACAAAGCACTTGATTATAATTATTGTATTACCAGTAATGCTTTTGGTAAGCAGGCAATTTTAAGCGACCTGTTATATTTTAAATATTATTTTTTAGACACGTTAAAAATTCCATACGATAAAGAAAAACTGGTGCTTGAATTTGAAACATTCAGTACCAGTTTGTTTAATGCGGAGCATAAATATTTTATGTTTCGTGATTTTCAAAGCAGGAACATTATTGTAAAAAACGATGCGGTATATTTTATAGATTACCAGGGTGGTATGAAGGGGGCGGTACAATATGATGTGGCATCTTTACTTTGGCAGGCCAAGGCAGGACTAAGTGATGAATGGAAAACAAATTTGCTGCACTATTATATCATCTGCCTGGAAACAATTTTGCAACAGCCGGTTGATAAAACCCGTTTTGAAGCAGAGTACAATGGATATGTTTTGATTCGTTTATTGCAGGTGTTGGGAGCCTATGGCTTTCGTGGATTATTTGAACGAAAAGCCCATTTTTTAACCAGCATTCCATTGGCTTTACAAAATCTGCAACGGTTTATATTGGATAACAAAATGACTGTAGGATTGCCAGAACTGGAAAGGTTATTACACCTGATTGTTACAGCCGATGTTGTTAAAAAATTTCAACCTGTAAAGGCAACCGCCGAAACGTCGCTCATAGTTCAAGTGAACAGTTTTTCTTTTATTAAAAGTGGTTATCCAAAAGATGAAACTAGCAACGGCGGTGGGTTTGTGTTTGATATGCGCAGCATACTAAATCCCGGACGGATAGAGGAATATAAAAAATTAACCGGTCGGGATAAACCGGTAAAAGATTACCTGGAACAGCAAACAAAAATGCCGGAATTTTTAAGCAGCGTGTATGCAATTACAGATATTTCAGTAGAAGATTATATTGCCCGTGGCTTCGAAAATTTGACCATTAGTTTTGGATGTACCGGCGGTCAGCACCGTAGTGTGTATGCGGCCGATGCAGTAGCCCGGCACCTAAGAAACAAGTATGGCGTTAAAATACAGTTAAACCATATTGAGCAAAAAATTGCAGAAACAAAAGGATAATATGCTATGAAAGCCATGATATTTTCGGCAGGACTGGGGAGCCGTTTTAAACCCTGGACAGACGCTCATCCCAAAGCACTGGCGTTGGTAAATGGTAAATCTTTATTGCAAAGAAATATCGAATATCTGCAGCAATATAATATATGGGACGTAGTGGTAAATGTGCATCATTTTGCTGATCAGATTATTGCTGCAATAAAAGAAAGTAATGGCTGGGGCAGTAATCTGTTAATTAGCGATGAAACAAATGAAGTGCTGGAAACCGGCGGCGGCTTATTAAAAGCCAGGGATTTGTTAGAAAGCAATGAGCCTTTTCTTTCTTTAAATGTCGACATTCTTACTAACCTGGATTTAAATAAACTGATGGCTTTTCATCAGCAAAATAAACCACTCGTTACATTTGGAATTACTAACAGAAAATCATCCAGGGTATTGTTGTTTGATGGGCAAAGTCGTTTATGTGGCTGGAGCAATGTACAGACCGGCGAAGAAAAAGGCCCCCACCTGCTGTTCTCAGAAAAAGAAAAAAGCAGTACCCAGCTAAAAGCAATGGCTTACAGTTGCGTAGTAATGTATCAACCAGCGATATTTAATTTAATCAGGCAGCAAGGAAAATTTTCTATCATAGAAACCTATCTTGATCTGGCCGCAGAACATGTTATTCTCGGATACGATCACAGTGGTGATTTGCTGGTAGATGTCGGCAAGCCGGAAAGTGTTGCCGTGGCAGAAAAATTATTTTCATAAAGGCTAAAGCCTGCCGGTGCAGGAATAAGGAGGAAAGTATTTTTAATTTTCCTTGCTATCCACCGGAGTTCCAAATGAATTACTTTCTTTTGGCTTACTTAGTCCGAGGTTATAGCGGAATGTAATGCCCAGCCTGCGGGTATCATTTACCCTAGACCCACTTGCATGTACATTTGCCTGGTTTAAAATAAAGTTAGTATTGTTGGTTTGTAACAGGTCGTTTATAGAAAGAATAACGTTGCCTTTTTTATTTAAAACGCGTTTATTTACAGAAAAATATAATCCGCCAAAATTATCCAGCTCATAAAAATTTTGCAGGGCTTTGGTACGCATAAAGCCTTGTACATCCAGTGTAATTGTTTTGGTAGCTTTCAATTCATGGTACATAAAAAACAACCAGCTTCCATGTTTGTAATTCAACGGCTGGTTTTGATAGATACCATTGTATTTATTGTAATTATATTGGGCACCCATATAAAAAAAATATTTCCCCCCTGGCGGAATGCCACCAACTACCCGGCCATAAAACTCTTTATTTTTACCCAGATTATCATAGGTACGATAGGCAATTTTAGTGATATCATTTTGGTAGGTAACATTGCTGAAAATATTATTGGTTTGGTTGATGCCCACGGCAAAAACCGGAAAATTGGTAAAGGTTACATTCAGTTCATAGTTGGTGGTAAATTGTGGTTGCAGTTTTGGGTTGCCCACATCAAACAAATAGGCATCAATATATTTTGGATAGGGGTTAAGTATTTCGTAGTAAGGCCGCTTAATGCTGCGGCGGTAAATAGCATTGCCAACCAAATAAGAACCAAACATTTTAAACAGGTTATGCTGTAAAAAAACATAGGGGAAAAGATCGGTTCGTTTAATGGATAAAACAGTATCCTGCGGAACCAGTTGCCTGCCATTGATATCAGTAGTTTCCAACCTCAGCCCGGGTTTTAGCGTAAAACTAAAAAATGTTTTTGCCAGTTGTACATAAGCGGCGCTAATAGTTTCCTTGTATTTAAAAGTATTGGTCTGGTATGGATCAACCTGGCTATCGCTGTTGCCGGTTTTGTAAAAATAGGCAGCGCTGTTTTTGCTGTTGCTGACAGTTAACTTAATACCGGTTTCTATAGTAATTTTATAGGGGACTTTCAGCGTAAGATCAGTTTGTGCTACACCAATATTTTTATCATTCCTGTTTTCTCCATTGCCATTTACAAATGGCTTTGCGGGAAAAAAGAAATAATTATTATAATCCTGGGTATTACTATTTTGATAATAGTTGTAATCAAACTCCATCGTCCATTCACTGCCTGCTGAATCTATTTTATATTTGGATGAAATAGTATTGCCAATAAAAAAGGCGCTCGTTTTATTGTTTACATCCGACTGGCTTTTGCTTAATATATCCTGAGAAGGATCTTTATAAATAATATTGTTATTGCGGGCATCGCTGGTACTATTGGTATTAATTATTCGGGTATCGAAGGCAATATTGAATTTTTTTGTAAGGGCCACATCAATACCGCCACCAAAATAATTGTTTACGGCAGGGTAAGTGGTGTAAGCATTTTGTGTAAGCAAAGAGGAATCTTTTTTTATAAACCTGTTGGAGGCAAGCGCTTCAAAATTGTTTCTTTTGGTAAACTGGTAACTAAAATAGCTATTGATTTTACCAGCACTTTTATTGATATTTATCCCTGCAGTTTGTGTGCTGTACACTCCCTGAAAATATCCGGCATTGGTACTGGCGCTGCTACCGATTTTGATTCCCTTCTTTAGTACAATATTTACAATACCACCGCTGCTTGCCGCATCATATTTTGCCGACGGGCTGCGCAATATTTCTATCTTACTAACACTGCCTGCGGGCAAACTTTTTAGCAGAGATGCAATATCAGCGCTGCTTAGTTTCATTTCCCGGCCATTAATAAAAATGGTGGCCGGTGTGGTGCTGCTTAAATATACGTTGCCATCCTGGTCTATAACCGCACCAGGTGTCTTTTCCAGAACTTCGTACGCATTGCTGCTGCTGTTTGCCAATACGGTAGCATCTACAATGGTTTTATCATCTTCCTGTTTAAAGAGTTGTTTCCTGGAAACTATCTCCACGGAATTAAGAGAAGTGAGTTTCTGTTTAAACACCAGTGGTATTTTAAGCGGCTGATCTTTTACTGTAACAGTTTTTTCTAAAGGCTCATATCCAATTTCAGTGGCTTTTAGTAAATAAGCCTTAAAAGCATTTACTAAAAAAGTATTTCCTTTTATAGAAGCAGTTTGTGTGTTGAGTAATATCGTATCTGGCAAAACATACAATTGTAAGCTTGCACCAGCCAAAGAATCGGTTTTGGTTGAAGTTGAAGCCACAGTTACTACTAACGGGATTTGCTGGGCAGCAACAGCGCGGCTTAGCAGCAGTAAACACATCAATATTGTAAGTTTATTTATCATGACAGGTACGGTTAAAAAAAAGCACAACTTTTCTTCTCGAAAAGTTGTGCAATGGCAATACAAAAAAATTAAGATATTGTTATTTTTTTTGGGTAAATAATTCTTTTTTATCTACCACTTTAACCTTGTCTTTTTCTTTTAGCGTTTTACTTACAATATCATACGGGCCGGTAATTACTTCCTCGCCTTCCGTAAGGCCTTCAGTAATTTCGAGGTAGTTAATATCTTGTATAGATGTCTTCACTTTTTTCTTTGTTACCGATCCATCTTTATTTAAAACAAATACCACTACTTCCAGGTCATCTACACTAAGCGCTGCGGCTTCTCCCCCTACCATTTTCTTATCAGCTTTGGTACTGTCTTTTTTTTCACGGGTGGTTACTGCATTGATAGGCACGCTTAATACATTGGTATGTGTTTTGGTTTGAATATCCGCACTGGCACTCATTCCCGGCCTGAAGGGATAACTGGTTTTACTCAGCAAATCAGGATAGCTTTCGGGTAATAAACGGATGTATACTTTATAATTGGTTACATCTGTACTGGCATAGGCCAGGGCATTTTGCGTACTGGCTCCATTGTTACTGCTGGCAATCTGTGTTACAATGCCTTTAAATTTTCTATCGGTATAGGCATCTACTGTTACAATAGCACTGTCTCCCAGATGCACTTTTGGAACATCACTTTCACCAACGTCTACCCTGATTTCGATTTTGCTCATATCTGCAATGCGCAGCATTTCTGTACCTGCCATCATGTTGCTTCCAACTACCCGCTCGCCTTTTTTTACACTCAGTAAACTTACCACTCCGTTCATGGGTGCCAGCAGGACAGTACGGCTTAAATCTTTATTGGCTTTTGCCAGGTTACTTTGTGCACTTTGCACTGCAGCCTGTCCGCCCCTGATGCCCTGTTTAGCGGCATTGTAATTGGCCTGGGCCGATTTGTACCCGGCATCGGCCGAATTAAATTCGTTGCTGCTGATTACTTTATCATCGTACAATTTCTTTTGCATGTTGTATGTCTTCTGTGTTTGGTCAACCATTGCCTTCAATGCATCTAAAGCAGCCTGTGAATTGGCAACCTGTGCCTGGCTTTGTACTACACCACTTGCTGCCTGCGTAGCCTGGATGCTGTAGATATCTGCAAAAATGCGGGCCAAAATCTGTCCTTTTTTTACACTGTCGCCTTCCTGCACGGTAAGTTCAGTAATCTCACCGCTTACATCCGGACTCACTTTTACTTCAATTTCCGGGTATACTTTACCGCTGGCATTTACAATTTCGGTAATGGTACGTTTTTGTACTTTTTCGGCTGTAACGCTTGTTCCTTCATCCTTACCAAATACCCCGGCAAATTTTAATCCGCCCAGTATTATTACCAATCCTGCCACGCTAAAAAGAATCCATTTTACGGTCTTGCTCATGTTAATTAGTTTTATCCCTGTTTGCTTTTTTTCTACAAAACAGAAGATGAAGTTATATTATTTATTGTGTGCCTGTTATTTGGATATTATTATCCAAATCAAAATAATTGCTGTTTTAAAAAACTATTTAAAAATTACATTTTCGTTCGTCATCCTGCGGTGGTGGAGTACATCAACCTCAGGAAAAATAATACTATTTGAGCAGGATTTTTCTTCCATCTGTTTTTTGCCCCGGCATTAATTTCGGAGCTGTTTTTACAATTTTATTCCCTGTCCTTTGTAAAATTCAAGCACTTTCATTTTAAAAACAAAATCATACTGGTTTAATACATCCTGCAGTTTGGCCCTGAATAAATTGTTTTGCTGGGTAATTAATTCAAACGTACCCAACATACCCACTTCATATCTTTTTTGTGCAAAATCTAACGTGCGTTGCGATGCCGTTACACTTTTCCGGCTGGCGTTAAATTTTTCAAGTGCTACTGTTGCTGCGTTGTAAGCCTGGTAAATGTCCTGTTTGATAGTTTGGTTATCCGCTTCCTGCTGTAGTTCTGCATTTTTTATATTTAATTTACTGCGTTCATAATTGGTACGCAACTGGCCACCGCTAAAAATTGGTACGCTCATGCCTAAACCAATCTGCTGACGGAAGTTGTTATCTATCTGCCTGAGAAATGCGGTTCCTTTTTTGCCAATAATACTGTAATCAGGTGAATTTACTTTATAGATGGTACCGCCTACTTCTATTTGCGGACTTAAAGGACTGCTACTGTAAGTGCCTGCCGGAGCAAAGATCGAATTTTTTGTGTTGATAAAGTTACTGCTCAATCCACCAAAGGCCGAAAAGGTAGGATACATCCCTGCCCTGGCTACTTCTTTTGCTTTTTGTGCAGCTTTTAATTTAAAAATGTTTACTCTTTGTTGTGGTAGATTTTTAACTGCCATTACATATACAGCATCTGGTTGCAGGTCGGCTATTTTTTCAATAGGTATTTGCTCTACGGAGGGTACTGCCAAATCGAAAGGAGCCGCGGCATCCATGTTGATTACTGATTTTAATACCAAAGTAGCCTGTGCCACATTTCCTTTTGCATTGATATACGTTGCGCTATCTACCGCTTCCTGTGCTTCCAGTTCGGACGCATTCAATTCTGGCAAAGAGCCGGCATTTACCAGCTTACGCGTATTGGACAATTGTGCCTGTGTTTGTTTTAATTGCACCTGTGCAATATTTTCCTGTTCCCTGCTTAATAAAATCTGCAGGTAATCATTGGCAACTGTTAACGAAATATCATTTTTTAATTTGTCAACAGAAGCCTTGTCCGCTTCATACTGCCATTGGTTGCTGAGGATTGTATTTTTTTTACTAAACCAGTTAAAGATTTCAGCGCTGGTTTGCAACTGAAAACCTGCATTGATATAACTTTGAGTTATCAGGTTAAAGGAAGTAGGGTCCTGGTTTCGTCCATTATTGTAGCTGGTACTGCCATTAAAGTTTGCCGTAGGAAAAAGCCCGAGTTTACTTTGTTTAAGTGTAAGTCCGGTAATGGCTGCCTGCACATCAGCCTGTTTAATACTGATGTTGTTAGTAACCGCGTAATCTACAATTTTACGCAGGTCCCATTTTTCCTGTGCATGGGTTGTGGTGCAAAAACAGATAATGGCTATAAGGGTGTAACGTATATATCGCATATTCCAAAAATATAACTTCCTTTTGTAACACGGCCTACCCAATTTTATAAACGGTAAAAAAGCTATAAAAAAAAGGAATGGGGAATGAGCAGTGTTTTAAAAACAGTATGGCAAGCTAAGAATTTGTATAGCAGGGGTACATTATCAGCACTCAAAAATCAATTTCTTCATTTAAAACCAACGTCACACATTTTTATAACAACAATGGGTTTTAAAATTCAGGTAATCTTTATCAATGGAAAGGTTGCCTTTGCTGCATTTGTTCAGGAACATTAACCGTTGCAGGCCAGCCAGACCATCTGTTTTATTAAGCCTGGCAACAGCGAATATTATGCGCAGGTAATCATCCCGCAATCCAACTTTAGCAAAGTAGCATTGAGTCAGCAGGGATTGCTAAAATTCGCCTCCTTATCCGTTTCAGGAATATGGTTCGGTAAAAGGAAAAATCGCTTTCATCTCTCACATCCCTGCAGATAGCGGTTATTTGGCAAAAGTTGTTTTAACTGACGGGCTAAACATCAACTATAAAAAGCAAATTTAATACAGGGATGGCCTGGTAGCCCAGGGAGAATTTATCACAAAAGATTTAAGGTTGCTACAACGGTTTTATTATGGAATTGTAAAGCAGGTGAATCAAATCATAGTAGTTGAAAGTAATGAAGGTAGCATTCGGCTATCAGCACAATATCCCTCCAGCTTGTATTTTACAACCTTTTTAAATTATTATGTATGGAATTAAAGTTGCAACTTAACAGCACTGTTTAAGGTTTACTAAATCTCTGTAAACTCCATAATTTCATACATTAATTTAAAGCAATGAAAAATTTTCTTTTTTATCTTTTAATCAGTACGCCACTATTAGCCTTTACTCAAACAGATATAAAAAATAGAAAACCAGGGGAGTTAATTATTCATAGCTCAATTAGCCATTTTAAAGAACCGCTCAATTATGTTTATATGATCTGTTTGGATGGTAATAAAGATGGGTTTGATAGTGCAAAAGTAATAAACAATAAATATAGTTTTAGTGTCCAAACAGGAGTAACCACACTTATAACTTTGTATGCTAAAAACTCCGAAAGTCCTGACCAGTTTAAGACTGGGTTCATGCTTACACTTATAGTTGAGCCATCTACAGTATTGATTTCTTCGTCAGATTCTTTTTCAAACGCAAAAGTTTCAGGCTCCCGTGCATACGTTGAATATAAACCGCTGCAGTCCCAAGCTGAACCTTACGGGCGACAACTACAAACAATTTATAAGATTCGTTCGGAACGTAAAGCTGATACTGATACACAAGCGATGTCGCAATCTGCGAATGAAATTGATTCGATTAGAAAAGCGATGAAAATAAATGTGTACTATAAATACATGCAGGCAAAGCCATCATCCATTTTAACAAACTATGTACTAAACGAATATGCATCTTTTTTAAAAAATCCTTCCGACGGGGAGGTTAAAATAGTGGCAGATAAGTATAGCACGTTATCAAAGAAGGATCAGGATGGTTATTTTGGCAGGTACATCAAAAAGAAAATTGACTCTTATAAAATTAGTATAGGCATGATGGCTCCTGAAATTATTCAAACTGATCTGTCGGGTAATCCGTTTCTACTTAGTTCATTTAGAGGTAAATATGTGTTGCTTGATTTTTGGGCCAGTTAGTGTGGCCCATGCAGACGAGACTTTCCTCAGATAAAAGAACTTTACCAAGAGTATAATAAATACGGTTTTGAGATTATTAGTATCTCAAAAGATACAGATACATCGGCTTATCTGAAAGCAGTAGAGCAAGATGGAATTAATGTGTGGGTAAATGCATTAATCAATGAAAAAATTACAAAGTCATATTTTGTTAGTACAATACCATTGAAAATATTGATTAACCCTAAAGGTGTTATCATCGGTATTTGGCGGGAAGGTGGGAAAGAAAATTTCAATTCTTTCAGAAGTGTAATTGCGGATAATATTAAAAAGTAACTATTGTCTGACGAAAGGTATTAAGTATTAAAATAGGCCATTTGAAAACCACCCATTTTAGTTAAGTTTGAGTTAACTTAACAATTTCCGCTGCGACTCTTTAATGGGAGGTTGAATAATCTTGCGGAACGATATAGTGTTGCAACATTGTAGGTGGGCGCTATCCCTTATTTTAGAGGGCATTATTGCAGATAGTAGAATGACAAGAATAGTAAATTTTTAAAAATAAGTTATAAAAATAATTACTCATCCATTTTTTCAAACCCCTGCTCCAGATCTTTAATTATATAATCGGCCTCTTCCAAACCAACATACAACCGCAACATGCGGTGTTCTTTATGTTGTGGATTAAATTGGGAAGCCACAAAACCGGCGCATTTTGGGATTATCAGACTTTCATGTCCACCCCAGCTTAC
>NZ_JACMOO010000298.1 GCF_014377975.1 Ferruginibacter sp.
CAATTAATGTTTTAGTTTTCATTGAGATGGCGGGCTACTTTATCTTTTGTATACTCTGGCAGCAGCTGTTCAAAAGCCAATATTTAAAAGTGTTTTATGGTAAACCCTATCAAATTTAATGCGATAACTTTCGAACAGCCGGTAATAAGCAGCAATGTCTTTTTATGTTGGAATTATGTCTCACTGAAACTTTTAAATACATGGACTATAAAGCTAAAACTAGCTGCTGGTTTACGAACATCCCCTGTGTACTACAAATTGAAATACTGCTTTATGGTTAGTCTAAAAAATGTCACTGGAGGAGAGTACGAATAAAATGCTGCCGAAGCGTGAAATTATTTTGAAAAAATTAAAAAATTATTAGTTTACACCGTTTTGCTGCAATATGGGTTAAGTCAAAATAAATAATTGTACATTTTTGACATAAAAAAAGAGACTGCCTTTTTTAGGCAGTCCCTTAAAATCAATTTGTAAATCTTAGTATCCAGGATTTTGTTTTAAAAATCCCACCAGGTTAGAAGCTGCATCTATTGCAGTTACCGGAATTGGAAAAACTCTTTTATTTTTATCCGTATTGGTTTTTTCTGTCCACGCATCTTCATATTTTCCAAAACGAACCATGTCTGAACGGCGCATCATTTCCCAATAAAACTCAAAGCCCCTTTCACGAAATAAAAGATCTAATGAAATGGCAGGAAGTAGGTTAGGTTGAACTGTATAAGCTGTTCTTGAAGTTCTAACTGTATTTACATCTGTTAATGCTCCGGCGGCATCAGCAGTACTTTTGCGTAGTTTAGCTTCGGCACGCATCAAATAAATATCACTAAGCCGGATGATTGAAATATCTGCTTCACCAAAATTTCTGCCACTAACAGACTCACGGCTAAATTCATATTTCTCTACTCTGAAACCTGTTGAATAATTACTACCCGCAACAGAAAAATCTATGAACTTCGAAAAATTAACCGGAAGGGTAGGGTTGCTACGGCTTTTATTAAATAATGGTCCAACTTTATAACCACCGCTTACGCATTTTTCAAAAACTCCATTAGTGCGTATTAAGCCATATTGCTGGCCACGTAAAATACCTCTGTCTATATTAAAGTCTGTAACGCAACTATCTCCCGGGTTTGTGTCCATAGATACATTTTGTTTAAAAAACCGGGGATCTCCTGTTGCAGGGTCTCCTGGGTTTCCAGCTAACCAGCTATCATAGAAAGTTGGTGTAATTGCTGGTCCATCTGTACCATTTGCCGACGGAAATGCAGTTAGCGGATATTGATCGCCGGATAAGGAGAAATAAGCCAAACGATTATGCCCATTCAAATTGGCACGCTGATCAACCACAAATATTAATTCTTTATTAGTATGGTTATCATTGCCAAAAATGGCAAAATAATCAGGGGATAAAGCGTATTGGCCAGCAGCAATAATTTTATCACAATAAGTAATTACATCGCTCATATCCGCATCATTAAATTGATAAGCTGTTGCGTAAATATCGCGGTAAACGGCGGCGTTCAGTTGAAGCTTTGCAATTAATCCCCAAACTGCAGTTTGTGTAAGTCTTCCAGGGCCGGTAGTGCTGCTTACCAATGGTTCAACAGCTAATAATTCACTTTTAATATAAGCTACTGCATCTGCACCGCGAACGATCTTTGATATATCATCCCCATTTTCTTTTACAAAAACAATCCCGAATAAATCCAGGCAAAGCAAATTATAAAAAGCCTTCATGCCTCTTGCTTCAGCAGAGTAGATAGCTGCATTAGGTGACTTGTTTAATTTTAAAGAATTAATAGCCGTAACACATCGTGAAATTTCTTGGGTTAGTAAATTCCAGGTATCCCTTATATTGGGATCTGTACTGGTAGTTTCGTGTTTGTGTAATGAAAGATATATTCCATTATCGCCCCAATCAGTACCGCCCCGATAAGGTAATATTGCTTCATCTGTAGATATTTCCTGCAAAGCAAAAAGAGTAGTGTGCCTGAATATATCGGGCAGGCGTGCATATACAGGAGCTATTAACCCATCAGCAATTTGTATGTCGGAGAGGCCTGTAGTTGGTGATTCATCCAGAACCTGTTCTTTTAATTTGGAGCAACTGTAATTAGTAATAATAATTGCTGTTAACAGCAATACGTTTATAATATTTTTTTTCATGTTATTATTTTTTAGAATGATACATTTAAACCAAGAATAAAAGACCTTGCTTTAGGATAACTTAAGTAATCGATACCATAAGAAGAGATACCATTAATGGTTTGATCTGAATTTACTTCAGGATCATAACCATTATATTTTGTAATTATAAATAAATTCTGACCTGTTAGTGAAAGACGTAAGGCAGATATCCATTTATTTATGTGCAGGTTGCTTGTATTAAATGTATACCCCAGGGAAAGATTGTTAAGTCTTAAATAAGCCCCGCTTTTAAGATAGCGTGTACTAACCGGAGCTGGGTTGCTCATTGATTCCTCTGGACTCGCTATTGCCTCCGGGGTAGTATTGAGCCCTTTTACAAGGTGTGCTTTATAAAAGTTACTGTTTGCAGTATTGTCGTATATTTTATTGCCAGATACGCCGTTAAAATTAACGATAACATCAAATCCTTTATAACCCATAGTTCCATAAAAATTATAGGTTAAATTTGGAAGTGCAGTACCTGCAGTTATCCTGTCTTTGTCAGTAATAATACCATCTCCGTCTACATCTCTGAATTGGTTGATACCATTGGCATCAAAACCTATAAAATCAAGCAGGTAAAAAGTGCCGATCGGGTGATTGTTGATATAACCATTAATAGTAGCCGAAGTAAGACCAGATCCACTTGCACTACCGGAAGCAATCACAGAATAAGGGGAATGCGTTACATTATTTTTTATAATGGTAGCATTACCACCGATTGAATAACTAACGCCGGTTCTGGAAGTAACTTTATATTCGATATCGGCTTCAATACCTTTATTATTTATTTGCATATCTTTTACATTTGTCCAGGTAGTACTTGCTGGTTGTATCGGATCTGCTGGGGGAACCTCTAATAAAATATTACTTGAAGTTTTATTGAACACATCAATTGAGCCGTTTAATTTTCCTCCTAAAAAACCAAAATCAAGGCCTACATTGGTTTGTGAAGATACTTCCCACTGTATATTAGGGTTTGCCAATCTATTAAAAATAGTTCCTGCAGGATAAGGGCCTGTTGCAGATAACGGATAACTATTGGTAGAAGTAACAGAAGTAGTATAAAGGGCCTGGGTAATTTTAGACGGTATTTCCTGGTTGCCGGTCCGGCCCCAGCCTGCTCTTAATTTTAAATTACTAAAAATAGAATGATCCATAAAACTTTCTTCAGCTATTTTCCATCCTAAAGAAAATGAAGGAAATAGACCATATTTATTATTAGCACCAAATTTTGTTGATCCATCTGTTCTCATATTTACAGTAGCTAAATACCTGTTTTTATACTGGTAATTAACCCTGCCGAAAAATGATTGCAATTCATTGATTATTGCGTATCCTCCCGGGGCATTATTGGTCAGGGTTAAATCCTGGCCAAGCCCAGGATTGTATTGTGGTTGTACCGGAGAAACAGCGAATTTATTGATGCTGTAATTTCTTCCCTGTAAAAATATTTTTTGATATGAATGACCTGCTAAAGCTGAGAAATTATGATCACCTTTCATAAAGCTATACGTAAGATAATTTTCAATCAGTGAATTACGGTTTGTAGTGTAATATGTATCGAGCCTTCCAAGAATTAATGGAATCAGGTTCGGTAAAGCCTGGATATCCCTGGTGCCGGTGGAATTATCAATACCATAATTTATTTTGTATACCAACCCTTTTGCAATTTTTAAGGAAGCGGTTATGCTGCCAACAATCCTGTTTATTTTAGTAATATCCTGGTTAAGCGCTAATGCCTGCAATGGATTAGTAATTTCCGTGTATTGTGCAGGCTGGCCCAATAAATCATAAGCAGCATAGGTTGGATTATTTGAAATAGCACTTCCTATCATCGTTCCTATTGGAGGGCGATTATTAGTTGTACTGGTAGTAGAAAGATTAGCTTCTACAGTCAACCTGTCTTCTAAAAATTTTTGTGTAAGATTGAAACGGCCGTTGTACCGGTTAAAATCATTCAGCTTTAAAATACCTTGTTGTTGCTGCAATCCAAAAGAAGCATAGTAGGTAAGTTTATCTGCGCCGCCGCTTAAAGTAAGGTTGTAATTTTTCGTTTTTGCAGCCCGGGTAATTTCATTTTGCCAATCGGTGCTGCCACCTTTATCGTTTAAAATACCACCCGCCTCCACTACTTTAATTTTATACTGATCTGTTGAAAAAACAGGTAACTTTCCCGCTAAATTAGAGATGCCGTAGGAAGTACCCAAAGTAATATTTGCAACACCTGCTTTACCTTTTTTTGTTGTAATTAGTATAACCCCATTTGCCCCACGGGAACCATAAATGGCAGTAGCTGATGCGTCTTTTAAAACATCGATGGTTTCTATATCCTGTGGATTTAAAAAGTTTAATGGATTTCCTCCACCAGTGCTCGAATTATCCAAAGCAAGGCCATCTACAACAAACAAAGGCGTACTACCTGTTCGAACGCCACCGGGCCCACGAACTGTAATAGATAGAACTGCGCCGGGTTCGCCACTGGCAGAAGTAACATTTACACCAGCAACCTTACCTTGTAATAATTGTTCAGGAGAATTTATAATGCCCCTGTTAAAAGATTCGCTTTTTACAGATTTTACAGCACCGGTAACATCCCTTTTACGTTGTGTACCATAACCAACAACTACCTGCGAAAGCTCGGTGGAACTTGTTTTTAAAGCAACATTAATAACTGTTTTTCCATTTACTGCAATTTCCTGACTGGTATAGCCTACATAGGAAAATATAAGAACAGCGTTGTCATTTTCTACTTTTATAGAGTAGTTTCCTTTTGCATCCGATGTAGTGCTATTACTTCCCTGTACAAGAACCGTTGCGCCACTTAGTCCAATTCCAGTTCCATCATCAATAATTTTTCCTGTAATAATTTGAGCTGTAGGAAAATAATTATTTACTTTTTTACTATGGTTTGCTAAAACGCCCGATGGGCCTGCAAACGATAAGATCATAAAAATAATACCAGTAAACATACTGGAATTGCCATTTAGTTTTTTTCTCATTTTAATTGGTTGTTAATTGAACGGCAATATAAAGTCTTTATTTTCGTAACTTTTTATTTTGAATAGTGAATTTTTCATTATAAAATTGTTAACTATATTGTAACGATACACAAATATTTATAAGGTGCATGGCTACTTAATTTTTACTTGTATTAATTTTTTTTTACCTGCCTGTTTAGAAAATATTTTTTATTCTTCTAATTATTTTTGAAGCCGATTTTGTTCCTTATAATAACCGCATAATGATTCACCAGCTTAGTAAAAAAGTATTTTTTACATATATTATATTTAAATATTCGCGTTCAATTAAACGGTAATATGTTATGATGAACAATATTAAAAATAAAGAATTGCTATTGTTGACGCTCTGGCCATGAGATCTTAATTCATACAAGATTTTTGCAAATGAATAGAGCCGAATTTAAAAGGGTATGAACAGGATCAGCATCAACTTGTACGGTGTAGGAGAAGATATCAAATTCACATTAATTATGAGGGTTGAGGGTACTGAACAAGGATGCCTTAATAGACAGATTTATAAAAAGTAAGACGGGAAGTAAACGATTAATTTTTAAAATAAACCTTTTATGGACAGTGTAAAAAACAAAAATATTCTTTGATACAACGATATTTTGTTGATGCAGGCAGCAGCATACA
Source organism: Ferruginibacter sp. (assembly GCF_014377975.1). Lineage (GTDB taxonomy): Bacteria > Bacteroidota > Bacteroidia > Chitinophagales > Chitinophagaceae > Ferruginibacter. The sequence goes on from NZ_JACMOO010000298.1 coordinate 5,847, forward strand.
TTGAATTGGAACAACAAGCCAATGCATTGCTGTTAATTAATCAAATAAGAACAAGGACTACTTCAGGTACTGAAAGATTGAAATGAAAGAGGACCTATTTTCTTCCAATGATACTATTAACCTGAGTTCGGGATAAGAAAATGTGAAAAAGTAGTTAGTACAAAGAAGGAACGTGAAACGATTATCGCATTATAAGCATTTGAACATTAATTTAATAAGACAATTATGAGCCATCTGCTTTCCACAGATAAAGTTGCAGAAATTTTCGTAAAGGTTGACGATTTTTGTAATCATTTCGAAAATGAATTTTAAAATCATGCTTTACCGGCCAGTTATGCCTGCAAAAAACATAACTGTAAAGCTACCTTATGCCGATTCTGAAATCATTACCAGTCTAGTTGTTTTTCACGGAGGGCAGTTTAGAAACTTCAGGCACTTTCATCTTGGATATGTTTGTGTTCACCTGAGAGATTGTTTTTCCAATGTAGTTTCTTACAATCGTTTTATTGAGTTAAGCCACCGCAGTGCAGTACTATTTATTATGTTCTTACATTATTGCTGCAGAGGAGAATGTACTGGTATAAGTTTTATTGACTCTACCGTTTTGGGGATATGCCACAAACCATTTGTCAAAAAAAAATGAAGCAACAAAGCCTGAATTAATTGCTCAATTAAATCAGCCAAAATTGATTGCTGCTTAAACCGCACTCTGGTTATGATTATAGAAAAGGTGTTTTGCAATTTAAAAGTGAGGTAATCACCAAAGTAAAAGAAGCATTTGAAACGAAAGGATTTTTATTTCCTGCAGACATTCAGGAAATTAAATTGTATGATACGAAAGAACCTTGGCCGATAAATATTTTAAATATAAAATACGCAACGAAAAAGCTGGAATAAATTTATTACTGCCTTTGCGCACAATAAAATAAACTGTTTATGCATTTGCATTTTTAAATTCATACTTGTGCTGCGATTGCTTTTCCACGTACAATTTATTTACCAGCGTCATTATTATTGCAATCACCGGCGTAGCTAATAGTACACCCCAAAAGCCTCCGAGCAAACCCATAGATACCTGGCCGAAAATAATGAGCGCCGGCGGTATACTTACCATTTTTTGTTGAATGAGTGGTTGTGTGACACCGGTTTGAACTGCCTGGATAATTGTATATAAACAAAGTACAAGAATGGCTGTTGTTGTGCCTTGCATAAGGCCAATCAGGCCAGCAGGAATCAAAGCAATGATAGGTCCGAAGTTGGGAACAAAATTTAGTAAGCCTGCTATCAGGGCCAGCGTAAGAATCAGTGGCATGCCGATGGCCCACAAGCCAAGCCCGGTTAGCACAGCAATAAACAAAAATCCAAAAAGCTGCCCCTTGATCCAGTTTTTTAAAACATTATGTATTTCATCTAACAACTCAGCGCCTTGGTCCTTTGCTTTGGGTGGCAGCAAATGCACTATTCCTTTTTTGTAAGTAAAAGGGCTGGCTATAAAAAACATACCGAGAAGTAAGATGATATACACGTCGCTTAAAATACCAAAGCCCGAAGAAAAAAATTTCTTAGCTATTGCCATTGTTTTCTGTGAATTCCCTGAAGATTTCAGGTAGTCTAATACCCTGCTTCCAATGGGGCTTTTTTGCAGGTAGGCTTTGGCGTTAGCAATAGTTTTTGGCAAAGCATCCGTGAGGTCCGAAACTTGCTGCTGCAGCCTTGCCCCCACAAACCAGAAAAAAACGATAAGGAAAACTATATTGACCACAATGGAAAGAGCTAGGCTCCATGTGGCGGGAAGGTGCAGGCATTTTTTAAAAAAGCTTGCGCAGCCATGAAAGTAAATGGCAAATAAAACGCCGGCTAATGTAAGTAACAGTACACTGAATAACACTTTAAAGAGCAACAAAAAAATCACCAGTAAAGCGGCAATGCCCGCCGTTATCCATACTTTTTTCGAATAAGATAATTTGTCTTGAGGTTGTCCGGTGTTTATTTCAGGCATAAATATAATCGTGTTAAAATTTTTATCGTTTAGAAATAAAAGGAGGTATGCTGTCACTTCACTTACAAAGATTGTGCGTGTTATTGCCGTTAAGACAAAATAATTTCAGTATGCAAACTGCTTCTGATAAATGATAATTTCCTTCCCAAGAAATAAAAAAAAAGTATCAGCTTTAAGACTACAAAATTCCCGGAGGCATGATATTAAAGACTAACGTAATTGTTTAATAGTGCAGGAAGAAGATTTATTATGATGCAATATTACTTATCTCTTTAGACGCGTATTTATAAAGAGAGGTAATAATTACTCAACTTCCACCAAAGGATTGCCCACTAGTTTTTGGAAATAGCCGCCGGCAAGCTTTTTTTAAAACAAAGTATCGCCAAAGATGCTACATGGCAATAAAATTATTCATCGATTTGATATATAGCTAAATAACCCAACCGTTGCTCTTTTATTTGAACATGTTTCCTGATTATTTGTACGGCGAGCAAAGCGCCGAAGCCTTTTTTATATCTACATCATACAAACCGATTATTTGTTTGCCAGTTGATGATACTTGCTTTTAGAGGTAAAAAATAAATTACGGTAACAACTAAAAGACTTCTGCCCTTAAATGTTTATTGGCATGGTTATAGGAATTTGTTATTTTAATATTAAAAAAGTAAATTATGTCGAAAATCAAACCCCTCCTGGCGATTGCGATTTTATTGATAACTGCCATATCCTGCAACAATAAGCCTGAGGATAAGCAAATACAGGAAAATGTAACCAAAAAATTGCAGGATAATAAAAATTATGCAGGCGTTACCGCTAATGTAAAAGAGGGTACAGTTACGCTAGCCGGAACTTGCGAAGGTGACAACTGCGCTGTTGATATAGAGAATAACATTAAAGGTGTTGACGGCGTAAAAAAAGTAGAAAATAATATCATTAAGGACAATTCTATTGATATGACCATGAGAACATCTGTTCAATCAATTATTACAAAATATCCGGGTGTGCAGGCTGATGTAGCGGCCGGAGTAATCGTGCTCAGGGGAAATATAAACCGTGATAATCTCCAGTTTTTAATGAGTGATCTTAGTATTCTTTATCCTCAAAAAATAGGCAATCAACTTGTTGTAAAATAGCAAGTCATGCACTTTTTTTGTAAGCTATTAATCCGTTTTAATTACAGATCACGCTGATCCGAGCAGAGATTCCCGCAGGAAACGATCATCAAAATAAAATATGATGGAAAACAATGAGAAGCAAAATCAAACCAACGTTGAGCCGCTGATAAATGAGACGAAAGCAAACAAAGGCAATAAAAGGTATTTTAACGTTGTGGTAGATGAGATACCCTGTAAGGTAGAGTTTGACTCCTTCTTTTTCAATCACCAGCTGGGTTACTATATGAGTGTAAACGCCGGGCCTAAAGATGTTTTTGTGCGGGATACTGAAATGAAACTCTTTAGTTCTATTGATGACAATGCGGATGTAATACCTGTAGGGTTGGAAAAAGCAGTTAATGTGAAGCTTCAAACACAACATCTTAACTAAACAAATGCTAAACGAAGATTTATAACCAGTACTAACAGAAAGGTATAGCCGGTTATATTTTAAACGTAAAAACAGAAGCAATATTTCATTCGGCCTCTCAATGTTTTTCCCCTGTAGTATAAGTAACAACACTTACGCACTTATAAAAAAAATAAAAGATATTATGATGAAGGTTAAAACTTTTATTTTTTCAAAAGATTATAGTAAGAAAAATTATTTTGGTAACTTATTTATTTATTGCATTGATTTAAAAATATAGGTATGAATAATCGAATTCTCCAGGGCTTTATAGCCGGTTGTTTGGGTGCAATTATTTTAGCAGTCCTAATGTATATACTCAAAGGAGCAGGAATGGGCAATCCTGCTTTTGTTGGAATGTATGAAGGCAAGTTTGGTCCAAACCCTCCAGGAGGGCAAGTTGTGGCGGCATTGCTGTTTATAATCAGTGGTGGAATTTGGGGAATAGTGTATGCCCTGATGGTAAAAAACTCAACCATATTGAATGGATTTTTATTCGGGATTCTTCCGTCTCTTTGGCTGTTAGTAGTTGTGAACTACGCTTTAGGCAAACCATTGTTTAATGACTTTAAGCCAATGGGTATAATGATGCCGCTTATTTTCAACATGGTTGTATGGGGAAGTTTTATCGGTTGGTATATGAGCCGGAAAAGTAAAGTAGTTGTGTCTTTCTAAATTGATAGCCGTGTATGGTTGCATTTGCCAAAACCTTTTGGTGCAATGTTAATTATTAACTTAAATCAATTACTAAATGAAGTAAAAATTCTTTTATATCCTGTTTATTTTTTTTGCCTGAAACAAATCACCTGCCTTAGCACCTGTTACTCCTCAAACCTACTGGATAAATACAGGAACCCTTTCTGAGACCATC
>NZ_JACMOO010000299.1 GCF_014377975.1 Ferruginibacter sp.
CGCAAAATGTTTGTACCGGTGAAAAGACTGCAGGAGGCGTACAAAATCGTACACCTGCGGCACATATATTTTTGTAACGTTTCTGCAACCCAGGCCAAAAAAAATATGGATATCATCTGATAATTTTTCAAGGCTTTCAATACTTTCGTCTCCTCTTAAAATGGCCACCGATGTACGGTTTTTACGGATGATGCTGGGATATTTTGCAAAATAATAATCAAAGTACCGGGCACTGTTATTGCTGCCGGTGGCAATGTACCCATCACAACCTTTTAGTATGGCGGCAAAAGAAATATAGTCTGCCACACCAGCATCCCAGGTACACATTTTACTCACAAGGTGTTTCAATAAAATATCATCTTTAGAAGATAGTTTAATGGTTTGTTTATGACCGCTGATAAACACACATAAAAAATCATGAAAGCCAACAAGGGGTATATTACCTGCCATTACAATGCCCACATTTTTTGGAACAATGGTATCATCCAGGAAATAATGGCTGATCCACACAGTTAGTTTTTCGGTATCTAAAAACTGCTCTGTAATATTTTTAATGGCAATATCAATAAATTCAATGGTAAACCAGCCATTGTGTACCGATGCGGAATGTTTTATTCTTTGCAGTTCCTCACCATTTTCTATCAAATATTCTTTAAGTGTCGATAATAATGCAATCCGATTTTGTAATTTCATCCCGATAATCTTATTTTGTATTCAAAATTCGCAATTTCAAAATTCTAAATCAAAAGTAATGGCTATTAAAATTACAGACGAATGTATTAATTGTGGTGCCTGTGAACCCGAATGTCCAAATAACGCTATTTATGAAGGTGGTGTTGAGTGGGCAATAGCAGATGGTACCACGGTAAAAGGATTATTTACTTTATTGGATGGTACGCAGGTAGATGCTGATAAACGCAATACTCCGGTAAGTGTGGATACTTATTATATTACTCCCAATAAATGTACAGAGTGCCAGGGTTTTCATGAAGAACCGCAGTGCGCTGCTGTTTGCCCGGTGGATTGTTGTGTACCGGATGAGATGTATGAAGAAACAGTAGAGACTTTAATGGCTAAAAAAGAAAAGATGCACTTTTAATGCGCCAACTTTACAAAAATATTTATTAAAGCCTGCGGGCTTATTAGGCAGGTAATATTTCCTGCATCGTGGCGAGGGTATTGCAAAATACTTTCGCCTTTTTTATTGTGTTTATTTTATGATCAAGTTATTGAGGTAAAGCAGCACCCAAAATCAACAGCTGTTAATTTTTTTTCTTACATTACAAATGTTGAATTGCGTCATTTGTATTCACTATTTATTCCGGATTATGCGTAGAAAGAAATTTTATTTTTTGTTGATGCCCTTCTTTTTATTAACGGCTTGCTATCAAACGGCCGGAATAAAAGATGCCACCGAACAAAAAGCCGAGATGATTGCTGCAGAAATTTCTTTTTCGGAAATGAGCAAACAAAAGGGCACCAGGGCAGCTTTTATGCAATTTATTGACAGCAATGGTGTATTGTTGCGGCCAAATTGTTTTCCGTTGGTGGGGGCTGATGCCATTGATTTTATCAGCCAGTCAAACGATACCGCTTACACAATGATCTGGCAGCCAAAGGGTGGCAATATCGCTGCTTCCGGCGAGCTGGGCTATACCTTTGGAGTATATTCGGTATTACCTAAAAATAAAGTTGCTGCAATGCATGGCACCTATGTAAATATCTGGAAAAAGCAAGTGAACGGAAGCTGGAAATTGTTGCTCGATTCCGGAAATGAGGGAATTGACATCCAGAAATAAGCGATTGGCTTTTAAACTATGGCTCATTTTTATTCAGAGTACCCGCGCTAATTGAAAATCTTTCTTAATAAATCTACTTCACAAACTATATTTAAACTATTTTTTACAGGCTTGAAACTATAAACAATTTTCGTTTCTTTGCCTAAACAACCCTTCTCTTTTTACTTATGAAGAAAACAATCGCATTAATTACAGGAGGTTACTCGGGCGAAGCTGTAATATCTTATCAATCTGCTGCCACTATTGAGAAGCATGTTGACAAAGAAAAATGGAATTGTTATACCATTGACATTACTCCTTCCGGATGGTTTTATAAAAATCCTTCCGGAGAAAAAACAGACATTGACAAGAATGACTTTTCTATTACCGTGAATGGTAAAAAAATAATTTTTGATGCCGTGTTGGTTGGTCTGCACGGTACCCCCGGCGAAGACGGAAAATTACAAGGTTATTTTGATTGCCTCAACATACCCTACACTTCCTGCGATGCTGCCACTTCAGCCCTCACTTTTAATAAACGCTATACGGTTGCTGTAGCTGCTTTTGCAGGTATGTCAGTAGCAAAATCTTTACATCTTTTTAAAAATGGAACTGTAACAGCACCTGATATTTTAAAAGCATTAAAGCTACCTGTATTTGTAAAGCCCAACAACGGCGGCAGCAGCATAGGCATGAGTAAAGTAAATGAAGCAGGATCTCTGCAGGCGGCCTTAGACAAAGCATTTAAAGAAGACGACCAGGTGCTGATTGAAGAGTTTATAAAAGGCAGGGAATTTACTATTGGCGTTTTTACAGCCAAAGGAAAAGTGATTGCATTGCCCATTACAGAAATCATAACCAAAAAAGAATTTTTTGATTATGAAGCAAAATATCTTGGGGCCAGTGAAGAAATTACCCCGGCAAATGTGGAGGAATCCATTGCAGAAAAAGTGCGGACGGCAGCCAAAAATGCGTATGCTGTTTTTAACTGCAAAGGGATTGTACGAATAGATTTTATTTATGATGAAACCAGCGGCCAGCCTTTTTTGCTGGAAATAAATACGGTGCCTGGCCAAACAGAAGCCAGCCTGGTGCCGCAGCAGGTAGCTGCCATGGGCTGGACTTTGCAAGAATTTTACACCACTTTAATAGAGGAATGTTTTACTAAATAACCAGGTGCCAATACAATTTTTTACACCGTTGCAAACCATGATACTGAACTAAAAAATATGTTTAAATTTATAACAGATCGTCCTTTTTGGGTTAACCTGCTGGTAGCGGCGGTATTGGCATTATCGCTGATATTTTTAACGCTTGAAATGTTAGGCTGGATTACCAAACACGGCGAATATTTAACGGTGCCGGCTATAAAAGGTAAGCCAACAGAAGAAGCCATTAAATTACTCGAAAGCAAAGGGTTTGATGTAACCATACAGGATTCGGTTTTTACAGATACCCTGCAGCGGGGCATTGTAATTAAACAATTGCCGGATGCAGGTGCCACTGTAAAAGTTAACAGAACCGTTTTTTTAACTGTTAACCGGTATATGCCACCAATGGTTGCAATGCCTGCCTTGGAGGGAAAAAGCCTGGGCTTTGCTTTAGACCTGTTGCAAAGAAGCCATCTGCAATTGGGAGACACTACTTTTAAACCCGACTTTATGAAAGGCTCAATATTGGAACAACAATACAATGGCCGAAGGATTGAAACAGGTACAAATGTTATTTGGGGAAGTAAAATATCGTTGGTGATAGCAGGCGGTTTACAGGATGAGCAAATATTGGTACCCGACCTGGTGGGCAAAACTTTTGCAGAAGGGAAAGTAACATTGGAAGCAATGGGTGTTAATATAGGTGCTGTTATTGCCAAAGATGCTATAAAAGATACGGCAGGCGCCTTTATCTACCGGCAAAATCCAGACAGGTATAACTACGAGAAAAAATCCATGTATATTCATCCGGGGCAGTTGATGGATATTTATATTTCCCGGCAAATGCCCTTACCGGATTCAGTTAGTTTAAAACAATAATAAATTATTTAACTATGAAAATAATTACCGCAGAAGAAGTAAAGGCAAGAACAGATGCCGGTGAAAAACTGAATATTATTGATGTACGTGAACCGTACGAAAATGCAGAATTCAATATCGGTGGTAATTTAGTGCCATTGGGCCAGATACAATCCATGCAGATAGATGACCTGGAATCCTTTAAAAACGAAGAGCTAATTATGTACTGCAGAAGCGGCAACCGCAGCGGACA
>NZ_JACMOO010000300.1 GCF_014377975.1 Ferruginibacter sp.
ATTTAAATCTCAGCCACATTGGGGGGCTTTGAAATAGTTCAATGATTGAATTGTTTGACGAAAAAAAGCTCAGGCAAATGATTAAAGCGCATGAAATTAAAACGGAAAAATAAAATACTAAACTATAATAAAAACTTCTCAGCGCCTAATGGTAGAACACAAAACCTTCATTAAAAAATGTCCAAACGGCTCAATAGCAAAAAATAAAAGTCTTAACGGCAAAACAAAAATATGCCTTTGGGTAAAAACTACAAATATGATACAATTAAAAAAAGTTTACAAGTACTACAACACCGGTTCAAAAAAAGCCTATGTATTAAGCGATGTAAGCCTCGATATTGCGGAAGGAGAATTTGTGTCCATCATGGGCCCATCGGGTTCAGGCAAATCAACCCTTTTGCATATTTTAGGACTGCTGGAAGAACCCAATGACGGGGAATATTTATTTCTCGGCGACAATGTTTCCCGTTTAACAGAAAAGAAAAGGACAGAACTGCACCGCAATCAAATTGGCTTTGTTTTTCAGGCCTATCATTTAATTGATGAACTGACGGTGTATGAAAATATTGAGACACCCCTATTGTACAAAGGCCTAAATTCATCCGAAAGAAAAAGTAGGGTAGCAGAGTTGCTGGATAAATTCAATATTGTTGGGAGAAAGGATTTGTTTCCTGCACAACTTTCCGGAGGTCAGCAACAGTTGGTAGGTATTGCAAGAGCCATTGCTGGTAATCCAAAAGTTATTTTTGCAGATGAGCCAACGGGTAATCTGCACAGCGACCAGGCAACTGAAATTATGCAACTGTTTAAAAAATTAAATGAGCAGGAAAAAGTAACCATCGTACAGGTAACGCACAGCGAACACAATGCTACTTTTGGTAACCGCATCATTCGGCTGAAAGATGGATTAGTAATGCGTTAATGTAATTTGATATTGGTAAAATTAAACGGTTGCTTCGATACTTCTTTGGCTTGCTTCTTTGATATACGCCCGGATAGTATCCCAGTAACCTTTACCGTAGCCTACAAAAATTTCAGCACCGGCAGGAATATTTTTGATAGCATAAATAAAAATTCTTTTTTTAACAACTACATACTCGGCATTGTTGCTAATGCCTTTTACCTGCTTAATACCTTTTGCGTCATTCACATATCTGGCAAGTTCATGTAGATGATTTTTTGCATCCGTAACATGGTTTCGGTTTACGTAAAAAATATAGGCATTCTTTCCATCGTCATGGTCAACATTTTTCCAGGTGGTAACCGTGCCTTTGTATTCAATAATGCAAAGGCCTTTCTCAATAAATTCTTCAGTAAACAATCCTTTGCCTGCTCCCGGCAACATTGATTCTTTTACTACCAGTTTTTTTTCGGATAAGTTCATATTGTAATGAGGTGAGGGGTTAATTAATTGTGCATGGGCTGGAAGGCAGTGCATCAATAATGTTATCTCTTTTTTTGAAAGATACAGAACCTTAGCTGAAACTACTTCAATGTTTTTTATGTTGCAACAAATTTTTACTAATAACGGCAACCAGCATGCCAGTTTAATTATTTTAAGAAAAAATCTGTTACAATAACCAATCAAATATAAAAAAGCCTGGTTATTTTTCCAGCGCTTCCGGCTGAATCAAAATGAAGTGTACAAAAGAAAATTCACGTTTTACTGTTGCTCTTATCCGTAAAACAGCATCATTGATTTCATTGGTATCAAGCCCTTCTTTAAATATTATAATGAGTATAAGCAACACTTCCTCCGGTGATTGATAAGTAGATAAAATATGTTTTATTTTTTTTACTGCATCATCTTGCTGTACCAGGGTGCTTATCCTTTGGCGGGTAGCCGTTGCAAGTCCTTCGCCCATCAAAAGGCTCCTGCTTTCTCTTGCCAGTATAAACGAAACACCCACCAGTAAAACACCTACCAGCAGCGAAGCAAGGCCATCTAACCAAGGCAGGTGAAAACGATGACCGGTATACAAACAAATGGCAACAACAGTAAGGCCCAGCACCGCAGCGCCATCTTCAAACAATACTAAAAAAGCAGAGGGATCTTTACTGCGTTTAATTGCCGGCCACCAGGATTGCCCCTTTCGCGTTTTATTAAATGCGCTGGCTGCTATCAGTAAAGAACTGCCTTCAAACAAAAAAGATATACCAAGCACCGCATAATTCCAGGTGAGGTCGCCGGGCATTTCCGGCTTTATAATGTGCAGATATCCCTGGTAAACAGATACGCCGCCACCCAATCCAAAAATGATAATGGATACAATAAAAGACCAGAAATACAATTCTTTACCATACCCAAAAGGCCGTGTTGCATCGGGTGGTTTTTTGCTTTGCCTTATGCCAAATAGTATCAGTAACTGGTTAATGGTATCTGCCAGCGAGTGCACGCCTTCTGCAATCATGGCCGAACTGTTGCTAAAAATACCCGCAATAAATTTTGTTACTGCAATCACTAAGTTTGCCACTAATGCGCTGTAGATGGATATGTTTGATTTGGCCATATAATGTTGAGGAGAAATTTTTTCTGGTTTAATTATAGCAAAAACAGTTCTCAATTTTATGACAGGGGTGTTTATTCAAAAATTTATTCAATACCTGCACCTCACAAATGGTTTCGGCAAATAAAAAAGTGAAAAATTCTGCGGTAAAAAAGAAATATATTTTATTGCCGGTTACATCATCTATAATGCTACTTTTAGCGAAACAAAGTGCTTAAAAATATGAATACTAATTCGCAACTGATTGAAAAATTTTATACCGCCTTTCAACAATTAGACGCTGCTGCTATGAACAGTTGTTACAGCGATGACATTGTTTTTTTTGACCCTGTGTTTGGATTATTAAGAGGAGAAGAAGCAAAAAGTATGTGGGAGATGTTGTGTAAAAATGCGAAACAGTTTTCACTTACTTATGGTAACATTGTTGTACTTGATGAAGAATACAGTACCTGCGACTGGATGGCGAAGTATATATTTTCCGCCACGGGTAAGCTGGTGATCAATAAAATAAAAGCCAACATGCGTTTTGCAGATGGTAAAATTATTGAGCACAGCGATGCTTTTAGTGTACACAAATGGAGCAGGCAGGCATTTGGTTTAACAGGTACTATTTTGGGCTGGAACAGTTTTTTTCAAAATAAAATAAAGAACAAGGCAAAGAAAAATCTGGTAACGTTTATGGAACAGAAGAAACTAAAATAATTTTCGATCGGGGATGTATAAACTTTGCCAAAGTTTTAAACTTTGGCAAAGTTGCAAAGTTGTAAAGTTGTAAAGGTGTAATTTGAGTTTATTTATAGCGCTGGTATTATTAATTATTTATCCAAAGCAACTTTATTATTTTTCGGCTTTTTCATACTGGTAAATGGACCATATTTATGCTGCTGCTCAGAAAAACTATCACTGAAAGGACCAAAAGGATAATCTATTGGTTTGGAAGATAGCATCGGCCAGTCATTGGGAAAGGTTTTAAACGTCCGTTCCTGCGTGTTGATGAACGCTGCTACATCCCAAGCTTCTTCATTCGTAAGTGAAGGCGCTTGAGGTTTCGCATTGTATGGCATATTGTATTTTACAAAACCGGCCGAACTTGACAGCCTGAAAATACCGGCCTTTACATTGTAACTATGTGAACCCCACAGTGGAGGATAAATATACCCGCTGGAATCTGGTTTCAGCAACCCCAAGCCATTGGCTCCATGACAACTGCTGCAACGTAGTTTGAAAACATGCCCGCCTTTTTCTACAGAAGCCGCCCTTGACAACAAGGGTATTTCAGGTACACCCATACCTTTTATAACTACATTTTTTGGTACATCTTTCCCCAGCCATTTTAAATAGGCTACCATTGCTGCCATTTCTTTACTGGAGGTATCTAATTTTTTTCCATTTAAACTTCTCTCCAGGCAATCATTTATCCTGAATTGTATGGACTCTGATTTTCCACTCCGGTTTCTAAATTTTGGATAGGTAGCTGCCACCATGGCAAAGCAATTTCCATTTATACGCGTGCCACCATCCAGGTGACAGTTGCCACAGTTCATACCATTACTTATGAAGACAACAGTGCCTTTTGGGCCAAGATATTTTGCTGTATTAATTATTAGTTCTTTACCGTAGCGGATTAAATCTGCGCCAGGCGTTGAGACAAGTGAATTGGTATCAGGAGCCTGCCAGTTAGAAGCTGTAGCCGGCTTTATTGCTTTATAATCATTTGCCACGTTATTGCAGTCAATACAGCTAAAGGCCATTAAAAATAATAAACCTATAATTATCAATTGCCTGCTAAATGTAATATCTATCATAGTAGTGTACGATGTATTAAGCTTTAATGTTAAAGTGTTGTACAAATTTAAAACGGATTCCCGCAATTAAAATAATATTAAAAAAATAGATTTTCCACAGTAACCCAACAACTAATGAAAAATAATATAGTAACCATTGCTGCTGCCGTGATATTTAAAGATGGCATTGCATATTACAGCTTACCTAAAAATTAAAAAAGAAAGCAGCCTGCGGGAATAATGCATGCAAAATGGCTAAAATAAAAAATGAATATGCCGAAATGCCGGGGGGATAATTAAAAGCCATCTTCTTGTTTCCTGTTTTTTTTCGGACTGTGAACTTTTGTTTGTAGCACGATAAAAGACCCAACTAAAATTCTGTTTCCCTAAGATTCGATATCAATTAAAAATCATCTTCTGCTGTTGCGCTTACCTCAAATTTTTACTTCGTTACAGCAACTATCACCTATTGAGCAAACCCGATTCCTGAAAGGCAATGCAGCAGGATTTTATTTCCGTTTTCATCTTCTCTTACCACCTTTATAATGCCTTTTAAAATAATGGGCATCATGCGGATATACTTTCCTTAACCCATAATTAGATCACTTTCTTTAAAACTTTGCAGTGCCAAACGGCTGCATTTTGATCAGTAATTTTGGTTCCAATAATTTTTTTAATCATTTAAATTCAACGTACTTTTTAAAATGATATTTAATAAAAATCGGGCAATAAATCTCTGGGTGTATGATTGAATTATACTGCATTATTTAAAATCCAGTTTTTAAATAATTCCAGCCTTCTTCCTGTTTCATTACAATTTCCACCACACCCGATGGCACAAAAATGGCTTCTGATAGTATTACATCCTTTGTTAAGTTTCTTGCTTTCATAGTATTCATGCAGGCGGCAAATACAATACCTGCATTTTTTAATTCTGTTATTTTTATTTGCTGTGTACTTTTTGCGTTCATCAGCATTTCAATACCAGGGCCATGTGCCACTACTTCAATTTGTACACTGTTTCCCCACTCGTCTTTGAGGTGTTGCAGATTATTCATTAATCCTTTCCAGGCTGCGGTATCGCTGCTGCTTAGCTGTATTACTATATGGTGTTTTACAACCGGGGCCGTGCTA
>NZ_JACMOO010000049.1 GCF_014377975.1 Ferruginibacter sp.
CTTCATCAACAGCAAGGGTTCTGGCCGATTTTTTTGTGGTAATGGTTGCCGCTACTACAAATTTATCTTTGGATATCTCTTTCACTACCGTCATGGTTCCTTCGCCGTTGCTGGTATAAATTAATTTTTGCACCGCATCATATCCAACTCCATCGCAGCCGGCACCAATCGGTAATTTATCTACAATGCTGCCATTTTCTGCATTTATGATCACTAATAATTTATTATCACCACAACCAGCAAAAAGCCTTTTAGTTGTTGCATCATACGCCAGGCCAGTTGGCGATTCGCCCGGTAATAACGACCAATGTTTTTCAACAATATTCTTTGTAATATCTATTACCTCTATTTCATTTTTATCTTCAATATTTACAAATACTTTCCCTCTATTATTGCTTACTAATGTTTCTGGTTTGCCGCCAACTGCTATAGTTGCAACTACCTTTTCTGTTACAGGATCAATGATAGAAAGATCATTACTGCGGCCATTGCACGTAATGATTTTTTTTGAAAACTCATCATAAAAAATCGCATCTGGATTTGTGCCCGTTGCTATCTGAGAGAGAATGGCGTTGGTTTTTAAATCGAATACGGTAACATTATTTAGCCGTCCGTTACTGGTGTATCCCTTGTTTAATGAAGGTATGAATTCGATGCCGTGAACTCCGGTTGTGTTGGGAATAATTCCTAAAGAGTCGCCGGTGGTTTTATCAAGGATATTTACCTGGTTGCCATGTGATACATATAATTTATTGGAATTGGGCTGAACAGCAATATAATCCCACCCACCTTCGCTTTTGATATGAAAGGTATTGAGTAAATGAATTTTATTGGCTTGTTGTGCTTTAGATATCATACCAGCACTTAGCAGTATGATTGTAGAGAGTATTAACCTGTAGACTTGCATATTTTTAATATTTTAAATAAAGTTGATAAATGATTCTGTAGCAATACTGAAGATATTGTACCTGTTACCATTGCTTGAACGGGTTGCGTTATTGTTTTGTAAAGCTGAAGCCAAGGCAGCATTACCAGAGAATAGAAAGCGGAAGCCGCATTAAAAAAAACAGTACAAGAGTGCGACGCCCATGCAGTACCACATTGCTTCCTGGCCCGGTCAATTGTTTTTTACCAATCATTATTTTTATAATCAGTATTCCCTCAGAATTATCTTTTATTTTTAATGATGAAATTGCTGATAATAGAAGATGAAATTTCGTTGAGAGATTCCATTCAACAATATATGGAAACGCAGGGCTATCTGTGCGAAATAGCCGGCAACTTTAAAGAGGCCATGGATAAGATTGATTTTTATGAGTATGATTGTGTACTGGTGGATATTGGTATCCCCATGGGAAGTGGTTTGGACATTGTAAAAGAATTAAAAGGAATGAAATCGAAAGCGGGTATCATCATCATTTCTGCAAGAGATGCAGTGGATGATAAGATAACCGGGCTTCAACTGGGCAGCGATGATTACCTGACGAAGCCTTTTCATTTATCGGAACTGAATGCACGGGTTGCGGCCATTATCCGACGGAGGCATTTTGAAGGAGATGAAAAAATATTGTTTAATGAAATTGAAATATTTCCTGCTGCCAAATCGGTAAAAGTGAATAAAATTTCTGTTGAGCTAACTCAAAAAGAATTTGACCTGCTTATTTATTTTATCAATAATAAAGGAAGGGTAATTACAAAATCTGCGTTGGCGCAACATATCTGGGGCGATCAGTACGACCAGGTAGTATCGTACGATTTTTTATATACCCATATTAAAAACCTCCGAAAAAAACTGATAGAATCCGGCACGCCGGATTACATTAAAACTATTTATGGTACAGGGTATAAATTTACCGATAACTAAAATATTGATTAGCTACTTACAATGAAACTGCTTACAAGAACTACTATTTATTATTTGCTTTTTAGTATCCCTCTTTTGATGTTGAGCGGTTGGCTTTTGTATTATAACATTGAAAGATCATTGCGGCACGAACTGGATGAAGAATTACAATACAGCAATGAATTATGGGTGAATCACCTGAACCATTTACCGGCAGATAAAGATATTTTGCAACTAAATAATCCTTTTATACAGATTGAAAAAAGCAATACCTTTTCTGGCAATACATATTTTTCGGATACCTTACTGTATGAATCTTCGGAACAGGAAAAAGTACCTTATCGCAGTCTTACTGTTTTTATTGAGCATAACAAACAGTATTACAAATTATCCTTTCAACGGTCGGTAATAGAACAGCAGGATGTTTTTAAGAATTTAATTGTGTTGATGAGTATGGTTTTTGGCGGGCTGCTGTTGCTTTTTCTATTAATTAATTTGTATATTAATAAAAGGTTGTGGAAACCTTTTAACGCCTCTTTGTCAAAGATTACGTCCCTTAATCTGCAGCAATTGCAGCAGGTACATTTTGATAAAGTTTCCATTCGTGAATTTAATGCATTGAACAGTTCTTTAAATGCCATGACAAACAAAATACAGGAAGATTATCTTTCCATGAAAACCTTTACACAGAATGCAAGTCATGAAATACAAACCCCACTGGCAATCATTCAATCTAAACTGGAATTGTTATTACAGGATAATGCCCTGACCGAACAACAATCAACAGTCATTACCTCAGCCTTTGAAGCCACGCAACGGCTATCCAAACTAAACCAGGCATTGTTGCTGATTACGAAAATAGAAAACAATCAGTTTGCGGCGATGGAATCGGTGAGTATTAAAACTGTTGTTGAAAAATACCAGTCTTTTTTTGCAGAGTTATTGGATCAAAAGAAAATTGAGCTTTTGATAACAGTACAGGCAGACTGGCTGCTGTACATTCATCCATTACTCGCCGACATGCTTGTTTCAAATTTATTTAGTAATGCCATCCGGTATAATCAACAGCAGGGAAAAATCATCATTACTATTACGGGACATGGTTTGGAGATAACAAATACCAGCATGCTCCCGGCTATTGGCGAAGCACAGTTGTTTCAACGCTTTGCCAAACATGATACTGCTACTGGTAATGGATTAGGGTTAGCGATAGTAAAGGAAATATGCGATACCAATGCTATCGCCATACAATACAAATACGAAAATAATTTACATCAATTTAAACTGGTTGTTTCTTAGTTTGATGCATAGGTGTTTGGATTTATAGAAGTAATATTATTGAGTGTTGGTCAATAAAACCAACACTGTATTATGTGAACTGGTTGATTCTTAGTTGCATGCCTGGATTGCTCCTTAAACCAAAGCAAATTAAAAGTATAATTTTTTTGACAAACCCATCCAGAGCTGAAACTTTATACAGTTTAAAAAATCATCACTGCGGTTCCGGCAATAATGAGCAATGCCCCAATAGCTGTTTTGATGGTAAGCGCTTCGCCTAAAAATACTACTGATAAAATAATGGTAAGGGCCACACTTAATTTATCTACAGGTGCTACCTGCGATACCTTACCTATTTGTAAGGCCTTAAAATAAAATATCCAGGAAAGTCCGGTGGCAATGCCCGAGATGACTAAAAAAATCAGGTTGTGTTTTGATAGTGTTGACAAACCCTTTGCTTCGCCCCTTGCCAATACAATACCCCATGCAATTATTAAAATAATGATGGTACGGATGGCAGTGGCCAAATTAGAGTTGACATTGGTAATGCCTATTTTGGCAAAAATGGCTGTAAGCGATGCAAACAGGGCCGATAATAAAGCGTAGATCCACCACATAAATAACTATTTGATTTGTGTAAAAAATAAAAGTAAAGTACACATTTGGAATCACAACCAACCATCTGCTGCATACTTTTATTATTTGCCTGTTTTAATCAGCCGCTGGCCTATAAATGTTTAAGTATCTTTCAGTGCTCAGTTTTTGCGATGTATCAACCTTAAAAAAGAAGGTAATACTATCAGCAGCAAAGGCAATGCAACACATAGCCCTCCGATAACGGCAATGGCTAAAGGTTGGTGCAACTGGGCGCCTGCCCCCAGCCCCAATGCCAGCGGCAGTAAGGCCATGATGGCAGCAGTGGCCGTCATTAGTTTTGGACGCAATCTGGCTGCAATGGCAAAAACAATGCTCTGCTCTGTATTCATGGTGAGCTTTGCCTGCAGGTATTGCTGATAGGTAAAAATAGAATTTTCTCCAATAATACCTACAATCATAATGATACCGGTATAGCTGCCTACATTTAATGGCGTATTGGTAATATACAGTGCCAGCAAGCATCCGGCCACACCCAACACAGCCAGCAAGATGATAAAAAAAGACACTATAAATTCCCGGAATAAAACCAGCAATACAATAAAAACCAGCAAACAGGCAGTTAATAAAATGGTAAGCAATTCGCTGAAAGCCTTTTG
Organism: Ferruginibacter sp.; assembly: GCF_014377975.1. Classification (GTDB taxonomy): domain Bacteria; phylum Bacteroidota; class Bacteroidia; order Chitinophagales; family Chitinophagaceae; genus Ferruginibacter. The sequence continues at coordinate 4,375 of NZ_JACMOO010000049.1, forward strand.
CTGTTCTGCATAGGAGCCGCCATATTCAATGTGGTAGCCAGGTGGCAGTGATAAATTTTTCTTGATATCTTTTTGAATATCTTTTAGCGTACTCCCCAGATCACGATTTTGCAAACGGGCAGTTACCACACCCATCATCTTTTGATTTTGTCTTTCAATTTCCGCTACCCCGTTTTCCAGTTGTATGTTTGCAACGGTACCAATGGGTTTAAGAGAACCGCCGGGTAATAAAATATTACCGCTATTGAGTGAAGTAACGGTGGTGCGTAGCGCATTGGGGTAAAGCATCCGGATATTTACCAACTGTTCTTTTTCAATGATGGAGCTCACAACATTTCCTTCCAGCTGGGTTTGCAGTTGAAACTGGAAATCGGCAGGCGTAATTCCAAACTGCGCCAGCCTTGCAACATTGGGCTGTACCATTACCTGTGGCCCTGCAATCACAATACCATCAAACACATCCGCTGTTCCGTTTACACCCCGTACAATGCCTGCCACCTGCCGGGAAATATCTTCCAGCTTTACGCGGTTATCGCCAAATACTTTTATTTCTACCGGTTGAACGCTGCTCATCAGGTCGCCCAGCATATCACCAATCACCTGGCCAAAATCAACTTTTAACTGTGGCAGTGTCGCTTCAATTTTTGCCCTCAATGCAGCAGACACTTCATCCGTTGTTTTATCCCGTTTCTTTTTTAGCTGTATCAGAAAATCTCCGCGGTTAGGTTCTGTAATAAAAAATCCCATTTGGGTTCCCAGCCTGCGGCTGTAACTGGCCACTTCAGGCTGCTCCAGTATAATTTTATCTACCTTTTTCAACATCCGGTCTGTTTCCTCCAGGGTAGTACCCGGCGGACTGTTAAAGTCCAGTACGATTCCCCCTTCATCCATCTCAGGTAAAAAACCAGATGGCATTTTTCCGGGCAATATATAAATTACAACGCCACAGGCAATGGCAAATAAAATCCCAATCCAGGCATGGCGTACAAAAAAGCGTATCCATCCTCCCTGTTCTTTTGGCTTTGTATCAGCAGCGACCCTGCTTTGTATTTGCGGTTTATCCTTTGGGCTAAATAATAAAAATAAAGCCGGCAATACCAGCCAGGTAATAAAAAAAGAAACAGTGAGGGTAATAATCATGGTAAAAGCCAGCACTTTAAAATAGGCCCCCGCTACCCCACTCATCAATATAAAAGGAATAAAAATTACAATGGTACTCAACGACGAACCTACCATTGCCGGAAATAAATAATGAATGGCTTTACTCACAATAAAAGACATGGACTTTTCCGGATGTTCTTCGTGGCTGCGGTGTATTTGTTCCACCACAATTACGGCGTCATCAATCATTAAACCGATGGCAGCAGCAATGGCGCCCAGTGTCATAATGTTGAAAGTATACCCAATGCTGTATAATACTACCAGTGTTAAAGCCAGGGTAGTAGGAATAGTGAGCAGCAATACCAGGCTTGATTTTAGTGAGCGCAGATAAACCACCACCACTACAATTGCCAGTAAAATTCCTATCCATAAAACATCCTTTATACTTTTAACACTTTCATTTACAAAATCAGCCTGTAAATAATACGGCCTGATCTTTACATCTTTGGGTAAAATATTTTCCAGTTCCTTTACCTTTTTCAATACGCCGTTGTTTACTTCAATAAGGTTGGCGGTTGGCTGCTTTATCACCGCTATCAATGGTACGTCTTTCCCATTGGCATTGATTTTCACATATTCTTTCATCGCCGCAATCTGCACATCTGCCACATCTTTTAACAGTACAACCCTTTTAGCAGAATTAAGGATGATGAGATTTTCAAGTTCTGTTTTACCGGCTATCGCATTGTCAGTTAGTGTGAGGTAAAGCCGGTTGTAGTCACTTATATAACCATTGGATTGCAAAACATTTGATTGAGCCACGATGGTGGCAATTTGCTGGGGGGTGATACCGAGTTGCGTTAATTTTTCCGGCCTTAGTACAATCTGGTATTCCTTTGTTTTACCCCCAATTATTGCCACATCGGATACCCCGGGAGTAGCTGCAAGAAAAGGTTTGATTTGCAGCAGGGCAATTTTTTTGAGCTCAATCCCGCTCCGGTTACTTTCCATTGAAAATCCCATGACAGGCAAAATGGAGGGATTCATTTTTTCAACGGTAATTTTGGTACCTGCTAAAAGGTTGCCCCGCACCTCGTTAATGAGCGATTCCATTTGTAATTTTGCGAGGTCAACATTGGCATCCCATTTTAGAAAAACAGAAATTTCACAACTTCCCCTGGACGTAGTACTGCGGATATAATCCAGGCCTTCTGTACGTTTAATAAAATTTTCCAAAGGAATGGTCACGGTCGTCATCATCTTATCCACTGATTGTTGCCCCGCATCTGCAATCACTTTTATTTTTGGAAAAGTGATATCCGGAAACAGTCCTGTTTTCAGACTTGAATAACTGAAAATACCCGCCAGTATTAATAATACAGTCAACCCAAGTAAAGGCTTTTTATAGATAGTATGAAATTGTTTCATTGTTTTATATAATATTGCCGCAGTTAATTTTGCCAGTATTCAGTACCAATTATCAATTATTTTGAAATTCCTACCAGCGATGAATCTCCCAGTCCAAATCCTCCCTCGGTAATTATCCGGTCGTTTATTGTTACCCCTGTAATCACTTCTTTTAAAGAATCATTTTGCAGGCCGACGGTAACGGGTACACGCACTGCCAGTGAATCATTTAACAGCTTCATTACCCAAAATTCAGTTTGCGTTTCATTAGTTTGTATGGCAGCCAGCGGCAGGCAAAGCGTATTTAATTTTTGTTTCATGGGGATACGCACCAGCACATTCATATTTTCAGGTAAATGAAGGTTAACCGGCAGGTGAATAAAATATTGCTGGGTTTGAGAGGGCGAATCAATTACGGGTATGCTCATGGAAATAGAAGCATCTATTTTTCTGCCGTCGGGTAACTTTACTTCACAACTGCGCCCATTATACACATATTGATGGTACTCATAAGGAACATTCACCGTAAGCACCAATGACGAAGGTTCGGTAATTGTAGCCAGTACATCTCCTTCATTTACAAAATCGCCCTGTATATAATTCACCGAGGTAATAAAACCTGCCGCACTTGAAGCGATCCGGATTGGCTGTTGAAACTGTTTTAAAGAAGGCTCCCGCTGGTCAATGCTTTTGAGTGCATCCTGCTCTTTGGTTTTGATAGAACAAAACGTAGAGCCCGAACTAATCCGGTCACCAACTTTCCAGTGCATGTCAATGATATAGCCGGTAATATTAGTTCTAATTACTACTTTTCTTTTAAAAACTGTATTTGCATTTAATTCCAGAAAATCAGTTAAAGAATGCTGAACAGGTTGCACAATTACAACTGCCGTTTTAACGGTCTCCTGCGCTGCTTCTGCCGTTGCTTCTTTTTGTTTACAAGCAGCACAGAAAGCCATTACGAGCATTAATTGCACCAATACATTTCTAAATAAAAGCATCCTTTTAATATTTACCAGTTATAATAATTGTATTGATTGGTGTACAGCAAAACATTGGTGGTTGCCAATGCTTTATTTTTTTCCGTAATGGCATAATCCTGTAAAGCATGTACATAATCCATTACGGTTACCTGTCCCTTTATTACTTTATCCTTAATAATATCCAGCAACAATTCCTGCTTTTGTATTTGCAGATCAAGCAATACAATGGTTTGCCGCCATTGCATTATTTGTTGTTTTGCATTGCGGATATTATTTTGTTGCAATAAAGCTGCGTTGTTTCTATAAGCCTGCTGGTTGGTAAGTAATATATTGTTTTGCCTTTCATTTAATTTTTTTTGTTTACCATCATAAATTGGTATTAATAAATGTACACCGGCACTTAACCCAATGTTGTGATCCAGGTTACTGAAATCCGATGAATAAATACCGGTTGAACCTATTGCATTTACCTGTGTTTTGTATTTTAAGTTAAACACATTTTGCTGCGCCAAAAGGTTCAAACTGTCAAGCCGAAATTTTTGAGCATAATAATATTCTGCCGGTGCCGGCTGAAGCGATATATCTGGTGGCTCAAGATCAAAAATTGTTGTGTCTGCAATTGCCGCCAGGTTTTTAAGCAACCCTACTCCATTGTTGTAGGCAAATTGTAACTGCAGCAAATCATTGCGGCTGGTAGTTTGTTGAATGTCGAGTAAAAGGTAATCATTTTGCTGCAGTAACCCTTGTTTTACCAATGCTGTTACGTAAGGCTTTCTTGATTCCAACTGATCAATAATTTTTTGCAGGTACTCCTTTTGCTGCTTAAACTGATAGGTAATTATGTATTGATCTATGATTAATTTTTTCAGGTCCTGTTCCAATTGTTTGCGGCTAAAAGCTGATATGGACGCCTGTATTTTATTTTGGTCATACAATGGTTTAATGAGTGCATTGTTAAACAAGGGTATGGCTACATTTAACTGTCCGGCATATAAACCGCCGTTGCTTAAGCCCGCATCATACCCATAGGCTTTGGCGGATGGATTGGGGGTGATACTGATGATATGACCATTGTTAAAAAAGAAAGGTGTAAATATATAATCCGCCGTAAAGTTTACCTGTGGCTTTTTATTTTGGGCGGTGATGATGTCATTTTGAATTTGAAAAAATTGCTGCAGGTTAGTATTTTCTGTAAGCGTGGGATTATTTTTTAACCCTTCGGTTATAAAGTATACTGCATTTTTATTTTGAGCCCATAATAGAAAAGGCAATAAATAAAATACCACCACCAAACATAATTTATTCATCAAAATTTACCATTTGTTTTAATACAGGTTACACAATTTAGTATTTCAAACTGAGTAAATAAGGAATGTTAAGACCATAATGTCTATAACAAAGGCAATGATAATAATTGATTCTGGAGAAATTCTGATTATGTAAATTTTATTATCTACTAATGATTTTAATAAGTGGGAAGATAAATAACAATTAAATTTTGCAGTAAGGTGTAATTATACATCCAGGTTTACAATAAAAAAGAATGGTGTTGAGCAGCGCAAGGCATACTATTCGACAAAAACTATTTTGTGGAGAAAAACCAGACCTATTCTAATTATTTCACGTTGTCTGATTCCTTAAATCTTTAATTTCATCATGTGCATTGCGTAGTAATTTCTGTTGCCCGCTGATCATATCTCTTAAAAAATGAGGAATATGTTTTTCTGCCAATGCAGCGCTATAAGCTCTTTGCGCTGCATCTTCCCCCGCTTCGCAATTGGCAAGTATGGTATGACTGTCGTGGCCCGTAAAAATAGCTTCCACATCCATCAAGGCCCGGTGAATTTTTCCACTGGCCATGGTGCCATCTGCCATTGTACCGCCTAAAACCTGTACTTCCCGTCCAAGGGCATTGCGTAACTCACGGCTTTCATCAATCATCTTTTCAAATACCAAACAAATATCTGTATCATTCCCTTTTAATTCTTCCATTGCCTTTTCATATCCTGCAATGCGGTCATTGTTGATTGTTATGAGATCATTCAATATTTCGATTGTTTCCTGTGTGTGTTCCATAACTAAATATTTTTTAAAAGGATGGCTAAAAATTCATGCCAGTTATTTTCGCTTTTTTACACTGTTAGTTATAATTTAAACCGGGGTTTAAATACCACGATAGTTGCAATAATGATATGCTTTTAGCTGGCACCATCCTTGTTAATATCAATTAATCTAAAAAAACGTTTACGCTACACGAAAGTTAATGGTATTAATTTAATTTTAAACTTCATCTTGATGCTGATTTATAGTGGTTTTAGATTTCCACAGCAAAAGTGGTACATTTCGGGCCATTTGAATTTAACTGGTCTAAAAAAACTTTCAGCGGTTCAGGATATACCAGGAGGTATTGCATAGCAGCCGGAATTATTATTTTTATGGCCGACAGAAAAAAGCTAAACAATTATTTTGATATTTTCCTTTACCTTTTTTTTGAACCGACAATAGCATTTAGAATTTTTCTTTTGCAGGAGGGTATTGTATGATGGAAACTAAAACGGCACCAGAAAAATCCAGTGCCGTAGTACAAATGTATCGGGAAGCAGACTTGAACTGCCGACCTTCGGGTTATGAATCCGATGCTCTAACCAGCTGAGCTACCCCGACATTTCGGGGTGCAAATATAGGCGTTTTTGTGAAATGCTAAAAACTTAGCAGTTTAAAAGTTGAAGTAATTTGGCAAAAACCTTGCTCTTATTGATAAACATAACTTTTTTTTTACCGATAGGATATTCACAATACGCAACACCACCTGACTGTTTTAGCCCGGATGAATTCAATATTAATAAAATTGAAGGGAATTATTTTATTTCCATTTTAAGCAGCATTTCCTTTTCAATAAAGGCTTCAAGGTCATCTCCCACCACGCATTCTCCTACACCAGAGGGCGTTCCGGTAAAAATTAAATCGCCGATGTTTAATGAAAAATAGTTGGAGATATGGGAAATGATATAGTCGAAAGAAAAAATCATCTGGTTGCTGTTTCCCTGTTGCACCAGTTCCTTATTTTTATAAAAAGTAAAGTTGATATTTTTTTTGTTGAAGGTTGGCGTGAGGTCAATAAATTTTCCTACGGCAGCAGAATTATCAAATGCCTTGGCTTTTTCCCACGGCAGCCCCTTTGCTTTAAGGTCATTTTGAATATCCCTGGCTGTAAAATCAATACCTAGTGTAATACCGTTATAATAGTTGGTAGCGTGCCGTTCCTGGATATACTTGCCATTTTTACAAATACGCAGTACCAGTTCACATTCATAGTTAAGCTCGTTGGTAAATTCAGGATAGTAAAAAGGCGTATGGCTCTGCAGCAGCGCACTTTTAGGCTTCATAAAAATCACAGGCTCATCTGGTATATCGTTGCCAAGCTCTTTGGCATGGGCCGGGTAATTGCGGCCTACACAAATTATCTTCATCTTTTTTTGTTATTAGGATAGCTGGGTTTTAGGGAGCGAATATAAACAAATCAAATAAACAAAACAATTAGGTCATTACTGGTGCCTTACGGCTGTATAGAAAGCTTATTCACCTCATTCATAGTTTTTTCAATACCAACAACAGCTATACTTTCAATTACCTCAATGCACTTTCTAATTTTTAACTGAACTGTTGTCAATTCTACAAGTAACCATTTACTCAAAACAAAATCTGCCTGCATTCCCTTGGGGTAATTATTTCCAATTCCAAACCGAAGTTTGGGATATATATCTGTTCCCAAAACATTTTGAATATCTTTAAGTCCGTTGTGTCCTGCACTGGAACCACCGGCCCGTAAACGCAGTTTATCTAATGGAAGTGCAAGGTCGTCAACTATTGTCAAGGTATTTTCTAAAGGTATCTTTTCTTTGTCCATCCAATATTTAAAAGCTCTGCCACTTAAATTCATAAAAGTAGTCGGGCAAATGCAGATAAACAATTTGCCCTTCCATTTTACTTCAGCCACAAGAGCAAGCCTTTCCGATTTAAATGCTCCCCCATGCTTTTGTACAAATGCATTCACTACATCAAAACCTATATTATGACGGGTGTTTGCATATTCGTTCCCTATATTACCAAGGCCTGTAATTAAATATTTTGACATGATTAAAGACGAAGATAAAATAAATGGAGTTGCTTCCTGCACCTATTTGTAATTATCACTGAAACGTTTTAAGATGAAGTTTTAGTATAATATAAAATAATTTTTTTATTGCAGTAAGGGTATTTATTTCTCAAAAAATAACGGTAATTATTTAAAAATAGAATTTCCACTTCCGCTCTGCAGGCTGATGGAGTGCAACCCCGGAATACCGCCATTACCCGGAGTGCACACCAGCCACTTTTAAAGTGACAAGATATTTCTTGAAATCATTTTTAAACAGCTTTTCAGGTAGTAAAATATAGAGTCTTGTTTATAAAAATTTATGGCTATTTTTTATTTTTTTATGGCATAATAAAACACAGGTCTAAGGTAAAGCAGCACTGACTGTCATCAAAATATACAAAAAATATTTAAACAAAAACCGGCCCTTTCTGGCCGGTAAACTCTGTATTTTGAAATAGTTGTTACTTTATCAAAAAATAAAAACAGCCAGTAATCTACCCATTGCTCACCGGGCGATTTTTAGGTTTAAAAATTTTGCTCAATAAATTAAGACCGCCTGATTTAATGGAGGCTGCTTTTTTTGAAACCAAACTGGCTACACCAAGTTCCATCGCTGTTCCCAATAACTTTTTGGCTATGCCTGCAGATTTGCCAATCATTACTTTTTTTGATAACAATCCAAGGCCAATACTGATACCCGCATTCACGATATTATCTACCGCACCTGGAGAATGCACCACTTTGTTTATAGAACTTTTTAAAATATTGATTGGCATCAGACTTTGATAGGTAGCGTAAAATTCCTCTGCCAGATTATCTTTTTGTTGTTGCTGGTGTTGTTCCAGTCTTTTTATGTTTTCCCGCAATTCTGCCGAATTATTAATTTGCATATTACTTAATTAAGTATTTTTTTTATAATCAAGTCATTTATGGGCTGTTTTATCCATTTACTTTTAAATGACAATATAATTACACCCAGTAATAAATAAAAGCCCCCTATAACAAAAAATCCATAGCAGGCAGAGCCCATCAAATCTCCCAGCCAAATACACAGGCCAACGTTTATAATAATAAATCCAAAAACTATAAATAATGCTATAACTAACCATGAAGCAATGGAAGATATTATGTCTGAAGATTTATCAACAGCCTTCAGTTTAAATAAATTAACCTTTGTTTCCACATAATCACCTGTACTTTCCAACAGCGACCTAATGGTATTTGGCAGATTTTTCATTTGTTTTATTTTAGCCCGGGTGTAAGGTGATTAAAAAAATTTTAAGACAAAGAATGCTTGATACTGGATTGTACTGTAGCCGCTTTTTCGTTGCCTTCAGCCAGGGCATCGTCTGCCGCATTTTTTGCATTTTCTATCTCCTCAGAAATACTGTCGATCAATTCATTAAATTTTGATTTCAACGTATCAGTTAAATCTGCACTTTTTTTGCTGATTTTTTTTCTGGTGTCCGCTCCTTTATCAGGAGCAAATAAAATTCCCAATACTGCTCCCGCAGCGGCACCAACTAATAAACCTGTAATAATTTTTGAAGAGCTCATGGTTTTATTTTTTTATTTAAAAGAATTGTTTCTATTCGTCAAATCCAAAACACTGCCAATTTGTTAGTAAAGTATAAAATTTTTTATATTATAGTACTCTCTATTTAAAACCGGCCTGCAAATTTGCTAATTAAAAAATGCCAGCAAACAATTGTGCAAAATGTTACCCGCCTCAGGAAAAAATATTTTTTTGCTACAATCTCAAAAAAATCGGGAATGCTCATTATTTTTCGCCTATGCTAATTTATACAATGCTACGAAAAATGCTGCCTGCTGGTTTAAATTTGGCTGCTAACAGGTTAAGCTGGCGTTAAAATAGTTTTGTAATTTCAAACAATTTTGCATTTTCAATGCAGTGAAATTTCTTTGTCTTTGAAATAGCTTTCAGCTTTTTGCCGCAAGGGAAGTTACACCTCATATAAATTTTGCAACTTTTACCCGGTATCCTTATAATAACTAATTAATTACCGAGATTTTTTGGTTAAATTTTTGTGCGGTTTTAAAATAACTTTTAAAAATAACTTGAAAATACCTTTAGTTTTACAGCCTATGTTCTTTTAAGATTAAGTATTAACAAATTTGGCTTATCTGAGCAGCACTAAAAAAAGTATCGATTATGGGGCACAAATATGCTCACTTTTCTATAATTTATATAATCATTTATGATGCTAAATGTTATTAAACAATTGCAAATTGACCGACGTATTCGTGCAGGATATGGTGCTGCTTTTTTATTATTGCTTATTTCTTTTATTTTTATTTTTTACACCAACCGGCAATTACGTGAACAAACCAGGGCCATTACCCGTACCCATAACATCATTATTCATCTTGAAGACCTGATATCCGGAATTAAAGATGCCGAAACTGGTGTAAGAGGTTATTTTATATCAAAAGATGAAGCATTCTTAGACCCTTATCACACAAGTTTGCAAAGGGTTGACAGTGCGTTCGCATTTTTTAAACCTGCTTTCAGCAATTCATTTAGTAAGCAACAAAACCTCGAAAAATTAAAATTGCTTGTTGATAAGAAGTATCAATACCTGATTTTTGAATTAAACTACTTTTCTACCCATAATTTTTTGATTACAGATACACAAATTAAACTGGGCTATGAAAGTAAATCTGTAATGGATTCCATAAGAACAATTGTAAAAACCATGCAGGTGGAAGAAAAAAACTTGTTGATTGAAAAGACAAAAGTGCTTGACAATCGTTATTATGCTTTGAATATTTTTATAGTTATTTCTTTGATACTTGCTTTTTTGTTTGCATTTTTTGGTTTACTTACCTATACGAGAGAAAATAATGCACGCAAAGCCTCAGAGCAACAGGTACTGGAATTTCAAAAACAATTGCAGTTGCGGATAAATGATCTTGATAATGCCAATAAAGAATTGATACAGATGCGGCGAATTGAAAAATTTGCAGCAACAGGCAGGATAGCCCGTAACATTGCTCACGAAGTGCGAAATCCGCTAACAAATATTAACCTGGCAATAGCACAGCTAAAATCAGATTTACCTGGTATAGATACAAATTCTTCTATCCTGTTTGATATGGTAAACAGAAATAGCCAACGCATTAATCAGTTAATTACCGAATTGCTGAATGCTACCCGATTTGCAGAATTGAATTACCAGCCCGTATTAATAAACACCTTGCTGGATGAGGCTTTGGATCTTGCTAAAGACCGTATTGCCCTAAAACAAATTAAGGTTGAAAAAAATTACAGTGCAGAAAAGTTTACTATTTCAGCCGATAAGGAAAAAATAAAAATTGCGCTTTTAAATATTATTGTAAATGCGGTGGAAGCTATTGATACGAATGATGGAGTTTTAAAAATATCTATCAGAAAAGAAGGTGAAAAATGTTTACTTGAAATAAGTGATAATGGAGTGGGCATGGATACGGTATCTCTCAGTAAATTATTTGAACCTTATTTTACCACAAAACAAAAAGGTAATGGCCTGGGACTTACCAATACACAAAACATAATTCTTAACCACAAAGGCAATATTCAAGTAGAAAGTATGCCGGGAAAAGGTACAAGTTTTTTTATACGTTTTGATTTTACAGATTAGTCGTTAAATATCAAAAGTTACTTAGCCGGTGTTAGCGTTCACACCACGCCAACCTCAGGATGGCAAATGAAAATTCTATTTTAAACAATTTCTAATTGTCTTAATAATAAATAAACCCATCATTTTGTACAGTTAAAATACAAAATGACGGATAAAGAATTACTTCAGTACTTTCGATGGTTTTTCTAATTTGCTGTACCCCTGATCACCTTAAGCAAAACAGCAACAATTGCAATTACCAAAAGAATATGGATAACACCACCTGCATGATACCCCAAAAAACCAATAGCCCATGCAATTACCAGAATTACTGCAATAATGTATAATAGGTTGCCCATAACAAATAAATTTTTTAGTTACACAATATTTAAAATAAAATAAAAACCTTGCCAGATATTGAAGTGCGTACCCACACAAAACTTATTATAATGTGAAAGACACATAAGTTTTTTTTTAAAAACCAGGATAGTAAATATGTAAATAAAGATATTTGTAGAGAAAGCTCTACATATGGGGAACAGAATGAGAATTATTGAGATCTTCTATTGCAGAAATTATAGCTTCTTTTGTAAACGGTTTTCCTATAAAAATATCTACCCCCTTATTAATTGCCTGTTGTCTGTCATCAATCGTATCATAGGCTGTAATCATAATGATTTTGGTATCTGGATAATTTTTTTTGATATGGGCAACAAAATCAATCCCCAGACCATCCGGTAAATGATTGTCTAAAAAAACAATAAAAGGGGGAGAATTTTTTAGTTGCACAACAGCATCAGCCAGGTTATTTACATAATTTGTATGGCAGTTTTTTTGTCTTAATATCCCGCTTAAAAGATAGCAAATATCAATTTCATCATCAATAATAAGTGTTTTCAAATTTTTTTTTTAAATAAAAAAGTAAGCAACGCGGTGTATTCTTTCTAACATTTCAATAAACCCTGCAACAATTACAAAGCCAAACAACCACTGCTTACTATTTCTGGTAGTATTTGGCTGGCTTGTAGAACGCTGTAGAAAGTTATTTATTTTGATGTTTATTGATATTTTTAATCCTAAATTTATTACACGGCAAACAGGTACTTTTTTATAAGGGAGTTTTAACGGATAAAACATTTTCTACTATTTTTTGTAATAAAATATTCTAAACAATGAAGAAAAAAAGATTTGCGCTGTATCATTTTATCAAGCAGGTAATTGCGGAATTTATTGACGACAATGTTTTGAAATACAGTGCCTCACTAGCTTACTATACCGTATTTTCCCTCGCACCCATGCTCATAATTATGATTACAATTTGCGGAGCCTTATTTGGTAAGGAAGCGATAGAAGGAAGAGTGTATGTTGAAATAAAAGATTTGGTAGGAGGCCCGGCTGCAATGCAGATACAGGACACAATTAAAAATATTCACCTTACAAAAAATAGTCCTTTTGCAAGCGTATTTAGTATCATTGTGTTAATAATAGGTGGTACAAGTATTTTCGGGGAAATACAGGATTCCCTAAATAAAATATGGGGTCTAAAAGTTATTGCAAAAAAAGCCTGGTGGAAACTGATCATAAACCGTTTGCTTTCTTTTTCGCTTATAATAAGTTTAGGTTTTGTGTTTATTGTATCGCTGTTATTAAACGCTTTAATATCGGTTATTGGCATTCGCCTTAATAATGTTCTTTCAGGCGTTGGTAAAATATTTATACCGCTCATTGATAATGTACTTTCTTTTAGTATCACCACCCTGCTTTTCGCCATCATCTTTAAAGTACTTCCCGATGCAAAAATAAAATGGAAAGATATTACGATCGGTGCTTTTGTTACTGCCATTTTATTTACATTGGGCAAATGGGGTATAGGCTATTATTTGGGCCGTACCAATTTAGCGTCTATTTACGGGGCTGCAGGATCAGTTATTATTATTATGCTGTGGGCTTATTACAGCTCTGTTATTTTATACCTTGGTGCAGAATTTACCAAAGTTTATGCTAATGAACATGGGGCCAGTATACTGCCCAGTGAATATTCAGAATGGATTAAAATAAAAGAAATACCCGTACAGGAAGTTACCTTAAAAAAAGAAGTGTAAGTAGTTGTATATTTGAAAAAAGTTTACCCCCCATGAATAGAAGTATTTTGATTATTGATGATGATGCTGACATGTGTGCTTTGTTAACAAGGTTTCTTACTAAGAATGGTTATGCTGTTGACTCTGCACATAGTGGAAACAAAGGTTTGGAAAAGTTTAAAGCTGGTAAGTTCGATATCGTTTTATGTGATTACAGGTTGGGAGATAAAAAAGATGGCAAGGACATTTTAATAGAAATAAAACAGCACAATCCGCAAACAATTGTATTGATTATTACCGGGTACTCAGATATTAAAACTGCCGTAGACGTTATTAAAGCCGGGGCTTATGATTATATTACAAAACCCCTGATACCAGATGAAGTTTTAAATGTGTTGCGGGCTGCCATCAATCAGTCTGAAAATAACAATGGCATTCCTCATTCAGCAAATACTGCCTTAGCAAATACCAGCAGAAAAAACAGCCCGGGCAATTCCGAATTTCTGGTTGGGGAAGCAGCCGCTACCAATGCTTTATATAACCAGATTAAAATAGTAGCACCCACCAATTACAGCATTATATTAAACGGCGAAAGCGGAACGGGTAAGGAAGTTATTGCAAAAACCATCCACGAATTGAGTAGCCGTAAAAACCGTCCTTTTGTAGCAATGGACTGTGGAACCCTTTCAAAAGAACTGGCCGGCAGTGAATTATTTGGCCATATAAAAGGTGCTTTTACAGGTGCCATTAATGATAAAGAAGGGCATTTTGAATTGGCAAATGGTGGTACTTTATTTTTGGATGAGGTAGCTAATCTGTCATCGGAAATACAGGCGTCGCTTTTAAGAGTAATACAGGAAAGAAAAATAAAAAGAATTGGTGGTAACAAGGAAATAGACGTTGATGTAAGAATTATTGTAGCCACCAACGAAAACCTGCAGGATGCTTACAAACATGGAAAGTTCCGGGAAGATTTATATCATCGCTTTAATGAGTTTTCAATTGAGTTACCCCCTTTGAGAAACCGTAAAATTGATATCCCCTTATTTGCTGATTTCTTTTTACAAAAAACCAATAAGGAACTGGACAAAAATATTGAAGGGTTTGAAGAAGATGTAATGAAAATGTTTATAAACTATTCGTGGCCGGGAAATTTGAGAGAGTTTAGAAATGTAATACGCCGGTCTGCATTATTGACCAATGCAGGCAAAATTTCTCCATCTACTTTACCTGCAGAAATTACCGGGTTTATAATGCAAAAAGCAGCACCTGCGGCAGCAACAGAATCAAACCCCATAAAACCAGCCTCTCTTGACCTGAAAGATACCGCATCCAAAGCCGAATACGAAGCCATTATGCAGGTATTAAAAGAAGTAAATTTTAATAAAACGCGGGCTGCTGAACTTTTAAATATTGACCGGAAAACCCTATACAACAAAATAAAAAGTTTTGAAGACGCCCAATAGTTAAATTTTACCGGTCTTATCTTCTTCCGTTTCCGGTGTTGAAAACAAAGTACCGATGCTATGCATCATGCTGGAAATAGGACCTTCCATTTTGTTGGTGTTATCATCCACGGTAGTGTCATTCAATAAATCGCCTGCATGTAAGCTTGCATGCAAGTAAGGAAAAATGTTATCAGTTTGGTTTGAAAGAAAAAGACGTACATCTTTAAAAGTAGCATTTTCAGGTAAATTTTCCTTTATTACTTTTATACTTTCTGTAGCAATATTATTTAGCTCAGTGGAAGAAATTTGATTTTGCGGATTGCTGTAAGCCGCTATTTTTTCTATAATCTCCTGCTTATTATTATTAAATATTTTTGATACCCAGTCTGTAGAATTTTCTTCCCTTAAGATTGCCTCCGCTCCTTCATCAGAGCTGCTTAATTTGTATAAACCGGTTAAAATTACAGGAATTGCCGCCTGGCTAAAATTGTCTGTTGTTGTAGTGCTTTGATCCGCCTCTTGAGTATTCGGATTAATTTTTTGCAACTGCGGATAATGGAGATTTTCCTGTACTGTATTTAAAAGATTGATTGCCATGATTGTATTTGTTGTTATTATCAATTATTGCTGCCAACGGTAGTTACAAAACCATGCCAATAAATTCCCTGATGGATGGAGAAAGTGTTCGTTGTTAAAAGATTAGCGCACGTATTTCAATAATTTAAAATATTCTGCTTGCAGTTTTAGTTAGCTAAATGGTAGTTTTTCCACCTGGTCTAAAGTAATGGCTTTTTTAAATTTATTGGGAGAATGATTAAATTCAGGAAGCATTTTACCCAGCAGCGGTGCAATCATTTCATTACTATGCGCAATGGCCGCGGCTTCCAGTTTTATAAGCAATGAATAAAAATCCGGGTTGGTGTCGGAGCATTTTTTAGCACGCAAAATTTTAGGATGACTTGTAGGAGCAAATTCTTCTGAATCTTTAAATAATTCTTCAAACATTTTTTCTCCCGGACGAAGGGAAGTACATTGTATCGAAATATCTTTTCCGGGTACTAAGCCTGCCAGTTGAATCATACGGGTAGCGAGGTCCATAATTTTTACTGGTTTCCCCATATCAAAAAGCAAAATATCACTTGATCTTCCAATTTTACCTGCCTGTAAAACTAATTTTGCAGCTTCAGGAATCGTCATAAAATACCGGGTAATCTCCGGGTGTGTAATTGTAACGGGCCCCCCTTTAGAAATTTGCTTTTTGAAAGTTGCAACAACCGAACCCGCAGAACCAAGCACATTTCCAAAACGGGTAGTAATAAATTCTGTATTGGATTCAATCCTGTCATTTAAAGATTGTATATATATTTCGGAAACCCTTTTGGTTGCGCCCATCACGTTGGTAGGGTTAACGGCTTTATCAGTAGAAACCAGCACAAATTTCTTAACGCTGTGTAACATCGAAAGATCCGCGATAACTTTTGTTCCAAAAATATTGGTGAGCACTGCTTCGCTCGAAAAGCACTCCATCAGTGGTACATGTTTATAGGCAGCCACATGAAAAACTATATCGGGTTGATGAGTTATAAAAAGTTTTTTAATACGCATATAATCTCTTACTGATGCTACTTCAACCTGTATTCCCTGCCGCATTCCTTTTTGCCTTAATTCATATTCAAGATCAAAAAGGCCCGATTCTGCCTGATCCAGTAAAATCAATTTCTTTACCTCATGTCCAATCAACTGACGACAAATTTCACTGCCAATGGAGCCCGCTGCCCCAGTAACTAATATAATTGCATCCTTATAATTTGCTTTTGACAGGTCATTGGGAAGAATAATCTCATCCCGCTCCAAAAGTTCTTCAATATTCATTTCCTTAACCTGATTCTTTTGAAACAAGCCACCAGACCATTGATTGGCATGAGGAACTACGTTCACTTTAATTTTAAATGGAGCACATAAATCGGTAATAGCAATTTTTCTTTCTACTGTTAATCTATCAATCGCAATGTATATATGCGTAATACGATTTGATTTTAAAATTTTAACAAGCTGTTCTCCCTCTGCACTGTAAATAGGTAAACCCTCCAGTTTTTTACCTACCAAATATGGATTGTCATCTATAAAACCAACCAGTGTAGTATTTATTTTGGCATCCTGCTGAAGCACTTTTTGCGTTATTTGTCCCATCATTCCTGCTCCAAAAATGAGCGTTCTGTTAGCTGGATTAGGCCTTGCCTGCGCCATAAAATAAATTTCCTTTACCAGCAGTCTGAATGCAACTAAAACAAACATCACCGCAAACAAATTAATTACCAGCAGTGGCATGGTGATTTTACCTGATACAAAATGGTTTGAATCACCCCATCTAATAAGTACCCAAATAGCAAATTGCAAAAAAGAAAATTTTATAATCCTTATAATATCCCTTACTTCTGAGTAACGGATAATTCCCTTATAAATGGAAAATACACCAATACAAATAACGCTGACTAACAGATTTGTAATGAGACCAGGTATAAAATTAATTATATCGCGTAAGTTGACTGAGAGATGTTCATTAAGAAAGAAAGAAAAAGTAAACGAAACTGAAATCAGTATAATATCACAACAAAAGATAATCCATCTGGGTGCAAAATTTTTTAAAAAAAGGATTGGCATAATTTTTCAGTTTAATTGTAGGGATTGGGATAATTATTTATAAAAAAATATTGCTTTTAATTTTAAAAACTTCCTGCAAAAATAACGGGCATTTGCTGATCTGATTATTATATAAAATGTTTAATTACGCTCAATTTTTAGTCACGATACTGTAACTTAAAGTATTAACGTTTCGTTATAAATCAAATATATAACGCTAATTAATTTTTGCTTTTTAAATTAGTGTAATTGAGTTTGCTGACACTACTTAGTTATGGACATTTTTCTAAAAATAGACAGAGTCAAAATTTGTATAATTTATATAGACATTATTTTACTATAAATTGTTTCTATTTAACAGACACTAAAACACCCTTTAGATTTAATTTCTTACAAGCTATTCAAAAATAAAATTTTCACTTCCCATACTAAGCTTCGTGGGATACCATTCCCAGCTTAACCATAGTCAATTTTACTAAAGGCTATTTATTAAGTTTTAAGGTATTCCAAAAAAAAATTTTAAACAGTTTCTCATAAAATGAATTTATGCAAAAAAATAATTATATCAATAAAAAATCAAATCACCTTATTTATAAAATTCCCGCAAACTCAATATTAACAACACTTTCTAAGAACTGATTGCTTCAGCAATGCAATGCCAGCAGCCTACTGACTAATATCAAAGTTAAAGCCAAATTATATAAATAACTCATCGTATTCTAAATAAATCATGCTCTTGCTCATTAAATGGCACCGACTGTGGAAAAATTTGCAGGCGCTATGTAAGGTATTTGTTAGACTCCAATTAATTCAATACAACGACAGGTATGTCCTCTTTATTATCAAATCAGCATAATAGAATAAAACATTATCTATCAAAAAGTTTGTTGATCAGTCAATTTTGATGTCGACATAGTTAGTCTTGTATCAAAAAGTTAACACAAAGTAAATAAATGGAGCTAGTAAATTTTGATGATTCCATTAAAGAAAAAAAATATACAAAATCAGTGAATTAGGTTGCTGGCATTGTAACCCTGCTTTTAGGGGTTAGGCAAAAGGATCATTTTTTTAACAGCGTTGCTAAAAACAGGTGGCATACGTTTGCCCCGGGCATTAAATTAATAATAAAAGTTTTGTAATCAACAAATCATTTTGCAAGAACGAACAAAATTTATCTGGATGCTCACCAGCTAGCCCTGCCTGAAATGTAAAATTTATCAATATGCACCGAAGCGTAAAACCGTTTTTATAAAATAGGTTGAGTAAGATAAACCAAAAAAGCACAAATTGAAATAGCAGTAGAATTATATTGATAAAGATGCCCGGTTTATTTTAACATTTGATACTTATTTTATCTACAAATAACTTTATAAAAATCTATTATTTACCTGCTAAATAACAACGGCCTGAATTTGCCAGGAAACGATGGTTAAACATTTAAAAAAACGTAAATAAGTATAGGTAACATGGTTGTACAAAGTGTCTGTACAAATATCATTAGCGTGGCCTTCTGCCACATAAAAGATAGGTTTTACAATCTTTTAAAACGATGTATTTGATGTTAAACGGCCTCTTAAAAGTTAAACTCTCTTCTCCGTATATTTAGACGAAAACCAACACTATAGAATAAAACACTTGAGTTAGGCAGGTTTTGTACATTGTAAGATCTATGCGTAGCATTAAAATCAAGAAAAGCATTTTCAAAAACTTCGTAAGAAATATTCAGAGAAGCGGTAGTACTGTTTACAGGAATGCCTGATCCTATAAAATAGCCATAATTCCTTATGCGGGAATCGTAACTCCTGAAAATATTACCGCCCATATTAATCCCGGCAGAATCCAACCCTTGTGTAAAAGTGATTATTTTTCCGGTAAGATAAAGTTTCGGCAAAGGCTGATACCTGGCAATTAATACCAGCTCCCTTACATTAGCGCCGAGTGGATGAGCAAGTGGCTGGTTGTAATGGGTATTGTTGGTAACACTGTCAAAATTGGTATAAGTAAAAGGCCGAATCAGGTTATATTCCATTTGCAAATCAAGGTTGCTGACTTTAAATGCGTTAATATATTTTCCACCAACCTGCAATGCCTGTTTATTAGTAAAAGATCCGTCACCATAATGAAGAATTTCGTGAATGTGAAATTCATTGATAAATACCTGTGAATACAACTGTATTGTATGAGCAATATTTGCTTTTAAATCTATGCCAATACTTGCTTTTCCTGCAATGCCAAGATTGGATTCTGTAGCCCGGTAAAAAATAACAGGATTAAGGTAACTCAATTGCAAGCCATACTTTCCATCCTCCATAATATTTTCATACAACCCTACATTCAGCCATTTGGTGGCCTGAATACTTAGGTGATGAATGGACATATAATTTTTTTTCTTTGCTTCTCTTGCCAGTTGCGGAACTGATTGCATGGTTTCTGCAATGATCATTTCATACTTCAATTTCCACAACCGGGTATTCAAACGCATGAATAAAAAATTATTGCTAAAATCGCTCAGAAACAGACTTCTGTATCCATTTCCAATAAACAACTTATCGTATGCATATTGTACATGAATGTATTTAGCCACATTAAAAGATATTCCTCCCCTAAAATCAAAATAATCAAAGGCCTTTCCATCCTTACCATAGGGTTTATAAAAACCTGCCCCAGGCACCGCATCGTACTTAGCGGCAAAGTCCCGAACGTACAGCAGATCTTTTTCCTGGTTGTCTGATAAATAAGTGTAAAAGCCGATTTTTTTATCAATACTACCCCTGATAATAATACCTCTGGTGTTGTTGTAAATATTGCCCGTACCATCATTTGCATGGCCATATCGTAAATTCAGCACCGGATCTATTTGCAGAGACAGTATCTTATCGTTTACAGAAAATAAATGACCGGGTGATTTGTAAAAAGTATTGAATAAAGGCTTCCTGTACAGAAACGAATCCTGACTGATGGAAGTCCACTCGCGGTTATTCATTAAAAAGCTGTATACATTGCTGCGATCTGCAGCTGAAAGTTTAAACGGCAATTTTCCTGCTTTGTTGAGCGAGTCTATATATTCTACCCGCTTAGTAAATACTGCACGATTCAATGGCTTTACCGTATTTAAGCTGAGGATAGAATCATTTTGCAGCAGTATATCAAGGCGATCTAAAATAGTATATTCTTTACTTCCCAGCGTTATATCATCCGACTGGGCACAAGCACCAAAAGAAGATACTACAAGCAGCAGGGAAGAGACAAGGTATTTAAACGGCATTAATGTTATGGTTGAAGTATAGTTATTGTGGAGTAAAAGTAAGTCTTTCAATGGTTAATAAAAAAACCTAAAATCAAATTGCAAATACCTGCCTGTTTCCAAACGGAAGGTAGTTGTAACGTTGCATCTATTATTTGTAGTTTTAGGGAAGTGCATTTCTAAAAACTTATTTTTTATTTTACCTCCTCTTTTCCCCCTGCAAAAGAGGAAAAAAGCAGCGATGGAGCAATACCCTAAAGTATGTCTTTTTACATACAGGATTTTTCTGCAAAGCCGTAGTATTTTCTTTTAAATACAATATAGACAGCAGATAATATAATAACCAGTAAAAATATTGCTATCCACTGTGTTGCCATGGAAAAGGAGTCAATCATAAATACAATCAATACATTAATCAGCGTTTGTAAAATTGTATACCCTGCGGAAATATTTATATGTGGAATCTTTGCTTCATTTGCAAGTACCTGATAAAAATGTTTTCGGTGAGGCTCAAAAATATTTTCTTTAAGATACAGGCGGTGTATAATAGTTAACACACTGTCAATACCATAAAGCGTTAAAAAAAAAAGATACATAATATTGCCTGAGCTTAATATTAGTTTGGCCAGCAAAAAGATCAGGATAAAAGCAATCGAAACTGATCCAACATCCCCTGCAAAGCAACGGGCTTTTGTTCTGAAGTTGTATACATTAAAAACCAGCAACGCTATGCCCGTAAAATAAATAAACTGATTATCAACAAATGCAAACCGGTAATTATTGGCCAGCCACAAACCGGCTAAAACGGCTAAACTATATCCCCCGGTGATGCCATTAATTCCATCCATAAAATTATAGGCATTAATGATGCCTATGGTGATGACGAGGGTAATGATCCATATCCACCAGGGAAACGAAAATAAATTTAATTGATAAAAAAGTAACAGCACTGCTGCAAACTGAACTATTAACCGCAGGCTTCTTGAAACAGTTTTTATATCATCCACCAAACTTATACAGCTTATCAGCAGCAGGCCAGCTATAAACCAGGGAAATTGAAACTCCGATAAAATAAAATACGCTAAAGCTCCGTTAATAAAGATAATTCCTCCTCCACGTATGGTAATTGCCGAATGAGAACTGCGGGCATTGGGTTTATCAATAATATTGAAGCGGGCTGCAATTTTAAAATATACATTTATTAAAAGAAAAAATACAGCAAAAAGAATAAGGTAAATCATTGGAAAAACAGAATATTTAATAGTTGAAACAAATCAAATTTTGGAGACGCACACAGGTAATTTAATGTTTAAACCTTCCCTTGAATAAGTAGTCTATTAAAAGTATCAATTGAAAGTAATAACAAAAAATGAGCATCAGATATTTCATAGGTCTCAAATATAAAGAAGTAAAATAACACCGCATCGGTTCAATCGTTTGAGCTAAAGAAACACCGTTACGACCATTGCTTACTTACGTGTATTTTAAAAAAATTAAGTTTCAAAGCCTGAACAATTTTTAAATTTTAGCCTGTATTTTACTTGCCCCTTTTACTAATAGAGTAATTTTGTTTATATTCGCTTAACAATTCAATAACAATCTTTTAAAACCATTAGGATGAACTCTTTGGCTCCCATCGTACTGTTTACCTATAAAAGGATTGAAACACTCAAAAAAAATATTGCAGCTTTGTCTTCCAGTATTCTCGCAAAAGAAAGTGACCTGATAGTTTATTCGGATGGAGGAAAAAACGATTTTGAGGAAATAAAAATAAAGGAAGTAAGGGCTTTTTTAAAAACAATCAATGGTTTTAAGTCAGTAACCATTCACGAATCTCCTGTAAATAAAGGTTTAGCTGCATCTATTATCAGTGGTGTAAGTGAGGTGATGTTAATTTATAAAAAAGCGATTGTACTGGAAGATGATTTAATTATCAGTAGAAATTTCTTAGTTTTTATGAACCAGGGGCTTGACTATTATCAAAATAATCCCCGCATACTCTCCATTTCAGGATATAGTCCGACTATAACAGGGTTAAAGCCGAACGATATATACTTTACCCATCGGGCCTGCAGTTGGGGTTGGGCTACCTGGGAGGATAAATGGAAGCTGATAGACTGGAACTGTAGTAACTACGAAGAATTTGCGCAGGATGATTTTGCCGTTTCAAAATTTAATAAAATGGGGTCAGATTTATCCCGGATGCTTAACAGGCAAATGCGTGGAAAAATAAATTCATGGGCCATCAGGTTTTGCTACAACCAGTTTCGCAAAGGATTATTTTCTATTCACCCTGCTGTTTCCAAAGTTGTAAATATTGGATTTTCAGCAGATGCAACCAATACTAAAATGACTCATAGTCCTTATGAAACCAAACTGGATGACAGCCGTGAAACAAATTTTAAGTTTACTACTGACATAAAGATAGAAAATTCAATCATTCAGCAGTTTACCCGTCCCTTTTCAATTCCTGTTAGAATTAAATACAAATTGTTCAATATGCTAACTTCCTGACAGGTAAAATTATACAGGAGTACATGAACTTTTTACAACCTTTCTCAAAATATATCCTGCTAACTTCTACAGTATCTTTTATCCTTCCCTGCTATTGTGCAGCATTTTTAAAACTACCTGGTTTTAACAACATGCTTTTTATAAAAAAGAAGCAAAAGTGTTTATCATTCCCTCTTTAGCAGTTAAGGGCATTGTTTGAATGCCAATGGCCTGTTTAAGTTTTTGATTGGACACCACATAAGACTCCGTTAATTTTTTAAGTCGTTCGCTGTTTAAAGGGAGGTGTAGCAGATCTCCGGTTTTTGCCAGTAACTGAATAATTGCCGGAGGTATGTTCCAGATATTCGCTTTCTGATTTAAAGAGGCGGCCATCAATTTAATAAGTTCATTGGTTGATAGGGATTCGTCATCGGCAACCTGATAAACACCTCCTTCAATTGGTTTTTCAAGCAATTGCATAGTAACAAACCGGAGGTTGTGTATAGAGGTAAAAGAACGACTGTTTTCAAAAGTACCCAAGGGCCAGGGTAACCCTTTTTTAGCCAGTTTGTATAACAGGCTAAGGTTGCCTTTGTTACCAGGGCCGTGTATCATACAGGGACGTAGTATGTATACCTTTTTCCCTTCAGGTAAAGGCTGCTCCAAAATATATTTTTCGGCTAACAGTTTTGATTGCCCATA
>NZ_JACMOO010000301.1 GCF_014377975.1 Ferruginibacter sp.
AGTGACCTGGATTGGATTCGAACCAATGACCCCCAGCTTAGAAGGCTGATGCTCTATCCAGCTGAGCTACCAAGTCTTTAATTTTTGCAAATATAGGGCAATTCAATTATTCACTTTGGGTGTTTTTAAAATAATGGGACGATTGCAAAAATTCCGCTGAATTAATTACCCATAACATTCAGCTTCGTTATTACATATCGATCGAATTAAATGAAAACAATGTATAAAATTTATATATATAAATGGCATCCTTATT
Organism: Ferruginibacter sp.; assembly: GCF_014377975.1. GTDB lineage: Bacteria > Bacteroidota > Bacteroidia > Chitinophagales > Chitinophagaceae > Ferruginibacter. Next base: position 257 of record NZ_JACMOO010000301.1, read on the forward strand.
GATCTTGAGGCCTTAAAAATTAATTATGAGAATGAAACAACTTAAAGCAACAATCATTTTTGTTTGCCTTGCACACATTGGTTTTGCACAAAATTTTGGTGGTCCCAAAAAAGGTTCGGCAGTCGGTTTTAGCGCTAACCTGGTAGATTTTTCCGCCTCGGTTCCAAAAGTAGGAAAAGTAGATCCTGGCTTTTCTCTTATGTACTGGCAGGGTATTACCAGCCACATTGATTATTCAATTCGGTACAATGGGTTGTTTACAGATTATCCTAAAGTAGCAGGTGTTACCAACAGCTATACCAACGAATTTGAAGGATCTTTTCACGCCCGTTTGCTGGAAAACAATCATTTGTTTATTCCATTTTTAACCGCAGGTATTGGCATCGGCAGTTATGGCAAAAACACATGGGCTCCTTATGTTCCATTGGGTGGCGGATTTCAATTAAATATGTTTAACGAAGGGTACTTGTTTTTACAGGCCAATTACAGGGCAACCCTTGCTAAAGAAAAATTAGATAACAACATGTTCTATTCTTTAGGATTTACTCAAAATATACATAGCACAGAAGCTGCTCCTAAAATGGCGCCATTACCGCCGGTACCTGTTGTTACCGACAGAGATCATGATGGTGTGGTGGATAGTCTGGATGCCTGCCCGGATGTTGCTGGCCTGGTATCTTTAAAAGGTTGTCCTGATACCGATGGCGACGGAATTGCAGATGCTGAAGATAAATGTCCGACCGTAAAAGGGTTGGCAAAATACCAGGGTTGTCCTATACCGGATACGGATGGTGATGGGGTAAATGATGAAGAAGACAAATGCCCCACTGTGGCCGGCGTTGCAAGATACCAGGGCTGTCCAATACCGGATACAGATGGTGATGGTGTAAATGATGAAGAAGATAAATGTCCTAAAGAAGCAGGCCCGGCATCTAATTTTGGCTGCCCGGTAATTGACGTATTAATTATCGAGAAGATAAAAGTGAGTGCAAAAAATCTTTTCTTCGCAACCGGAAGTGCTAAGTTGCTGGCTAAATCCAGTGTATCCTTAAACAATGTGATAACAATTTTAACTGAAAACCCTGGTTTTAAAGTTGATATTTCAGGGTATACCGATAATACGGGTAAAGCAGATAAAAACCAATTATTGTCAGAGGCAAGAGCCAACGCAGTGAAGACATATTTTGTAACAAAAGGCGTTGATGAAAGTCGGCTGAATGCTACAGGTTTTGGCTCAGATAAACCTATTGCTGATAACAAAACCGCAAAAGGGCGTACCCAAAACAGAAGAGTGGAAATGACCGTTAGAAATTTTTGATCAAACTAATTAAATAAAAAAGCCTCACAATTTAAGTGAGGCTTTTTTATTTTCAGGCAATAGTATTAATAAAAATTATTGACCTGGCAAATACAGCAGCTATGTGGAACTTCAGTGGCGTCGCACTCTTCAACAATTTATCTTTGTGGCAGGCTTCCCCAATTTACTACCATTTACTGCAAGCTTAAAAACACGCAGTACAGCATCCCGTAAAACCTGGTACGCTTTTTATCCCATTTTTTCTTCCAGTTCCATCACTTTTTCAAATACTGTTTCGTATTCTTTATTTAAACCAATCAACTCTGTGGTTACTGATTTATATTCAGTTTCAGTTTGTTGAAATTTATCCTTGTTGCCATAACTCTCCGGCGAAGCCATCAAAGTTTCCAGCGCAGTTTTACGCTGGTTAAGCTGAGCCAGTTTTTCTTCTATCTGCTGAAAGCGGGATTTATTTTTCTGGTATTCTTTTTTTATCTCCTTATCAACCGGGCTGCGTTGTTGCGTAACTGACGGCATTACGTCAGCAGCAGTTTCTTTTTTAACGGGCTGTTCTTTATTATTTTTCTGCTCTATATTTTTTGTGCCGGATTCGGCAATTTTAGCCGCAGCAAGTCTTCTTTCTTTCCAGTCTTCCCACTCAGCATAACTGCCTTTAAACTCTAAAATTTTATGGTCTTCGATTTCCCATATTTTATTGGCAATCTTACTAACAAAATGCCTGTCGTGACTAACAAATACAATACTTCCTTCATAATTATTTAATGAACCAATCAACAGGTCAACCGAATGTATATCCAGGTGATTGGTAGGTTCATCCAGCATTAAAAAATTGGCTTTACTTACAATTGTTTTTGCCAGTGCAACCCTTGCTTTTTCACCCCCACTCAATACTTTAATTTTCTTATCCACATCATCGCCGCTAAATAAAAAGCAACCGAGTAAACTTCTTAATTCCAGATCGGTTTTACCACTGCGGCTGTCTTTCATTTCATCCAGCACCGTATTGTTAATATTCAATGCCTCCAGTTGATGCTGTGCATAAAACGATTCATCTACATTGTGGCCCCATATCCGTTCACCTGTAAACTCTTCTGAACCTACAATCACCCGCAGTAAAGTTGATTTACCTTTTCCGTTTGCACCAATCAGCGCTATCTTATCACCCCGGTCAATTTCGGCCCCCGTATCTTCCATAATTACCAGGTCGCCAAAGCTTTTTGAAACATGTTTCAAGGTACATAAAACACGACCCGGCTGCTTATCTACCGAAAAGTTTATCCGCATATTCGGTCTTTCAATTTCCACATTTTCAATACGGTCCAATTTTTCCAGGCGCTTTACAATACTCTGTGCTGCAGCGGCTTTACTTGCTTTGGCTTTAAAACGTTCCACAAAACGTTCATTCTGCCGAATGTAATCCTGCTGGTTTTCATACGCCTTTTGCTGCATGTCTACCCGCAATGCTTTTTCTGTTTCGTAGTAACTATAATTGCCTGTATAAAAATGTAATTTTTGCTGGTATAGTTCCACTACTTTATTCACCATCCTGTCTAAAAAATAACGGTCATGGCTTACCATTACTACCGCACCCTGGTAATGTATCAGGTATTTTTCCAGCCATTCAATACTTGGTAAATCAAGGTGATTGGTAGGTTCATCCAGCAGCAGTACATCTGGGTGCATCAATATCATTTTTGCCAGTAAAACCCTCATGCGCCAGCCTCCGCTAAACAGTTTGTAGGGCTTATGTAAATTTTCATTGGTAAAGCCAAGTCCCTGTAAAATTTCTTCGGTTTTATGATGGATATCGTAACCACCCAATACCTCCAGTTCATGTAATTTTTCTGAGTAATCATGGGCCAGGGTTTCATCGCCGGTTCTTTCAAGTTCATGACCGATGGCTTCAATTTCTTTTTCAAGTTCTTTCACTCTTTCAAAGGCACCCATCGCAACTTCTAAAATAGAATCATCGGTATCAAAACTCAGCAGATCCTGGTGTAAAAAACCAATGGTGGTTTCTTTGCCCTGCTCAACAGTACCTTTGTTGGGTAAATACTGCCTCGTCAATACTTTTAACAGGGTAGATTTACCTGTACCGTTATAACCGATCAGTGCAATCCTTTCATTGGGTTGTATATGCCAGGTGGCATCTTCTACTATCGTTCGGGCACCAAATTCAAACGTAACATTTTGTAATCCTAAAAGCATAAGTATATATAAAAAATTTATGGTTCAAACCTATTTGGCTGCAAAAGTAATTCAATCGGCAAACTATTTACCTAATTTGATGTTATGCCTTAGCTTTGCGAAAAGTTTTTATATGAAAAGTATAGTATGGGTATTGGTTATTGTAGTATTGGCATTTAGTATTTACTGGTTCAAATTCAGAACCGTTAATGGGGTTGAATCTGCTAAAACAGCCCCTTTAAAAGCGGGCAGAAACTCTTTGATTTTTAATAGTAGTATTGACACACTTATGACGGCCTATTTTGATTTAAAAACTGCATTTGTAGAAGCAGATTCTATCATGGCCAAAACGGCTGCACAAAAGCTTTCGATTGTTGCCAGGGGTATCAAACTGGATGAATTAAAAAAAGATTCTGCCGGCATTGCAGAGAGTGCAGTGATGCAGTTAAACGACATCAAGTCCAATACTGAAAGCTTAATAAAACAACCCAACCTTAAGGAAATGCGCCAGGATTTCAGGATGGTAAGCGAAAGCATTTATCCTTTCCTGAAAACAATTCATTATTCAGGCCCAACATTGTATTGGCAAAATTGTCCAATGGCGTTTGGCGAAGGAAAAGAAGCCGCGTGGATTAGTAACACTGCCGAAATCGTAAACCCCTATCTTGGAAAAAAAGACCCTGAATTTAGGGCTTCCATGTTACACTGCGGCGAAACGAAGGATAGTATTGTGGCACGATAAAAACTAAGTAAAATTAATAATTAAAAACATAAACTTAACCCTCACACTTTACAACAAACCTTTAATCAGTATCATGAATCAGTATCAACTATGAAAATATATTTTTGTTTATTTTGTATGATACTGGCTTCTCTTTTTGCGGTGGCGCAAAAAAAATATACCATCAGCGGTTATGCGAAAGATCTGCAAAACGGCGAAACCCTCATCGGCGCTACTATTACAGTAAAAGGAAATTCGAAAGGCATTACCAGCAATCAATATGGTTTTTACTCTATTACTTTATTAGACGGAAATTATGAATTGATTTGCTCTTACGCCGGCTATCAGCCAAAAATAACCGAAGTAAAACTTGATGCCGATCAGTCATTAAATTTTGACCTGATTACAAGGTCTGCCCTTCAGGAAGTAGTTATCACCGCTAAAAAAACAGATGGTAATGTAAAAAATGCACAGATGGGAAAGTTTGTATTACCCATAGAACAGATTAAAGCCATACCCGCTTTTTTAGGAGAAGTTGATCTTTTAAAGACCATACAATTATTGCCGGGTGTTCGCAATGCGGGCGAAGGAAGTGCAGGCATTTATGTTCGTGGTGGCGGACCAGATCAGAACCTGATTATGCTGGATGATGCCATTGTTTACAACACCGGCCATTTATTTGGATTCTTTTCTATCTTTAACTCCGATGCCATCAAAAATGTTTCTTTAATAAAAGGAGGAATGCCCGCCCAATATGGTGGCCGCTTATCAAGCGTGCTGGATATTTCGATGAAAGAAGGCAATGATAAAAAATTTCAGGTAGAAGGGGGGATAGGATTGATTGCTTCCCGCATTTCTATCCAGGGACCTATTAAAAAAAATAAAGCTTCTTTTATTATTTCTGCAAGAAGAACGTATATAGACGCTCTTACAAAACCTTTTATAAAAAAGACCAGCCAGTTCTATGGTTCAGGTTATTATTTTTACGATCTGAATGCTAAAATGAATTATAAATTCTCTGAAAAAGACCGGTTGTATATCAGCGGGTACTTTGGAAGGGATGTGTTTAATTTTGTAAATGGTAAAAGAAGTCTTGATGTAAATATTCCCTGGGGAAATGCAACCGGCACGGTACGTTACAATCATGTTTTTAATAAGCGCCTGTTTGGCAATACTTCATTTGTATTTAATAATTATAATTTTTCGTTTCAGGCAGCTCAAAGTAATTTTAAAATAAAACTTGCGTCGGGCATCCGGGATGTAACCCTTAAACAGGATTTTGATTTGTACCCGTTTACGAATCATAAAATAAAGTTTGGGGGTTTGTATACTTATCACAAATTTACACCGTCAGTTGTAAGCGGTATGCAGGATACGGTTGTTTTTAAACCGCAGAATCCGCAGGCCAAATTTGCACATGAGGCCGCAGTTTATTTGCAGGATGACTGGGATGTTAGTTACAAAATTAAAATAAATGCGGGCCTGCGTTATAGCTGGTTTCAGCAGATTGGCCCTTATAATATTTATACTACCGATGCCAACGGTAACCGCACAGACAGTACAAAATTCAGTAACGGACAGCCGGTAAAAACCTATGGCGGATTAGAACCAAGGTTTACTTTAAGATATGGCATCAATGATGAAACATCCATTAAAGCATCGGTAACAAGAAACCTGCAGTACATACATCTTGTAAGTAATTCTGGCAGTACTTTGCCAACCGATTTGTGGGTACCGAGTACCTATAAGGTAAAGCCTCAGATAAGCTGGCTTTATGCCGCAGGCCTGTTTAAAAACTTTAATAATAACACGTTTGAAACCTCCGTGGAACTGTACTACAAGAGTATGCAAAACCAGATTGAATACGAGGAAGGTTATACACCCAATACGCTGGAAGATACAGAGAAGTTTTTTACCTTCGGCAAGGGATGGAGTTATGGCAGCGAATTTTTTATAAATAAAACAAAAGGCAGGCTTACCGGATGGATCGGTTATACATTAAGTTATACCTGGCGTAAATTTCCTGCGCTGAATTTTGGTGAAAAATATCCGGCTAAGTACGATAGAAGACACGACCTGAGTGTAGTGGCGTTGTATGAATTAAACAAACGCTGGAAACTATCAGCCACGTTTGTTTATGGCAGTGGCAATGCTACAACGTTACCACAACGTTTTTATCTTGTAAATGGAGTGCTTACACAGGAGTACAGCCGCATCAACGAATATCGTTTACCAGCTTATCATCGCCTTGATTTTGCAGGAATTTATTCTCCTAAAAAGAATGAAGGTAGAAAATGGCATTCAGAATGGGTATTCAGTGTTTATAATGTGTACAGTCGTAAAAATCCTTACTTTATTTATTTTGATCAAAACGGAAGTGCTTATGATGGTTCACTAAAGGTGCAGGGTAAACAGGTGAGTCTTTTTCCCATAATACCGGCGGTTACATGGAATTTTAAATTCTGATTACTGCTTTTCTGTTTTTGTTTTATGTATAAAACGAATGGTACCACTCTTTTTAAGATCAGATGAAATACGAACTTCATAACGTTTCTCTCCGTCTGTAACAACCATCAGCGCTGTATTTGGCGGGATGGAGCCTAAATTATCCGCATACATAGTAAGTTCATTAATTTTATAATCTGTAGTTGCATCCAGTGTTAAACTGATCGGTTTTTCACTCAGCATTTTATGCGATAATATTAATTTACCATTATAAAAAAGAGAGATACTGTCGCCATCAACTGCTCCGTTATCATATAGGTCTACCTTAAAATTCTCACTAGTAATTTCAATTGTTTTTAAAACTTCACTGCTTCTTTTTTCAAAATTAGGATCGGCAATAACTGGTACAATTGCAACTTGCTTTTTTACTTCCGGTTCAATTTTTTCAGGAGTAGCTTTCAACAGCGGCGCAGATTTTACAACTTCATATTTATTTGTCGCCAGCGGGGCTAAAGGCTTTATTGTTTTTGTAGCCGGTTTCACTTTGGCAACAGCAGGTGGAACAATTGTTTTTTTATTTTTATTGGCTAGTTTATTTCTATCCTGCACTTCAGGAATTTTAGCTGTAGGTTTTGGTCCTGAAAAAGGCGTTTGTTTTTTCGGCTTATTAAAAGAAGCGAGGTTTTTACTAAGCGTTCTCCTGGTTAAGGTGGTAGTACCGGTACCACATTCACCCGGTTGTCCGGGAGCTGTTTTCCAGGTACCTTTCATCTCTTCCTCATCGCCTTGTTTCTCATACGTTAAAATATGTGTCTGAAGGCAATCACTCCAGCCCAAAGGTGTTGATCCTTTTATTTTAGCTAACTCAGTCACCTTTAAACTTTGGGTACTTTTATAATAAGTGCCCTTTAATGAGCAAATAACATAGTACTTTCTATCCTGAAAATAAGTGTATGAGTAACCGGTTACATTCGATCCTTTTATTTCTATTTCCAATACAAATTCGGTATTGTCACCACCCGTTGCAACAATATCTCCTTTACTATTGAAATAGCCACGCCACTGACCATTAAGTTTTTGTGCAATTCCTGCACAGTTAATCAACAACAGTAATATTAAAACAACTAAAACTTTTTTCATTAGTAATTTTTTTACACAATAGGTATACAGAAAATTTTGAAATCATTTACGCACGCTACTCTATACCCAGGTAATACAAAGATATTTTAGATATGTTCTTGCATACCTAATAGTTTCGTTAAATTTGCAATCTTAAAAATAAGAGAGTTAAATACAATATGATAAAAATTACATTACCGGATGGTGCAGTAAAAGAATATGACGCAGGTGTTTCTTCGATGGATATCGCTAAATCAATCAGTGAAGGTTTAGCCAGAAAAGTGCTGGCAGCCAGCGTTAACGGGCAAGTATGGGATGCTGAAAGACCAATTAGAGAAGATGCGTCTGTACAGTTATTAACGTGGAATGATTTAAATGGCAAAACAACTTTCTGGCATTCGTCTGCACATTTAATGGCAGAGGCAATTGAATCAATGTACCCCGGCGTAAAGTTTTGGGTAGGGCCGCCGTTAGAAACAGGTTTTTATTACGATATTGATCCGGGCGATAATTCTATTGGAGAAGAAGATCTTCGCAGGCTGGAGGTAAAAATGGCAGAACTCGCTAAACAAGCCAATCCTTTTTTACGCAAAGAAATTTCCAAAGCAAATGCAGTACAAATGTTTACTGATAAAGGCGATGAATATAAATTAGACCTGTTGAGTAATTTACACGATGAAGGAATTACTTTATACACACAGGGAAAATTTACTGATTTATGCCGTGGACCACATATACCCAACACCGGTTTTATAAAAGGAATTAAACTTACCAATATTGCAGGCGCTTACTGGAAAGGAGATGAAAAAAATAAAATGCTTACCCGTATTTATGGTGTTACTTTTCCCTCTGTAAAAGAACTGGATGAGTATCTGGTATTATTGGAAGAAGCAAAAAAGCGTGACCATCGTAAACTGGGCAAGGAGCTGGAATTATTTGCCTTTTCAGAAAAAGTGGGGATGGGACTGCCTTTGTGGTTACCAAAAGGTGCAATGCTAAGAGAGAGGCTGCAACAATTTTTACAAAAAGCACAAATGGAAAGTGGTTATCTGCCCGTAATTACGCCACATATTGGCCATAAGAACTTATATGTTACTTCGGGCCATTACGAAAAATATGGCAAGGATAGTTTTCAGCCCATCAAAACGCCGCAGGAAGGAGAGGAGTTTTTTTTAAAGCCGATGAATTGTCCGCACCATTGTGAAATTTATAAAACTTCTCCCCGTAGTTATAAAGACCTACCGTTGCGCCTTGCCGAATTTGGTACAGTTTACCGGTACGAGCAGCATGGCGAATTGCATGGCCTTACCAGAGTACGGGGTTTTACACAGGATGATGCGCATTTGTTTTGCATGCCCAACCAGGTAAAAGATGAGTTTAAAAAAGTGATTGACCTGGTATTGTATGTTTTTAAGTCATTAAGTTTTACCAATTACACCGCACAAATTTCTTTAAGAGATAAAACAGACAGGGCTAAATATATTGGTACCGACGAAAACTGGGAACTGGCAGAACAAGCTATCATCGAAGCATCTGCCGAAAAAGGTTTAAGCACCGTTATTGAATATGGTGAAGCAGCATTTTACGGTCCAAAATTAGACTTTCTGGTTCGGGATGCCATTGGCCGTAAATGGCAGTTAGGCACCATTCAGGTAGATTATAATTTGCCGGAACGATTTGATCTTACTTATATCGGAGAAGACAATGCCAAACACAGACCGGTTATGATTCACCGGGCACCATTTGGTAGCCTGGAAAGGTTTATAGCGTTATTGATTGAGCATTGTGCAGGGAAGTTTCCTTTGTGGCTTGCACCCACCCAGGTAAAATTATTACCAATTAGTGATAAATTTTTGCCATACACAGAAAATGTGGCACAACAATTGAAAAATGCTGATATTCGTGTAGAGATAGATGACAGAAACGAAAAAATCGGAAAAAAAATACGCGATACTGAACTGGCAAAAATTCCTTTGATGCTGGTAATTGGTGAAAAAGAAATGAATGATAATACGGTAGCTACCCGCAGGCAGGGTAAAGGCGACACGGGAGTGCAAACCATTGAAGAATTTATTTTGGCGGTAAACGAAGAAGTAAAAAGCAAAAGAGCTTTTGAATAAAAAATATTTATTAACTTTAAATCAAAACCCGGGCGTTAGCCCGTTATTTTAAATATAAAATCAATTAATGGCATTTCCACCAAGAGCCCCCCGCGGCGCATTTAATCCCCGATTTAAAAAAGAACAACAACAGGAACACCGTACCAACCACATGATAAGAGTACCAGAAGTACGATTGGTAGGTGAGAACATCGAACCTGGTATTTATTCCTTCGCCGATGCACAAAAAATGGCGCAGGATCAGCAATTGGATTTAGTAGAAATTTCTCCGGGTGCTACCCCGCCCGTGTGCAAAATTATTGATTACAATAAGTTTTTGTACGATGAGAAGAAGAAGAAAAAAGAGATGAAGGCGAAGTCGAAAACCAGTGAGGTTAAAGAAGTTCGTTTTACGCCCAATACAGATGATCATGATTTTGAATTTAAATGCAAACATGCAGAGAAGTTTTTGCAGGATGGAAATAAAGTAAAGGCCCATGTTCAGTTTAAAGGCCGTGCAATTATGTTTAAAGAAAGAGGAGAGCTGCTGTTACTGAAATTTGCAGACCGTTTAAAAGATGTAGGTGCATTGGAAGGAATGCCTAAAATGGAAGGCAAAAGGATGCTGGTAATGTTTGCACCGAAAAGTCAGAAGAAACCGAAGAATTAGTATTAGAAAATTATATTTAAAAGGTAAGCATTGGCTTACCTTTTTTGTTAAGGAAAGATATTTACCTGCCTGGGATTTAGGGAAGGTTAAATAAATTTTTAAAACTGCCCGTTTTACAATACCTTCGCCGCCCGAAAAAGAGCTCTTTTTTTTTCGATCATTTCCCACATGGCTCAAAAAGTGTCCGTCTGTTCGGAACGCCAGCAGGGAGTAACTATAATAAGTTATTAAATGCCAAAAGTTAAAACCAACTCAAGCGCAAAAAAGCGTTTTAAAGTTACAGGAACCGGACTGGTTACCTTTCAAAAGCCCTTCAAACGTCACATCTTAACAAAGAAATCTAAGAAACGTAAACGTAATTTAAGAAAAGATGGTGTGGTACATTCTACCAACCACGATTTCGTATTGCGCTTATTACGTCTGAAAGGTTAAATCAGTTTCATCAACCAATTTACATTTCAACACATTAACATTTCAAAATTATTAAGATATGCCACGTTCAAAAAATGCAGTTGCATCCAGGGCCAGAAGAAAAAGAGTTCTTAAAGCCGCTAAGGGTTACTACGGTAAACGTAAAAATGTATATACCGTTGCCAAAAACGTAATGGAAAAAGGGTTAACGTATAGCTACGTTGGCCGTAAATTAAAGAAACGTGAATACCGCACTTTGTGGATTGCACGTATCAACGCTGCAGTTAGAGCAGAAGGATTAACCTACAGTGAATTCATTCACCAGTTAGCTGTTAAAAATATTGATATTAACCGTAAGGTTTTGGCTGATTTAGCCATGAACGAACCTGAAAGTTTTAAAAGTTTGATAGCTCAGGTAAAAGCGTAAGCAATTAAATTATACAAAAAACGAACTCGTTTTGAATATAACATTATAAAAAAGCGGTTATGATAAAATCATAACCGCTTTTTTATTTATTACATTTTACATTCAAGTACATTTGCATTTCATAAATAAAACCCTTCGCAGTCAATGAATAACATGAACAATACTTACGCTGACCTGGTAGATCAGACTTTTAACTTTCCACAACATGATTTTAAAGTTGAAAATGAGTATTTGCAATATAATGGTCAGGATATAAAAGCACTGATTGATAAATATGGTACACCATTAAAGCTTACTTATTTACCTAAAATAGGCATGCAGATTAATAAAGCGAAAGAGATGTTTGCCAATGCTTTTAAAAAGCATAAATACGAAGGAAAGTATAATTATTGTTATTGTACAAAAAGCTCTCATTTCTCCTTCATTGTTGAAGAAGCTTTAAAAAATGATATTCATCTTGAAACCTCTTTTGCTTATGATATTGAAATCGTAAATAAATTATACGAAAAGAAAAAAATTACTAAAGATACATTTATTATTTGTAATGGGTACAAGCAAAAAAACTATACCAGCCGCATTGCCCGGTTGTTAAATACTGGTTTTAAAAATGTAATTCCCATATTGGATAATAAAGACGAATTAAAGGCCTATAAATATGTAAAAGTACCTTTTAAAGTAGGCATTCGGGTAGCAGCAGAAGAGGAGCCTAACTTTCCTTTTTATACCTCTCGTTTGGGTATGCGGGCCAAGGATATACTGGAATTTTATGTAGATGAAATAGAAGGATTTGAGCATAAATTTCAATTGAAAATGTTGCACATCTTTTTAAATAAAGGTATTAAAGATGATATTTATTATTGGAGTGAATTGAATAAAGTAATCAACCTCTATTGCCAGTTGAAAAAGATTTGTCCTGAGTTGGATTCTATCAATATCGGCGGCGGTTTCCCCATTAAACATTCACTGGGTTTTGAATATGATTACCAGTTTATGATCAATGAAATTGTACGTAATATTAAAGTGGCCTGTAAAAGAAACAAAGTACAGATGCCCAATATTTTTACAGAGTTTGGCAGTTATACTGTGGGAGAAAGCATGGCACATATTTATAGTGTAATAGGAGAGAAGATGCAGAACGACCGGGAGATATGGTATATGATAGATTCTTCTTTTATAACTACTTTACCCGATACCTGGGGTATTGGAGAAAAGTTTTTGATGTTGCCTATAAATAAATGGAAAGATGAATATCAACGGGTAACCCTTGGCGGCATTACCTGCGATAGCCATGATTATTATGATAGTGAAGAACATATTAATGAAGTGTTTTTACCAAAATTAACCGCAGGCGGCGAGCCATTATATGTGGGCTTTTTTCATACCGGCGCTTACCAGGATCAGATAAGCGGTTATGGAGGTATCAAGCATTGTTTAATTCCGTCACCACAGCATGTAATAATTGGACATGATAAAAATGGTAAACTTGTTGATTGGGTTTATGCAAAGGAGCAAAGCTATCAAAGTATGCTTAAAATATTAGGATATATGTAATCCTGAATTTTTAGAGGTAGCAAGTGGCTTGATGCCACTTTTTTTGTGTCTGTAACTCATACAGGTACAAGCACTCAACAAAAATACTATTAAACTATTTCTGAGATTAAAATTAGCAATCATTATTTAAGCTTACTGTATTTTACTGAATATAAGCTTCAATTATTATGCTTTACCCTGTATTTTTTATTTACTTTAGGGTTGTTGAAATAATCATCCAATTCTTTTTGGCTCAGGTTATCTTCTGCAATCGGAATATCTATCAACTGAATCTGTGATTGTTTTAATTCGTCTTTTAGTTTACGTGATTTATTTAAAATATCAAGATCTTTTTCCCCAACCAATGTATTGTCGGCCAATAAATATTCAAGCCTCTTAATACTGTTTCTAATTAATGTTCCGGTATTTTGGTCCGAATTGCTGTTTGGTGCAGTTGCTTCTTTTACAGGTACTAATGCTACGCCAACACTGGGTAAAATTTTGCCGGTAGTTTGCTGGGTATTACCAGGTAAAGAAGAGAATACGGTTCCTCCAAGGGCAGTTGATGCAGAGGCCAGGTCAAACCTTGTTCTGGTTCCCTTTGTCTTTTTTATTTTTTTATCCACCAGCCGAAAACTACTTTTTAAAAGCAGCACATAATGTTCAATTTCAGTTCTTAGCGTCTTAAATTCTATCGCTTGTTGCGGGTAATTAATATTATCTTTCACTACAATGGCTATAACTGCAGTATCCTTAACATTAAATTTGTTAGCACCTATAAAATAGATTTCCAGTTTTTTTATTTTTTCTTTATCTGTATCCTTTACAAAATCAAATGGTGCATACCAGGTAAAATCATCATTGCATTTGGTAACTGGTGTTAAAGACTTTATGGGATAATTACTGAAATAGGTAATTTCTTCAACGGGGAAATTGCCATTGTCGCATTGTAATTTAAAACTAATCGTATCACCTTCATCAATAAACAAGGTATTGGCCACAGAAGGTTTTACTTTTGAGGGAATAATTTCGGTATTGTAAAAAAGTAGTACAAAATCAGTATCCACCCGTTCCAGTGGATTATCAAGGTTTTGAACGCTTAACGACACTTTATATTCGTAATCATATTTTAATCTTCCTGAAAGAAAAAAAGACTTTTCTGCCTTAAAAGTAAGCTCTCCATTATCTTTATTAATTTTTAAGCCTACCGGCGAGTTTTTTAAAAACCAAAAATACTTTGCAACATCTTTGTTTATTTGAAGTGGATATTTTAAAGTTGAATCAACATGCAGACTAAAATAAGGGTTTAGATTTTTTATTCTTAAAACGGTATCTGTCTGACTCAATATGTTGGTAAATGAATCTAATTTAATCTGAGAAAAAAGCACTGCAGGACTTATCAAAAAAACCAGGAAATAGGAAATCTTTTTTATCATCATGATTATTTGTTAAGGGGGTATATCAGCGAATTTAAAACATAAAAATAAGACTAACAGCTTATTAATAAAAAATAAGGCTATTTCGTATTGCCGAAATAGCCTTCACTTAACCAAAACCAACTCTATTTATACTTTGTTAAATTTACTGAATGGTAATATCCTTACTTGCTGCTTTTATTTCTTCTTTTTTTGGAAGGGTTAGTTTTAAAATACCATTTTCATATTTTGCTTCAATGTTTGCAGCTTCAATTTTTTCATCCACTGTAAAGCTTCTTTTAAATCCTTTATTGCTAAATTCTTTACGAATGCTTTTTACATTTTCATGGCTGCCTTCATCTTTTTTAACTGCACTGATTACTAATAAAGTGCCCTCTAATTTAATATTGAAATCAGTTTTTTCAATACCGGGAGCAGCAACTTCTAAATGATAAGCACTGGCACTTTCAGTAATATTTACCGGCGGAAATCCCAATACATCTTCCCTGAAAGTTTTACCCAACGAAGCAGGAATTTCATTAAAGATATCCTTCATCAAACCATCAAAATTTTTTGTTGCGTGGTTGTTTACTTTTACGTATGTCATAACTTTTATAATTTTTAGTTTGTTTTAAATTTGTTTGATATCTTTTGTCAAAATATATTCCAATACAAATTTTCGATAGAATTGTCTTATAAAATTCAATTTTAAAGCCATATTGGCAATAAGTATTATAATAAAGTGACTAAATGTCACTTTATTATTAAATCCATACCTCATAAAACATATTGATAAACTTAAATGCTATTTGGCAGTAAGTTTGTAAATTTGCTTTCTAAAAATAAAAACTATGTATCCTGAAGAAATAGTAATACCAATGAAGGAAGAGCTGACTGAAAACGGCTTTGTTGAAATGTTAACGGCTACTGAGGTAGATACCAAAATTGCTGGTGAAGGAACCACACTTGTTGTAATTAATTCTGTGTGTGGCTGTAGTGCGGGAACTGCAAGGCCAGGTGTTTTAATGGCCGTACATAACAGTGCAAAAAAACCTGATAATTTAGCGACCAGTTTTGCAGGTTTTGATGTGGATGCAATAAAAAAAATAAGGGAATATTTATTACCGTATCCTCCCTCATCTCCATCCATTGCCTTATTTAAAAATGGCCAGTTGGTACATTTTATTGAAAGGCATAATATTGAAGGAAGAAGCGCACAAATGATTGCTGAAAATCTGATGGGAGCTTTTGAGCAATACTGTAATTAAAAAAAGAATTAACATTATTTAATCCCGGAACTTTCTGTTTCGGGATTTTTATTTAAGACACTACTATAATTTTGCCGCAAAGAATATTTGAATATCTTGCAGCACTCAATTTAAAAGGCATGTATCCCAATTTATATTACGTTTTTAAAGACTGGTTTGGAGTAGAATGGAAAGCACTTTACTTATTAAATACTTTTGGTTTAATGGTAGCCTTGGGCTTTGTAGCTGCTGCAGTTGTTTTATCAAGCGAATTGAAACGTAAAGAAAAGCAAGGCTTATTATTACCAAGAGAAGAAGCGATTACTGTGGGAATGCCCGCTTCTTTTTTAGATCTGTTTGTAAATTTTGTAACAGGGTTTGTGTTTGGTTATAAACTGTTGGGTTTGTTGCTGAATAAGCCGGATGATGTTACCCCACAAACGTATATTTTTTCAAGAGATGGAAATTTACTGGCTGGTATAATCGTAGGTGCCGTGCTGATTGCATTGAAATGGTGGGAAAAAAATAAGCAAAAGCTAAAAGAGCCCGAGCAAAGAAATGTAAGAATATGGCCACATGACAGGGTAGGGGATATCATCATTCTTGGTTTAATATTTGGCATTTTAGGAGCTAAATTATTTGATGCGATGGAAAACCTGGATGAACTGATCAGCGATCCTATCGGAACACTATTTTCAGGCGGAGGGTTAACTTTTTACGGGGGATTAATTTTAGCAGCTATTGCCATTTGCTGGTTCGCATACAAAAAAGGCATCAAACTGGTTCATTTAACGGATGCAGTAGCACCTGCGTTGATGATTGCCTACGCAGTGGGGCGCATTGGTTGCCAGGTTGCGGGCGATGGCGATTGGGGAATTTATAACAGCGCTTATTTAAGTGATGCTTATGGAAAAGTAACGGAATGTACACCAGGTGAATTTAAACAGCAACTTAATAAATATGCCTCCTATCATTTAGAAAGAAGAATATTGGATAGCGGAAATGTGTACACTTACATACCAGCCGCCCGAACGTTTCCCAGCCTGGATGCGGTTCCTCACCTTTCACTTAAAGCTCCTTCTTTTTTGCCCAAATGGATGGTTGCCTATTCTTACCCGATGAATGTAAATAAAGATGGAAAAAAGATACCGGGTTGTACCGAAGAGCATTGCCGGGTACTACCCCAACCTGTTTTTCCTACCGCCTTTTATGAAACTGTCGTCTGTACCCTGCTTTTTTTAATGCTTTGGGCTTATCGTAAAAGGATAAAAATACCGGGTATAATGTTTGGCGCATATCTTATTATAAATGGATTTGAACGTTTTTTTATAGAAAAAATCCGGGTAAATCATCTTTATTCTGTACTGGGCTTTCAATTAAGCCAGGCAGAAATAATTGCCTTTTTTCTAATACTGGCCGGAATTGTATTTATCGTTATTGCTAAATTAAAATATGCCAGGGCTTAGTAGCTACCTCGCTTTCCAATCAACCGTCATCTCGTAAATTCTGTTTACCAGTCATTGGTAAAATACTGCCGTTTGTGTATTATACTGTTCCTTGCATTGCAAAGTACCTACTTTTGTTATGTACAATTCAAAACAAAGTATAAAGCATAACCATGAAACAATTATTAAATCTGCTGGGGGCAATTAGTATAAGTATTGCCAGCTTCGCACAATCAAACGGAAAAATTTCAGGTACAATTAAGGAAGGCGGTAATCAACAGATACTTAAAGGTGCTTCAATTTCATTGCTGCACAGTAGCGATAGCAGCCTGGCAAAGGCTTCCATTACAGATAAAGATGGAAATTTCTTTTTCGAAAATATTAACCAAGGCATTTATTTTTTAACTGCTTCTTATATAGGCCGTAAAACAGTTAACAGTAAATCATTTGTTTTGTCTGCGGATAAACCGACCGTTGTTGTGGAAGTGTTGCAATTGCTTCCAAATGACAAAGATTTAAAAGAGGTAAGCGTAATTTCTAAAAAAGCTTTTATCGAAAGAAAGATTGATAAAACCGTTGTAAATGTAGATGCTTCTGTAACCAATGCCGGTTCAACAGCCATGGATGTGTTGGAAAAAAGCCCGGGTGTTACGGTGGATAAAGATGGTAATATCAGCCTGAAAGGTAAGCAGGGGGTTATGATAATGCTGGATGGTAAACCCTCGTTTCTTCCCGGTGCGGAACTGGCAAATTTGTTAAGAAACATGTCTGCTGCCAACCTCGATCAGATTGAAATTATGACCAATCCTTCTGCAAAATATGATGCAGCCGGTAACTCAGGTATCATCAACATCAAAACCAAAAAAACTAAGCAAAAAGGAATGAATGGCAGTCTTACACTCGGTTATGGACAAGGGGTATACGCAAAAACCAATAACAGCCTTAATTTAAATTACCGCAATGGAAAGTTCAATATATTCAGTACTTTAAGCGTTAACCAGCGCAAAAATTATCAGCATCTGGATATCAAACGTGTTTACAAAAATATGGATCAGTCAGTGACTGCCATATTTGATCAAAACGCCAGAATGCTACACAATAACGGAAGCAATAGCGCTAAAATAGGTGTAGATTATTACGCCAGTAAAAAAACAACTATTGGGTTTGTTGTATCTGGTTTTATAAATCCTGAAAAACAAACAAATCTAAATACAAGCTATCTTAAAAACGGGTTTGGTATAGTGGACTCTGTTGCAGTTTCCACCGGTTCAGAAGATGGATCATGGAAAAATGGTGCCATCAATTTTAATCTTCGCCACCAGTTTGATTCGACAGGAAGAGAGTTTACCATGGATATTGATTACATGGATTATAACGCTACCAAAACACAGCCGTTCAGCAATATTACTTATCTTCCAAACGGCACCGTTTCCAATAGCAATCAACTGGTGGGAGAATTACCTTCTGTAATAAAAATTTATTCGGCAAAAGCTGATTATACCCATCCTGTAAAAAACATTGTAAAAATTGAAACCGGTATAAAAACAAGTTTTGTAAATACCGATAATACAGCAGGATATTTTAATATCATCAATGATGTTAAGCATCCGGATTATGAAAAAAGTAATCGCTTCAGATACAAAGAAAATATTAATGCAGCCTACTTTAATGCAAGTAAAGAAATTAAAAAATGGGGTTTTCAGGCGGGGCTAAGGCTTGAAAATACCAATTATTCAGGCAACCAGTTTGGTAACCCGCAACGAACCGACAGTTCATTTACAAAAAGTTATGTAGGGCTGTTTCCAACCATGTTTGTAAGTTACAATGCCAATGAAAAAAATCAGTTTAGTTTTTCTTACGGCAGACGAATTAACCGGCCGGCTTACGAGGATTTGAATCCTTTTATGTTTTATCTGGATAAATATACTTATGGTGAAGGCAATCCTTTTTTACGTCCTTCCTATGCCAACGTACTGGAGATGTCGCATACATTTCAGCAGTGGTTAACGACAACAGTAAATTATTCTCATACAAAGGATTTATTCAGCGAAATTTTTGAGCCAAGGGGATATGCCACGGTTATTAAGCAAGGTAATTTAGCAAGTGCTGATAACGCAAGTATTTCAGTAAGTGCTCAAAAACCGCTCACTAAAATATGGACATTGATTGTTTATTCAGAAGCCAATTATAGTCAATATAAAGGATTAACATTTGGAAATTCTGAAAAGCGGACCGGTAATACATATCTGGCCAATATTAACAACCAGTTTAAATTTAATAAGGGCTGGAGTGCCGAATTATCGGGTTTCTACCGTACCAAAGGTATTGAAGGGCAGGTATCAATCAATCCGCTGAGCCAGGTTAATGCCGGTGTGCAGAAGGAAATACTAAAGAAGAAAGGAACACTTAAATTAAATATTCGGGATGCATTTTTTTCTATGGTACAAAATGGCAAACTTGATATTTTGAATACCGATGCAAGTTTTCATCAGTATGGAGATTCAAGGGTTGTTTCTCTCAACTTTACTTATCGTTTCGGTAAATCAATAAAAGGAGTTCAAAAAAGAAAAACAGGTGGTGCCGGAGATGAACAGAACAGGATTAAAGGTGTAAATTAGAAAGAAGCAAATAAAATAATATTGTTATTTAATATGGCTATTTCAGAAAAAAAATAAAACACTTAATTTTGTAATTCATAATTATAAATATTTTATAAAATATTCCCCATGCCATCATTTGATTTTGCCAGTAAAGTTGATTTGCAAACATTAGACAACGCAATTAACACCGTTAGTAAAGAAGTTACCAACCGGTTCGATTTTAAAGGAAGCCACGTATTGATTGAACTAAATAAAAAAGATTTTAAAGTAAACCTGGAGGCAGATAGTGAGATGAAACTCAGCCAGATTATAGATGTGCTCATCAGCAGAAGTATGAAACAGGGACTTGCCGCAGAAGTATACGATTTATCAAAAGAGCCGCATCAAAGCGGAAAAATTGTGAAGAAGGAAATACCCGTTAGAAATGGTATTAAACAGGAAGATGCAAAAAAAATAGTAAAACTGATAAAAGACAGCGGGTTAAAGGTACAGGCTGCAATTATGGATGACATTATCCGCATTACCGGTAAAAAAATTGACGACCTCCAGGATGTAATACAGGCATCCAAAAGCTGGGATATTGGCATTGCCTTACAACAAACCAATATGAAAAGTTAAGCAATGCTGATAGTTTATTACGGAAAGATATATGACTAAACTTTTTTTATGTATTGTCTCATTCAGTAATCATTATTAATTTATTTGCCTTATTTTTGCATTCTTAAAAAACGGCATGGCAAAATCCATGCACAAACCTTTACAATTATGAAAAAAGATTTGCATCCCAAAAATTACCGCTTTGTAGTTTTCAAAGACATGAGTAATGGAACTACCTTTTTAAGCCGTTCTACTGCTAACTCAAACGAAATGATCAAGCACGAAGATGGTAAAGATTACCCTGTAATTAAACTGGAAATTTCAAATACATCTCACCCGTTTTATACCGGTAAAAATGTATTGGTGGATACCGCAGGACGTATTGATAAATTTAAGAGACGTTACGAAAAGAAGGCAAATTAGTATTCTTTACTATTTTTATTTCTTCTGTACATACTTTATGTCCCTTCGGCTTCCGGGGGGATTTTTTATTTGATAACAATTGGGTTGATAATTTTTTGCTTTGTAATTTAGATGCATGACAGGGATAACGGATGATCATTTATTTAAGGAGCAATTATATCCTTTTACAGCAACAAGGGCGGTTGCAGATATTCGCATCGGTATACTCACTATCCGTGAAAAATGGGCATTCATTGCACAGGGGATTGATGCCGGTATAGACAATACAAAAGTTCCTGCCAATATTATCCCCACAAAAAATAATATTCATACCATTTTAAATGCCGTTGGTAATTACAATTCATGGACAAATGCCGAAAATATAAAAAGCATTCAACGGCCATGGGATATCTTTTTACTCAATGGATGGGCCTTGCAAAAGGATTTTGAACTTATAACCTCAGGAAGAAAATCAGCACCTTTATCACCCACCAATAAAGCAATTGCAGCTGAAAATATTTTTATAGAAGAAGGCGCAACAGTGGAGCATAGTATTATAAATGCCAGTGCCGGCCCTGTTTATATTGGCAAAAATGCACAGGTAATGGAAGGATGTTTGATACGTGGACCATTTGCATTGTGCGAAGGTGCTATGCTTAAAATGGGGTGTAAAATTTATGGAGCAACTACTATTGGACCTCACTGTGTGGCTGGAGGCGAAATTAAAAATTCTGTAATGTTTGCCAACAGCAATAAAGCACATGACGGATATTTGGGGGATAGCGTAATAGGCGAGTGGTGTAACCTGGGAGGTGGTACCACCACATCCAATATAAAAAATACAGCAGGTAATGTTAATGTATGGAATAATAAAATAAGGGGTTATGAAGAGATGGGCTTAAAATGTGGATTGCTAATGGGCGATTATAGCCGGGCTGCCATCAATACTTCTTTTAATACAGGTACAGTTGTAGGCGTTTGCTGCAATATTTTTGGTGAAGGATTTCCACCTAAATTAGTGGCTGATTTTACATGGGGTAAAGAAAGATATTTTTTTGATAAAGCTTTGCAGGATATTGACAACTGGAAAAAATTAAAGGGTACTACTATTTCATTGCACGAAAAAGAAATTTTAAAACAACTTTACAATCA
The DNA here is from genome assembly GCF_014377975.1 of Ferruginibacter sp. Lineage (GTDB taxonomy): Bacteria > Bacteroidota > Bacteroidia > Chitinophagales > Chitinophagaceae > Ferruginibacter. The sequence continues at coordinate 22,042 of NZ_JACMOO010000301.1, forward strand.
ATAAACATTTAAAATATGAGAAAACAAATAGCCGCGGCTAACTGGAAAATGAACCTTACTATTCAGCAAGGTGAAACGTTGGTAAAGGAACTGGTGGAAGCAACACAGGAATTAAATGAAAACCAGGAAGCTGTTTTTGCAGTACCTTTTCCGTACCTGGTAAATGTAAAAAATATACTGGCTGGCAAAAGTCATGTTTTTGTAGCAGCGCAAAATTGCTATAACAAAGTATCAGGAGCTTATACAGGCGAAGTGAGTGCGGAAATATTAAAAAGTATTGGAACAGATTATGTTATTATAGGACATAGCGAGCGCAGGGAATATTTTGCAGAAAGTAACCAGATGCTGGCAGATAAAATTGACATTTGCATCGAATACGGTTTAAAACCAATTTTTTGCTGTGGTGAAGCATTGGAAATAAGGGAAGCTGGTACTCAGAATATTTTTGTGGAAAAGCAGATTAAAGAAAGCCTTTTTCACTTGTCTGCCGAACAGTTAAGCGGTTTTGTAATTGCCTACGAACCAATATGGGCAATAGGTACAGGTAAAACAGCTTCCAGCACACAGGCACAGGAAATACATGCTTACATACGCAGTGTAATAGCCAACGGGTACGGTAATGAAGTAGCGGAAAGCATTTCTATTTTATATGGCGGTAGTGTAAAAGCGGCGAACGCAAAGGAAATATTCAGCAATCCGGATGTTGATGGCGGGCTTGTTGGAGGCGCTTCTTTAATGGCCACAGAATTTGCAGCCATCATAAGAAGTTTAAAATAAATTTTTAATTAAAATTTACATGAGGTCTAATGCCTTTGCAAAAAAAGTAAAGTTAAAGGGCAACACTAATGAAGCATAACCGCCAGCATAGACATAGGTTACAACAAGGCCTGCGATTGAAAGCAGAAATAGTATCCAATAAATGCCGGTAGATTTTTTAGTTGTTTCCATTAATAAATATTTTTGCAAAAATAGGGTAAAACGCACAATTTTTTTGGCTTACCTTTTCATTTTTATATTTTGTTTTAATGATTTTAAAATCGCTTAAACCAGCGCAATTGCTTAAACCTATTTTATTTGTATTCTAAACATTTTGCAGCAAAGGTTTTATATTGCTGTTTATTAACCTGCTTTACAAATGACCATTAACTTTTATTTGCGGTTTCATCTCCAATTCGGACAAACAATGTATGTTACAGGAAGCTGTAATGCTTTAGGAAATTATGATCAAACCAAAGCTATCCCATTGCAATACTTAAACGATGAGTTTTGTAATTGCCGGATTGAAATACCTGACACAGAAACGGATTCCGCCAATATTGAATACCATTATATTTTAAAAGATGCCAATGGAAATTATATTGTTGAAGGAAAAGATGATAAAGAGATTGATTTTACCAAAAAAAATATCATTGAGCTGGAATTAGTTGATACCTGGAACTACGCCGGTACAATTGAAAATGCATTTTACACCAAACCATTCAGAGACGTTTTATTAAAAAACAGTAGTCCGGTTGCACACACTGAAACATCTCCTGATGTTGCGGCCACACACCTGTTTAAAGTAAAGTGCCCGTTACTTAAAGAAAATGAAGTGGTGTGTATTACGGGAAGTGGAAAAACTTTCGGCGACTGGAATACAGTAGCACCTTTACTGTTAACTAAACAAGATAACTGGTGGATAACAAAAATTAACCTGTCCAATGGCGGTTTTGCATTGTCTTATAAATATGGTATTTATAACGTAAAAGAAAAATCATTTGTTGTATTTGAAACAGGCGATAACCGTTTATTGCCCGGCGATAGCGGCCAGCGGAAAATGACTATCCTGCATGATGGTTTTGTGCGCAGCGGTGCTGCTAATTGGAAGGGCGCAGGAGTAGCTATTCCGGTATTTAGTTTGCGCAGCGAAAATAGTTTTGGCACAGGGGAGTTTTCTGACATAGAATTATTAGTTGACTGGGCAAAACAAACCGGGTTAAAATTAATACAACTGTTACCGGTAAACGATACCACTGCAACACATACCTGGCTTGATTCTTATCCGTATGCGGCTGTTTCGGCATTTGCTTTGCATCCTTTATTTTTAAATCTCAACAAGATAGCAGATAGCAAAAACGCGTCTATCATAAAAACGATCAAACAAAAACAAAAAGAGTTAAATGCGTTATCCGAAGTAGATTATGAACAGGTAATGCAATATAAGTTTGACACTGTAAAAAAATTGTATCATGAACAAAAACAAGATTTCAGAAGCGATTTAAAATATGTTGAATATTTTGATTTAAACCGGCATTGGCTGGTACCATATGCTGTGTTTTGTTATTTAAGGGATAAATATAAAACAGCCGATTACAGTAAGTGGCCTGTCTGCAGTGTGTACGAAGAAAACGCCATACAAGAGCTTGCATCGACAGCCCAGACTCATTATGATGGCATTGCCCTGCATTACTTTATTCAGTATCATCTACACCTGCAGTTAAAAGCAGCCACATTGTATGCACATAGAAATGGCATCGTGGTAAAAGGAGATTTACCCATTGGTATTTACCGGTACAGCTGTGATGCGTGGATGGCGCCGGATTTATTTAATATGGATGCACAGGCCGGGGCTCCTCCGGATGATTTTGCCGTGAAGGGACAAAACTGGGGCTTTCCTACTTACAACTGGAAAAAAATGCAGGAGGATGATTTTGCATGGTGGCGGCTGCGTTTTAAACAAATGAGTGCATATTTTGACGTATTTCGTATAGATCATATCCTGGGTTTTTTTAGAATATGGAGCATTCCTTTAGATGCCGTTGAAGGAATACTGGGGCATTTTGTACCGGCTATTCCAGTGCAGATCAGTGAACTAATTCAAAACAATATTTCTTTTCAGTATCAACGGTATTGTAAACCTTACATCACCGAGTATGTATTGCAGGAAAAATTTAAAGAGCGGGCTGATTTTGTAAAAGAAAATTTTTTAACACAGGCAGATGGCTTTTATGAACTGAAACCTGCTTTTGATACACAAAGAAAAGTAGCTGTTTATTTTAACCAGGTAACTGCAACAGACTTTACTCAACTAATTAAAAGCGGTCTTTTTGATCTTATCAGCAATATTATTTTTATTGAAGAGCCGGGCTCAGGGATGAAGCAATTTCATTTTCGCATCGGTATGGAAAATACAACTTCTTTTAGAGATCTGGATGAGAATACCAAACAAAAACTCAAAGACCTGTATGTTAGTTATTTCTTTCGCCGCCAGGATGATTTTTGGAGAAAACAGGCTATGGAAAAACTTCCGGAGTTAAAGCGCAGTACAGATATGCTGGTTTGTGGCGAAGACCTGGGTATGGTGCCGGATTGTGTGCCGGATGTTATGCGGCAGTTAGGAGTGCTTAGCCTGGAGATACAAAGAATGCCCAAACAAACAGGCCTTATCTTTTTTCATCCCCGGGATGCACCTTATTTAAGTGTGGTTACCCCATCTACGCACGATATGAGTACAGTACGAGGCTGGTGGGAAGAAGACCCTTCCAAAACCCAATATTTTTATAACAATATGCTTGGCCATTATGGAGCTGCACCCTTTTATTGTGAACCATACCTTAACAAAGAAATTGTATCGCAGCATCTGTATTCTCCTGCCATGTGGAGCATCTTTCAGTTGCAGGATATTTTAGGTAGCAGCGCAGCCCTGCGAAGAAACAATCCCAATGATGAGCGCATCAATATTCCATCTGATCCTGCACATTACTGGCGATACAGAATGCACCTTACGTTGGAAGACTTGTTAAAAGAAACTGCTTTTAATGAAGACCTTAAAAAAGATGTACAGGCAAGTGGCCGTTAAAATTGAATGGTAGTAAAATAAAAAAGGATACATATTTTATATCCTTTTTTATTTTAAATGATTTCTATTTTATCAATGTTTTGCAAATGGTACTGTTGTTGTTTCGCCATTTGCTGTTTCAATGCGTACTACATAATAACCTGCTGAAAGGTTTTTCACATTCAGATTAATGATACTTTCGGAAGCAATGGTATAATCCGACTTATAAACAATTTGTCCGGCACCGGAAATAATTGAAACAGCAGCTTTTCCATTTTGTCCGGCACTGGTTTGAATATTCAGAAAATTAACAGCAGGGTTTGGAAAAATACTTACACCTGCAGTAATATTTTTACCGTTATTGATCACCGCAATAGTACTGAAAGTAATGGATCCACTTCTGTCAGTTATTTTTAAACGGTAAAAATTCAATTCTTGATAAGGGGCATTATCAGCGTAATTGTAGTACGAGTTGATAGCTAAATTACGGGCATCAATTGCTGCTCCTGCAATATTTTTAAAACTGGTACCATCACTGCTATGCTGAATTTCATATTTCAAAATATTTATTTCTTCCGAACTTACCCATTTTAATAAATTTTTGCTACTGCTATTTTTTTCAGCAGTAAAAGAAATTAATCTAACGGGTAATGGGCTAGCCTCGGTAATGGTTAAAGTGTAACTTCCGGTTAGGGTTGGCTTTAATGTAGTTACAACGATATAATAAGTACCAGTAGTTGTAAAATCGTAGGTGAGGGCAAAATTTAAACCGGGTCCGGAATCATCATCGCCTAAAAGAACATTGGTTAATGGATTTAAAGGATCCAAACCAGGGGCACTATATAAAAAACCATAAGTGTCAAAGTCGCGGTTTGGTGATGTGCATGTAATTGTAACAAGCCCCGTAGCAGTTACAATATACGGGACAACTTTATAATATACATTGGTACCTTGCGCAGAAAGCATGGTAGGAGGCGATCCTTGATCGGGCCTGTGAAATGTTGGATCTGTTGTAGTAATGGTACCATTGTAGGGAAATTGGGCCTGAGCTAGTAAAGAACAGATAGCCAATGAACAGAGTAGTAAAGTTTTTTTCATGGTAAGAGTGTTTAATTATTAATGAGTAAATATACTATTAAATTGCACTCAATCATAAATTTATAAAATAGATTAGAATGAACATAAAGTTTAAAGAGTATCAACTATTGTTTCATCATCCATTTACTATTTCAAAGGGTACCAAAACCCACCAGCCAACCCTGGTTGTTGAGCTGGAATACTTTGGGGTAAAGGGTTACGGCGAAGCTCCTGCTATCAGTTACTATAATATTCCAGTTGAAAAAATGATTGCCGACCTGGAGCAAAAAAAGATTTTTTTGGAAAAGTTTGCCTTTTCAGATCCTGAAAGATACTGGCATTATTTGCATCATTTATTTCCGGGAAATTCGTTTTTGGTTTGTGCTTTGGACATGGCAGGATGGGATTTATACGGTAAGCTTAAAGGAAAACAACTGAATAATTTGTGGGGATTAGATACAAGTAAATCTCCGGTTACAGATTATACCATCGGTATTAATACTATTGAGAATATGGTAGCAAAAATGAAAGAAAAACCATGGCCGGTATATAAAATAAAAGTAGGAGTTCCAGGAGATATTGAAACGGTAACGGAGTTGAGAAAACATACCAACGCATTGTTTAGAGTAGATGCAAATGAAGGATGGACTGTAAAGGAAGCACTCGAAAAAATTCCTCTGTTAAAAGAGTTAGGCGTTGAAATGGTTGAGCAACCATTGGCAAAGGATAATTGGGAAGGAATGAAAATATTATTTGAAAAATCCTGCCTGCCACTTTTTGCAGATGAAAGTTGTGTTGGGGAAGCCGATGTTGAAAAATGTAGCGGCTATTTTCATGGCATCAATATCAAATTAACAAAATGCAGCGGCATTACACCTGCCCGTAGAATGATTGAAAAGGCAAGAGAATTAAATATGCGGATAATGCTTGGCTGTATGAATGAAAGTTATATAGGTACCACTGCAATAGCACAATTAGCACCACTTGCAGACTTTATTGATATGGATGGCCCATTACTGCTGGCAGAAAATATTGGTACCGGCGTAAGCTTTGATTATGGCCGCATCGTTTATACTAATTTGCCGGGTTTGGGCATTAATATCCATCCATTCTAAATTTTATTTGGTAAAATAATTTATCAGGCTTTACTTTGTGCTTTCAATGAAAAAAACAAGTCACATACACGATCATCATTCTTTACCGCTGGGTAAGCTATGCTGATTTGTATGTAATCAATACATAATTTCAAAAAGGGCTTACTCAAAAGGTAAGCCCTTTTATTTTTTAATAATGTACATAATAGGATTTCTAAAGTCTGGATAATAAAGAAAAAACAATGCTAAAAATTGCAGTTCAAAAATCAGGAAGGTTGTACGAAGATTCTATCAGGCTTTTAAAAGAGTGTGGTATTGAGTTGAATAACGGAAACAAACAATTAAAGGCGGCGGCTTTTAATTTTCCGATAGAAGTATATTTTTTAAGAGATGATGATATCCCGCAGTATGTATATGATGGCGTTGCCGATATTGGTATTGTAGGGGAGAATGTATTGCTGGAAACAGCCAAAGATATTGATCTTGTTTACAGGTTAGGTTTTGGTAAATGCCGTTTAAGTATAGCCGTTCCAAAGGCAATGCTGTACAATGGATATAGTGATTTAAACGGGTTGAAAATTGCTACTACTTATTCAACGATTTTACAAAAATATTTAACCATCAATCATATTGACGCAGAAATTCACGAAATCAGCGGATCAGTAGAAATAGCGCCTGGTATAGGTTTGGCCGATGCGATCTGTGATTTGGTCAGTAGCGGAAGTACACTTTTTACCAATGGCTTAAAAGAAGTAGAAGTGTTGTTGCAATCAGAGGCCGTACTTACCGCCAATAAAAAATTATCTGCAGAAAACAAAGTCATTCTAAACAAGTTACTGTTACGCATCAACGCCGTTAAAACAGCTAAAAACAATAAATATATTCTGTTGAATGCTCCCAACAATCAGTTGAAAAATATCTCGTCTTTATTGCCAGGCATGAAAAGCCCCACCATTATGCCGTTGGCAGAAGAAGGTTGGAGCAGTGTACAAAGTGTGGTAAATGAAAATGATTTTTGGGAAGTAATAGAAAAATTAAAATCATTTGGTGCAGAAGGAATTATTGTATTGCCAATAGAAAAAATGATTGTGTAAAGGATAAGTTGAATTTTTTATTTTTAAAGAATAAGTATGGAACAGGTTTTTATAAATCCCTTAAAAAAGGAATGGAAAGAAATATTGCGAAGACCGGCTTTTGACAGTTCATCTCTTGAAAGTATTGTAAGCCCCATTTTGCTGGACGTAAAACAAAACGGTGATACTGCAATAAAAAAATATGCTGCAAAGTTTGATGGGGTAGTGTTGAATCAGCTAAAAGTTAGTGAAGGGGAAATAAGCGATGCTGTTAAATTAGTTAGTGAGGATTTGAAAGCGGCAATTGCAATTGCAAAAAATAACATCACCGTTTTTCATGATGCGCAAAAAGAAGTTGCCAAACAAACTGAAACAACTACCGGCGTGGTGTGCTGGAGAAAATCAATCGCTATTCAAAAAGTGGGGTTGTATATTCCGGGAGGAACCGCCCCGTTATTTTCCACTTTGCTAATGTTGGGTATACCCTCTATGATTGCGGGCTGCAGCGATATAATAGTTTGTACGCCCGCTGATAAAAATGGAAAAATAAACCCGGTGGTTTTATACGTATCCCAATTAATCGGTCTGAAAAACATTTATAAAACCGGTGGTGCACAGGCCATTGCTGCAATGGCTTATGGCACCGAAACTGTGCCGCAGGTATATAAAATTTTTGGTCCGGGTAACCAGTATGTTACCTGCGCCAAACAATTAGTAAATAAAGAAGGCATTGCCATTGATATGCCGGCTGGTCCCAGTGAAGTAGCCGTGTATGCGGATGAAACTGCTAACCCTGTTTTTGTTGCGGCAGATTTGTTGAGCCAGGCAGAACATGGTGCAGATAGCCAGGTCGTTTTGGTATCATCATCTCAAAAAATAGTGGAGGAGGTGAAAGTTGAAATTAATAAACAACTAACTGCCTTATCAAGAAAAGATATTGCTGTAAAAGCATTAAAAAATACAAGGCTGATAGTAATGGATACAGTGGATGCCGCTTTTGATTTGCTGAATGAATACGCTGCTGAACATTTAATTATTGCATCAGACAATGCCATAGTGCTGGCTGAAAAGGTAACCAATGCAGGAAGTGTTTTCCTGGGTCATTATTCACCTGAAAGCGTTGGCGATTATGCATCCGGCACCAACCATACTTTACCAACCAACGGTTATGCAAAAGCCTACAGCGGTGTATCGCTGGATAGTTTTTTTAAGAAGGTAACCTTTCAGCAACTAAGCAAGGAAGGCATTAAAAATATTGGTAATGCAGTTGAAATAATGGCGTCGGCTGAAGGGTTGGATGCCCATAAGAATGCAGTGACTGTGAGGTTGGCAACGTTGTAATATATTTTGAAGATAAATACTAAATGAAGATAAAAATTTAATCAATGCAATTTGATTTACAAAAACTGGTAAGAGATAATATTCAAAAGCTGACTCCCTATTCATCAGCCCGACATGAATTTACAGGAAAGGCATCTGTATTTTTAGATGCAAATGAAAATGCTTACGGCTCACCTTTGCCAGATAGGTTTAACCGCTATCCTGATCCTTTGCAATGGCAGTTAAAATTTCAACTGGCCAGCATTAAAGGCGTACCTGCCGAAAATGTTTTTGTAGGCAATGGCAGTGATGAAGTGATTGACCTTGCATACCGTATTTTTTGTACACCCGCTGTTGATAATGTAATTGTATGCCCCCCTACTTACGGCATGTATGAAGTAAGTGGTAACATCAATGATGTGGCCGTCAAAAAAGTAAATCTTATCAACCATTTTCAACTCAACGTGGAAGGCATCCTGGCTGCTGTAGATGACAATACCAAACTAATATTTATCTGTTCGCCAAACAATCCCACTGCAAACAATATGCGCAGGGAAGATGTTGAAGTTATATTGAATAATTTTTCAGGTATCGTTATCATTGATGAGGCTTACATCAATTTTTCAAAGCAAAAAACATTCATACAAGAGCTTACAGAATATCCCAATCTGATTGTGATGCAAACATTATCCAAGGCCTGGGGGCTCGCCGCATTAAGGCTGGGACTGTGTTATGCTTCAATGGATATTATTGAGCTGTTCAATAAAGTAAAACCACCTTATAACATCAATGATGCTTCCCAGCAACTGGGAGTAGCGGCTTTAAAAAATATTGATCTTGTAAATGAATGGATAAATGATGTTGTGAAGCAAAAAGAATGGCTTATAAAAGAAATGGGTAATTTTACTTTTGTTAAAACTATTTATCCCAGTGATGCTAACTTTTTTTTAATGAAAGTAAACGATGCAGCTAAAGTGTATACCTACTTATCAGACAATGAAGTGGTGGTACGCAATAGAAGTAAAGAGCCGGGCTGTGACAATTGTTTACGCGTAACAATCGGTACACCTGAAGAAAATCAACAGCTCATTCAGGTATTAAAAAATTATAATCAGTAAAAAATATGTCAGTAAGTAATGCCAAAAGAATCTTATTTATTGACCGGGATGGTACGCTGATAAAAGAAGCGCCACCAACCTATCAACTGGATTCTTTTTCGAAACTGGAATTTTATCCCAACATGTTTTATTACATGCGTAAGATAGCCACCGAACTGGATTATGAGTTGGTGATGGTAACGAACCAGGATGGATTGGGAACAGCTTCTTTTCCGGAGGGTAGTTTTTGGCCGGTACAAAATTTTGTAATGACCAACCTTGCCAATGAGGCCATTCATTTTTCGGAAGTTTTTATTGACAGAACCTTTCCTGCAGACAATGCACCTACCCGTAAACCTGCAACAGGGATGCTGAAACAATACATCAGTAACCAGGCGTATGATCTTATTAATTCATTCGTAATTGGCGATAGGATTACGGATATGCAACTAGCAAAAAACCTGCATTGTAAAGGCATTTGGCTTAATATTGATGCAACGCTTGGTGCATCCGAAATTAAGGATACTGTTGATGAATTAAAAAATGAAACCATCGTTTTAGAAACTCCTGATTGGGAGGCTATTTATAATTATTTAAAATTACCTCCACGAAAAGTTATACATCATCGTAATACGAATGAAACAAAAATAACGGTGGAAGTAAATCTTGATGGAACAGGAAAAGCAGTTATCAATACCGGACTCGCTTTTTTTGATCACATGCTGGATCAGCTTGCAAGACATGGTAACATGGATTTAAATATTGAATGCCGGGGCGACCTGCACATTGATGAACACCATAGCATTGAAGATACCGGAATAGCGCTGGGAGAAGCCATTGCAATGGCTTTAGGAAATAAACGCGGGATAGAAAGGTATGGTTTTTTATTGCCGATGGATGATTGCCTTGCCCAGGTTGCCATTGATTTTGGTGGGCGTAACTGGATAGAGTGGCAGGCGGATTTTAAAAGAGAAAAAATTGGAGAAATGCCAACAGAAATGTTTTTTCATTTCTTTAAATCTTTCAGTGATGCTGCCAAATGTAACGTAAACATTAAAGCCGAAGGGGAGAATGAACACCATAAAATTGAAGCGGTATTTAAAGGTTTTGCCAAGGCAATTAAGATGGCTGTAAAAAGGGATATTAATAATAATGCATTACCAACAACCAAAGGTTTGTTATAAAGTAAAAGGATAGAAGTAAACAAATAAATTAAAAAAGCCTTAAAACATTGGAGTAAAATCCATCTTTTGGGATAGGGGTATGATAGCAATAGTAAAATACAATGCGGGCAATGTACAAAGCGTTCAATATGCTTTGCAGCGAATAGGGGTAGAATCTGTTGTTACCGATAATTTTGATAGCATTCGCCAGGCAGACAAAGTAATTTTTCCTGGTGTGGGTCATGCACAATCTGCCATGCAATATCTTAGGGAAACAGGTTTGGATACATTACTGCTTTCTTTACAACAACCGGTATTGGGTATTTGTCTCGGTCTGCAGTTACTGTGTAAACATTCGCAGGAAGGCGATACCAATTGCCTGGGTATCTTTGATACAGAAGTAAAACTATTTTCATCTCCTGCATTAAAAGTGCCGCAGATTGGCTGGAACAATATTTACGGTTATAAATCAGTGTTGTTTAATGAATTACCTGAGCAGTCATTTATGTACACCGTGCACAGTTACTATGCCGCGTTAAGTGACGAAACCGTTGCTACCACTGAATATATTTTGCCCTTTAGTGCGGCGTTGCAAAAAAATAATTTTTATGCAGTGCAGTTTCATCCTGAAAAATCTGGTACTGCCGGCGAAACAATTTTAAAAAATTTTATACGGATACCATGACTATAATTCCTGCCATTGATATCATTAACGGGAAATGCGTTCGGCTTACAAAGGGCGATTATGCGCAACAAAAAGTGTACAACGAAAACCCGGTAGAAGTAGCCAAACAGTTTGTGGATGCAGGATTGCAGCGGGTACACATTGTAGACCTGGATGGTGCAAAAGCGGGTAAAATTGTTAACCTTGCTGTGCTGGAAGCAATTGCTTCTGCAACCAGCCTGGTGATAGATTATGGTGGTGGTATAAAAAATATAAACGATGTTGGGAGCATTTTTAATGCCGGAGCATCCATTGCAACCATCGGAAGCCTGGCAGTAAAACATCCTGAATTACTGGAAGAATGGTTGATGGAATTTGGTGCTGATAAGTTTTTAATTGGGGCAGATGTTTTGGAAGAGAAGATAAAAATAGGTGGCTGGCTGGAAGACGGGGGCATTGATATTTTTAGTTTTATTGGTAAGATGATTGGCTTGGGAGTTATCAATATTTTTTGTACCGATATATCAAAGGATGGTGCAATGGAAGGACCCTCTATAAACCTCTACAAACAGATTAAAGAATACCATCCTGAAATAAACCTGATTGCAAGCGGAGGTGTAACCACCATGGATGATGTAATAGAATTAAAAACGATCGGCTGTAGCGGAGCCATTATTGGCAAAGCGATTTATGAAGGAAATATTTCTTTACAACAACTTTTAAGTATCAATTAAATGCTTACAAAAAGAATTATACCCTGCCTGGATATTAAGGATGGACGTACCGTGAAGGGGGTAAATTTTGAAAATATACGTGATGCAGGAGACCCTGTGGAACTCGCATTATTGTATTCTCAACAGGGCGCAGATGAATTGGTTTTTTTAGATATTACAGCCACCGTTGAAAAACGGAAAACTTTGATTGAACTGGTAAAAAAAATTGCCGCTAATATCAATATTCCTTTTACTGTAGGTGGTGGAATCAGCACAGTGGAAGATGTGGCAATATTGCTGCAACATGGCGCTGATAAGGTTTCTATCAACACAGCAGCTTATAAAAATCCTGCATTGATAAAAGATTTGAGCAATCGTTTTGGCAGTCAGTGTGTGGTACTGGCCATTGATACAAAAAAAGAAGCCGATAGACAATGGTATGTTTATCTAAATGGCGGCAGAACGAAAACTGATACCAAAACAATTGATTGGGCAAAGCAAGCGGTGGTCCTTGGAGCAGGAGAAATATTATTAACTTCAATGAACAATGATGGCACCAAGGCAGGCTTTGCTGTTGACATTACTTTGCTGTTATCTGCTGAACTGCCTGTTCCCGTAATTGCTTCTGGTGGTGCAGGTACCATGGAACATTTTAAAGAAATATTTCAGGCTGGAAATGCGGATGCGGCACTGGCTGCAAGCATTTTTCATTATAAGGAAATTGAGATTCCCGCTTTAAAGAAATACCTGGCAACACAAAATATCAGTATCCGGTTATGAAAATGTTTGTCTTTTTTATTGAATTGGGTGCTATTGTATTAATTAGTTTTTTACATAAATACGCAACTTGCAGGCAGGCCGGAATGATAACAAAAGCCAATGGTTATACAAAAGAACAGAAGAATTAATTGAAGAATTGAAAAAGGATAATCCTAAACAAAATAATATAATTACAGATGACCATTGATTTTTCAAAATACGCTGATGGCCTTGTACCTGCCATCATTCAGGATGCTGCTACAGCCAAAGTGCTGATGCTTGGATTTATGAATGAAGAAGCGTTGTTAAAAACAAAGGAGTTGCAAAAAGTTACTTTTTATAGCAGGAGCAAAAACAGGTTGTGGACAAAAGGAGAGCAAAGTGGTAATTTTCTTTTATTGAAGTCTATAAGTGTGGATTGTGATAACGATACCTTGCTGATAAAAGCTGATCCTGTCGGGCCTGTTTGCCATAGCGGAGCCGATACCTGTTTCAATGAAATAAATAGAAGCATTCATTTTTTATCTGAGTTGGAAAATATTATTGCAGATAGAAAAAACAATCCCTCCGATCAGTCGTACACATCATCCTTGTTTAAAAAAGGTATCAATAAAGTTGCCCAGAAGGTGGGCGAAGAAGCGATAGAATTAGTGATTGAAGCCAAAGATGATAATGCTGATTTGTTTAAAGATGAAGCGGCTGATTTATTGTTTCACTACCTTATTTTATTGCATGCAAAAGGATTTGTTTTACAGGACGTAATTGGTGTTTTACAGAAAAGACATAGAATGGATTAAGGCAGGCAACAGGAAATTAAACGTTGTCTGTTTTCTTTCATTTATAGTGGCGTGCTTTAGTTTTAAATCAGCTGGCTTGTCTGACCAACCATGTTTCTTTCATTAATAAGTAGTCACGCAAAAAATGAATAATTAACTCCTGTCTAACACTATCCTGTTGAGCCCGTGCAAGCAATGGAAGCCTTTTATTTTAACCTGCCTCACAAATGTTTCGCTAAAAAACTATTTTTTTATTAAAGATGTGTGATAATTAAAATTTTTATCAGATAAAATCAATTCGTATTTGCCCGGGGGAAAATAATTTTTTATTAAAATATTATGTACTGAATTTCCGCCTGCATGCTCAATTGTACATTGCGCTACAATCCTTCCTTCCATTGAGAATACTTTTATAATGTAACTGCCTTTATCAATATTGTATAAGGCCAGCGAAACCTGGTTGTCTTTTACAATATTATCATATACTACTATATTTTTTTTATTTAAACCCTTATCAATAAGTTCAGTTACAATTAAACTGTAAATATATTTTCCTTGTAGGTCTATAGATTTTATACGGTAATAATGCAACCCATCTGCAACATATTTGTCCATCCAGGAATAAGTTTGTGCGCCCCCGTTCTTTGCTTTTGCATTTATTGAAAATGCTTTTGTAAAATTAATTCCATCAGCAGATATTTCCACCTCATAATTTTTTACCTGTAATTCATTTTCGGTTTTCCATTCTACTACTATATCTTTTGAAAGCCTGTGTGCTTTTAAGGATAAAAAATTAACAGGTAAAACCGTAATATCCTGCCTAAATACAACACTAAAACGATTTACAGCATAGGATGCAGTATCGTTATTAATCGTAAAAACTATATTAGTAATTCCATCTAAATTTATCGATGTATCTTTTTGGACCCCTAAATATTTATCTTTTACCAATGCATGTAATCCGGTTTTATTCATCCCTTCAGCAGTTATTTGTAATTTATATGTTTGCTTTTTTAGCTTATATAAATTTAAAAATGTGGTATCGTTTTCTGTAATGGTTTTTCTTCTTTCAATTGCGAGGTCTTTTTCTTCTCTACCTATGCCAATGTTTTCAGCAGAAATGTATAGTTTTTTTGCATCATTTTTATCAACTACGTTTAAATTCGCATCATTATAAGTGGTTAACACTCCATCGGATAACGAGGCTGCTCCTGCAGAATTAATGGCAAATAAATCAATCCTCATTTTTTTACTTTTAGTTGCAGTTATATCCCGAAATATAAAATCGCTGCCTCCTGCAAATTTATTTATTTCGTTAAAACCAAGCGTACCTGCATTAATCCCATCACTTGTTTCAACAAAAAAAGCTTCGCCGTTTTGAATATATTGGCTAACTCCGGCGCTTGCTGCCGAAGTTTTATCATACACTGCATCAACACTATTCCATATTAAGGTTATATAACCTCCAACACCGCTGGCTCCATTTATTTTGGGATCCCAAACATAAATTTTATCATTTACATTATTTTTTGTTAAAGCATGAAAATCTATTGCCGAAGGATATGGATTTCCGACAAATGTGGCACCACCCGCATTTACGTTTACCATAGTACTACCCGTAAAAATTTGTCCTTTCATCCTTAGTGTTGTAGGCGTAAGTGCCCCGGAAATACCTTGTGATAATTGAGTGCTTCTATCTCCACGGATAAATAAAAAATAAGCAGGGTAGGAAGCTATGGAGATATTTTTACCGGTACTGGCAGGAATAGAATTGAATGTATGTGTTATACTATTATAAATTTTTATGGAAGGATTACTGTTTACACCCTGATCAAAACCATGAGCAGTTAAGCCCCCTGTAATTTGTACTCCATAGCCCGGGTTAGGGTTGGCTGTCGAGTTTCCTCCAACTCCTTCCTGCCAGGCCGTGTTTATTGTGGGCGCCCCTGTGGCAGTGATTGGCACGGATAGTAAGCGCCATGCCCGGTCGGCCGATATATACCTTTCTATCGTGGTTTTTCCAATAACGGTATTACCACTATTAATTCCTCCATTGGTAATATCTGCCAATCTTGCAGTACCATTAACCGTCGATCTGAAAGTTAAGCTGTCACCGGTAAAGAGACTATCATTATTATTTCCAAAAGATAGTGTACCTGTTAAATTTAAAGCTCCGGTAAGTGTTACTGTATTACTAATAATAAGATTATAAATATTATTATTAAAAAAGGTATTTGATGAGATGGTTTGAGCTGATATGCCATTCATTTCTATAGTACCTTCTGATACATCCAATATTCCCTGATTAGTAATTTCGCCCCCAATTTTAAGCGTTGATCCTTTTATAGTTAAAGAAGCGCCACTATTGATGGTGATGGTTTGTACGGTATCTATGACTGAAATTAAAATCGGGTAATTCAAGCGGCCGGCAGGTATGGTAATTTTAGTAGCAGCTGTTGGAATAATTTGGTTATTCCAATTGTCAGCCAAATTCCAGTCTGCATTAGTATTACCTACCCAGCTGGTTGCAATATAATCACTACATTGAGCTGGTATAGATACACTAACAGCATCAACAGTAACAGCTCCGTTAGTAGTATAACCTCTGCCAATAAGGGTAGAGCCTGTATTCATTTTTACAGCACCATTGTAAGAAATAAAAGTACCCTGCATGTTACTATATGCACCAAAAGTTACTGCACCTTCAATTACCCATGCAACATTACAGGCAGAAGCTCCATTTATAAGGATAATTTTAGCATAATCGCCGGTAGTAAAAGCGCCGGCAGATGATTTAAAAATAAAAACTGAATTGGTATTATTTTGCCCATCCAATGTTAAAGTGCCTGCTATTGAAACAGCACCGGCTAAACTATACACACCCGGCCCCAACACTTCGTTACTTCCAAATGAATTTGCATGGGTACCTACTGTTGTAACCGTATTTTTCATTTGAAAATACGCAGTGAGTAAATCTTTAGCAGCCTGGCTGGTTAATGCATCGGCATCGTGCATTTGACCGCTTAGTGTGGAATTTTCGAAGCCACTGATTGCACCATCACCGGTACCCATATCTCCCCCATTAATATGCGATGCAGAAGTACCATTTAAAACTGCTCCAATAGAAGTGAAAAAAACAAAATTACCTGCTGCTCCAAGGTTGGGAGCCTGCCCGTAGTTTAAATTAGGGAATGAAAATAGTAATATCGCTGTAATGAAAGTAAGTAGAAATTTGTTTTTCATTTTTAGGTTTAAGTAGAATAAGCACAAAGTCTTTTTAACACTGGGTAAGAATGTGGTATTTCATTCATCAATCGATTTATGATATTATCAAATAGCCATTCTTTCATATTGCGTTTATTAAAACGATAAATGTATTCATCAA